>JBCBBB010000009.1:0-45369 GCA_038532095.1 Pseudomonadota bacterium
ACGGGGCAACCTGATCACGCGCAGCGGGATGGGGCTGTAATGGTTCTGCGTCTCTGGTCATGGGTTATCCTGGTCGTGTCGGCGATTGTCCTGGCCACGATCGTGCGAGCCGACACGCCTCAGGACGATGTTCTGTCTTGTTTTGAGGGAATCGGCGCAGAAACCGAATGGAATCAGTGCCTCAACCTGATGTTCGCGCCCTGCGCCGGGGAAGACGTGGGCAGCGAAGGCCACCTTGGCTGCCTTTCGCAGGAACGGGAGCGCTGGCGTTCGGCCAAGCTTGCGGCGGAAAAGGACGTGCTGGATCGCCTGACCGAAGACGGCATGACGGAACTGTCCGGATTGATGCTGGCCTGGCCGAAATTCGTTGAGGACAAGTGCAACGCGGTGGCAGAGGCCCGCGTCCAGATCAGCGCTGACGCGGCGAACCTTGGGTGCCAGATTTCAGAGCTTGCGCTTCTGACAAATGAGATGACGGCCTGCCTGAATGGGCAGTCGACTGAAGAGTATTGCCAGCTTCGGAGCGAGTGACCGAGCGGCGGCGACTTGCCTTTGCCCGTGGATACGATGCGCTTCGGAGTGGCTTTGCATGGGCGCTTCCTGAACAACTGAACATGGCCGAACAGTGCCTGAGCGGCGGTGACGCGCTCGCCCTCATTGATCTGTCCGGTCCGCAAAGGGTCGATATCACCGGCACGCAACTCGACGCGATGTCCGCATGTCTGGCCGGTGCGCTTCGGGCGCGCGGTGTCGCTTATGGCGATCGGGTGGGCGTGTTGCGGTCTCAGGACGCTTGGTGCGCCGCAGCCCATCTGGCGATTTGGCGGATGGGTGCGATCTCCGTCCCCTTGTTCAAGCTGTTTCAATACGACGCTTTGAAAACGCGTGTGTTGGATGCGGACTGCCGCCTCGCGATCACCGATGAAGTTGGTGCGTCGCTTCTACAGGACTTGGCTGTGCCCATGGTTCCCGAGCGCGGACTGGCGGGCGACCCCGTATATGGGTTTGCCGACACCGGACCAGAAACACCGGCCTGTTTGATCTATACATCCGGCACCACCGGCGCGCCGAAAGGCGCAGTTCACGGGCATCGCATGCTCACCGGGCATCTCCCGGGCGTGGAAATGAGCCACGACCTGCTGGGCCAAGAGGGCGATGTGCTCTGGACGCCTGCAGATTGGGCCTGGATTGGGGGGCTCTTCGATGTGTTGATGCCTGGGCTTGCGCTGGGTGTCCCGGTCGTCGCGGCCCGGATGGAGAAGTTCGTGCCTGAGGCGTGCGCGGACATTATCGAAAAAGCTGGCGTTCGGAACGTGTTCTTTCCGCCGACAGCGCTTCGGATGTTGAAGGCGGCAGACGCACGTCTGCCCGGCCTCAGGTCGGTGGCCAGCGGTGGCGAACCCCTTGGGGCGGAGATGTTGGCCTGGGGCAGGGCAGCTTTGGGTGTCACCATAAACGAGTTTTACGGGCAGACGGAGTGCAACATGGTGGCAAGCTCTTGCGCGGCACTGTTTGAGGCGCGTCCGGGCGCAATCGGAAAGGCGGTTCCGGGTTTCGAGGTCGCCGTGGTCGATGAAGCAGGTCAACTGACGGATAGCGAGGGGGATATTGCGGTTCGCAAAGGGGCCGCCTCCATGATGTTGGAGTACTGGAACAGGCCGGAAGCGACACAAGAGAAGTTCCGAGGGGAGTGGCTGATCACCGGAGATCGGGGCGTGCTCGAAGACGGGTTTGTGCGGTTTGTCGGCCGCGAGGATGATGTCATCACGTCGGGCGGCTACCGCATTGGCCCGGCGGAGATCGAGGATTGCCTGCTGACGCATCCAGCGGTGGCAACTGTTGGTGTTGTCGGCAAGCCCGACCCGCTGCGGACTGAGATCGTGAAGGCCTATGTGGTTTTGAAAGACGGCGTCTCGCCGCCAGAACATGAGCTACAGGACTGGGTGAAGACGCGGCTTGCGGCCTATTCTTATCCAAGGGAGGTCACGTATCTCGACGCATTGCCGATGACGGTGACGGGTAAGGTGATCCGAAAAGAGTTGAAGGCCCGAGCGGTCGCGGAATGCGCGAGGCGCTAAGTCAGCGAACTCCATTTAAAATATTGAAAGTAAGCCTATAATTTCGCCTACGGTTGCTCACAAGTAAGCGCAACACCATCGATGAGCGTGTTCATCTTGCCTACTCAGAGGGATGCGACAGTCTTCCAAAAATCGTTGGCCATCCCTACATTCAATAATGAATGGTAAAACGCATCATACTCTCTCTGGCGGTGTGGGCTTTGGCGGCTCCGGTGTTTGCAACGGAACACGAAGTTGCGACCTACGGAGCCATTCTTGATGCGTGTTACGCGTCCGCTGCCGACAGTGAGGGGCACACCGCCTGCATCGGCAAAATGGCTGAAACCTGCATGGCGCGTGAGGAGGGTGGGTATTCGACCCTTGGCATGACCTATTGCACGGCCGCCGAAACCCAGGTTTGGGACCGGTTCCTGAACCAGGAATACGCGTCCGCCATGGCCGGTCTCAAGGCAATGGACACCGCCGAAGCGCAGCACTTTCCGGAGTTCGCAAAACGCGCTGAAAGCCTGCGAACCGCCCAACGTGCCTGGATTGCGTTCCGGGATGCCGAATGCGGGCTGGCCTATGCCATGTGGGGCTCTGGTTCGATGCGCAACATCGCAGGGGTGAACTGCCAGCTTGAGATGACGGCAAAACGTACAATCGAATTGCGCAACCTTGGGAGTGAGATGCGATGAGCGACATCATGATCCCTCCGCGTGTGGCCGAGGTGCTGCGGGCGCAAGATGCATATCGTGAGGCACCGCCAGCGCTTCTGCCCCGCACGTTCAGGGCCGTTGCCGGTCCGGTGGAGAAACTGACGCAAAGCCTGATCCCCGCCGAGGTGATCGAAGCCGCCATTCGGGGCGCGGACTGGGCGGCGTCCAGTTCGATCCGGACGGCGGCCATTGCCCACGACTTTGGTGACCTCGACGCGTGCGAAGACGCCGTGACCGAGATTCGGCGCTGGGCGCTCGGCTATGCGGTGACCGGGGGCGGTGCGGCGGGCGCGTTTGGTGCGCTCGGCCTTGCGGTCGATGTGCCGGCAACAGTGGCCTTGGCGCTTAGAACAACCCGGTTGGTCGGGTTGTGTTACGGCTTCGGCGCAGACACTGAAGCTGAACGGATCTATATCCTGGATATCCTGCAACTCGCAGGCGCAAACAGCCCGGAACAGAGAAGCGCGGCGATCCAACGTCTGGCCGAAGGCCGTTCGGCCATGGACAGTGGCGATTGGAAGAAGATTGCCCGCCTTGCAGGGCAGACGACCGGTTCCGTGGCGGCGACCAAGCGGGTTGCAGCGACGTTGGGTGTCAACTTGTCGACCCGGAAACTGGCGCAAATGGCCCCGGTGATCGGCGCGGCGGTTGGGGCCGGTGTAAACGCTGTTTTCCAGACCGATGTCGCCGATGCCGCCCAGTTCGCTTATCGCGCCCGCTGGCTTGAAGCGAACGAACGCATCCTGGATGGAGCGCAAACGGAGTGATCCTCTCTCTGCGTTAAGCATTTGAGAGGGGTCTCCTGATATGGCGCCCCTTATGCGTGAAGACGAACAGTCAGCTCAGTCAGAAGACACATGGGACGAAGACGAAAGGCGACTTGAGCCTCGACCGGCAACGGGTGAGGCGCCGTTCGATCTGGGTGAGGTGTTCTTTTCGCGCACCGACGCGCGCGGTGTGATCCAAGCCGGTAATTACGTCTTTCGACGCGTGGCGCATTACACTTGGGAACAGTTGATTGGCGCGCCCCACAAAATGATCCGCCATCCTGATATGCCAAAAGCTGTCTTTTGGCTCCTTTGGAATACGATCCAGAAAGGGCTTCCTGTCGGCGCTTACGTGAAGAACCGCGCCGAAGATGGGCTTCATTATTGGGTTTTTGCCTGCGTTGTCCCGTGCGAGGGTGGGTATCTTTCGGCCCGGATCAAGCCAAGCAGCGGCCTGCTTGCGACGGTCAAGGCAGAATATGCCGAACTTCTTAAACTGGAACAGGAAGAAGGATTAACGCCCGAACAAAGCGCTCAGGTGCTGTTGGGACGTATTCGTGATCTGGGCTTTGAGGACTATCAACGCTTCGAAGGGCACGCGTTGAGTGAGGAATTGCTGGCGCGCGACCGCGGCTTGGGCACGCCGGAGACACCCAGCATTCTCCGGCACCGGTCCATGCTGGATGCGGCGATTCAGCTCAAAGCGGCCACGGAAACGCTGGTGCGGGACTTTGACTCGGTCAAGATCATTCCGCACAACATGCGCGCAATCGCCTCCCGCCTTGAACCGACAGGCGGACCGTTTCGCACGCTGTCGGGCGACTATGGCAAAATGTCTGCCGACATCTCCGCCTGGTTCGAATCCAACGTGATCGGCGAAAACAGCAACTTCGCCGCAATCAACAGCAGCGTAAACACCTCGATGTTCCTCGACGGCGTCACGCAGATTTTGCACGAATGCGCGCATCAGCTTTTCAGCGAACGTCGCAGGCATCACGGCAGCGATATCGAAACCGAGCGCATCTACCTTAAAGCGTTGGCCGATCGCTATGCCACGCAGTCTACCGACAGCCAGGCGGTGGTGCGTGTCGAAGCCGAACGTATTCTGGCCGCCTGCGGGCAGATGCAACGCCACATCCTAAGCCTTCAGTCCACACGTGTCCTTTGCAAGATCGAAAGTGCGCGGATGGGCGCGGCAGGCGTCGGTCTGGAAGACATCATCGGGCAGTTGGGTCAGTTCCAGGCCAAGATCGCCGAGCATCTGGGTGATGTTCAGGCGTTAAGTGAGGCGATCCAGGCCTTTTCGATGAGCACGGACAACCACGCGAAGACCGCGTCGAATGGTCCCGGGCGCCGAACGGCCATGAGGTGATATTGACCGTGCGACGTTCGCGCAGTACCACGAACTCGTAAACGGCCACGTTTTGACAGGAACGGTTCACCTTGGAAGAGCTTCTCAGAGAATACCTGCCCATCCTGATTTTCCTTGGCATTGCCGTGGCATTGGGCCTCGTTCTTATTCTGGCGGCGGTGATCGTTGCGCCAAAGGATGCGGACCCTGAAAAGCTCTCAGCGTATGAATGCGGGTTCAACGCATTCGACGACGCTCGGATGAAGTTCGATGTCCGGTTCTATCTCGTGTCAATCCTGTTCATCATTTTCGACCTCGAGATTGCATTCCTTTTCCCGTGGGCTGTCGCTTTCGGGGACCTCAGCGATGCGGCCTTTTGGTCGATGATGGTGTTCTTGGCCATTTTGACGGCAGGTTTTGCCTATGAATGGAAAAAAGGCGCGATGGAGTGGGAGTAGGGCTCAGCCCTGATCCGGTTCCCGATCCGGCACTTTAAACTTTACCTTTGGCGGCGTTTTTTCGAGGCGTGCGCGTGTGTCTGCAAGAAAAGCATTCGTCATCTCGACCGTAGTGTCCGGCAAGCCAAGCGCGTTCCAGCCGGCTTCCACAACCTTGTGAGCTTCGTGCAGAACCGTCTCGCCATAGGGCTTGAGTGACAACAGAACGCGGCGCTCATCCTCGGGGTCGCGAACACGCTCGATCAGGCCAAACGCACTCATCTTCTTGACCATCGGCGACAAGGAGTTCGCTTCCAGACCCACCTTTGCAGACAGATCCCCCAGCGACATTGGACCGCCTTCGTTCAAGGCAAGAAGCACAATGTACTTCGGATAGGTGAAGCCGCTGTCAGCGAAAGCGGCTTGGTAGAAGCGGCCGAACGCGTGGTGCAACGCGTAAACGTTGTAACACATCAATGTGTTGAGGCGATCTTTGTTGGCCGCATCTGACATTCCCGAAACCTAGGCATGATCCTTCTATAAGGAAAGGCTTGACTTGCAAATAATCGTATTAGAAAAGATCGTATACGAATTAATCGATAAAGAAGGAAATAGTCATGCCCTTGTCCCGTCGCAGCTTTCTTCACACCGCACTTGCCGCGCCGGTCGCGTCCGCGATCCCCGTGTCCTCCGCTTTTGCCTCAGGTTCAGCGGGCGACTTGCCGCCCGCTTTGTTGGATGCGCCGCTTGGCCGCTACCGGATTACCGCGCTTCTCGATGGCATAGCGCCGATGGGGCGGGGCTTCTTCTTCGGGCCTGACGCGGCCGCAATTGACCAAGCGGTCGCCGATGCAGGGCTTGGGCCCGACCTGCTGCCCGCACCGGTCTCGGCCTATCTTCTGCGGTCCGAGGATCGAACGATCCTGATCGATGCCGGAATGGGTGCCCTTGATATTCTGGGGCCCGGCTTCGGGCGTTTGCCAGCAGCGCTTGCGGCAACGGGCGCCGCACCCGAAAGCATCGATACCGTGATCATCACGCATCTCCACCCCGACCACATCGGTGGCCTGCTGTCCGGTGAGGCGCCCGCATTTCCCAACGCGGAGTTGATCGTCGCCGAGGCGGACGCACAGTTCTGGTCGGATGCGTCGATGCAGTCGGCGGCGCCCGAAGAGATGCAGGGTTTGTTCCTGCTCGCACAAGGCACTGTCGCCGCCTATGGCGATCAGGTGACCCAAGTCGCTGACGGTGCTGAGGTGGCGCCCGGTATCACGCTGAACCTGTCACCGGGACATACTCCGGGCCACGCGGTGTTGCGTATCGATGGGGGCGATCAGCAGTTGATGATGATTGCTGACACCGTTCACAGCGCGGATTTGCACCTTGCGATGCCGGATGTGGGCTTTGGGTTTGATGTCGACAGTGCTTTGGCTGCGGCATCCCGCAAACGGCTTTTCGACATGGTTGCAGCAGACAAAATGCTGATCGCGGGCAGCCACGTTCACTTCCCCGGCTTTGGGCGCATTTTGCCCTCGGGTGAAGCGTTCCGCTTCGCACCTGCCACTTGGCTCTAGCGCAAGAACGCCAACAACGCCTGCGCGGAAAAACCGCGCTGAATACGCTGAGTTGCTGCGGGGGGAGCATTGACCCCCGCAGCGCTTGCGCGTAGCTAACCTCAAGCGAAACGCAGGAGGCTAAGACCCAATGGGCGTTGCCACAAATGCCAATACTGCGGGCGCTGACCAGGAGGTCACGACCCGTGCGTTGAATGCGGAATTGCAGGACAAGGGATTCCTTGTCACATCCACCGACGACATCATCAATTGGGCGCGCACCGGCTCGCTCCACTGGATGACGTTCGGCCTGGCCTGTTGCGCGGTGGAAATGATGCACACCGCCATGCCGCGTTACGATTTGGAGCGGTTCGGCACGGCACCGCGCGCGTCCCCGCGCCAGTCCGATCTGATGATCGTTGCCGGAACCCTGACCAACAAAATGGCGCCCGCGCTGCGCAAGGTCTATGACCAGATGCCTGAGCCCCGTTATGTGATCTCGATGGGCTCCTGCGCCAATGGCGGTGGATATTACCACTACAGCTACAGCGTCGTGCGCGGCTGTGATCGCATCGTTCCGGTCGACGTCTACGTTCCAGGCTGCCCGCCGACGGCAGAAGCGCTGCTTTACGGCATTTTGCAGTTGCAGCGTAAGATCCGCCGTACCGGCACCATCACCCGCTGAGGAGACCGCATGTCCGAAGCCCTGCAAGAACTCGCCTCTCACATCGAGGCCAAACGCCCCGATTGCGTTCTGAAGTCTGACATTGAGCACGGCGAACTCACGCTGCACGTGTCATTGTCGTCGATGCTGAGTTTTGTCGATTTCCTGCGGTCAGACGGAAATTGCCTGTTCTCGACGCTTGTTGACATCACGGCGGTCGACCATCCGTCCCGGGAAGCCCGGTTTGACGTGGTGTATCACTTCCTGTCCATGTACCGGAACCACCGCGTGCGCTTGAAATCGGCGGTGCGCGAAGACGAAGTGGTGCCGTCCATTGTCTCCGTGCACCAGTCGGCCAACTGGTTCGAGCGGGAAGTGTTCGACATGTTCGGCATCATCTTTGCCGGTCATCCCGACCTGCGCCGCATCCTGACCGATTACGGGTTTCGCGGCTATCCGCTAAGAAAAGACTTCCCGACCACGGGTTACACGGAAGTACGCTATGACGATGAGCAAAAGCGCGTGGTGTATGAGCCGGTCAGCCTGGTTCAGGAATACCGCCAGTTTGACTTCATGAGCCCCTGGGAAGGCGCGCAATATGTGCTGCCGGGCGACGACAAGGCCGAAGGGGAGGCAAAGAACGGATGAGCGATCTGCTCTCCTACTGGCTGGTGGCCACCCTCGCGCTTGGCGTTCCACTGTGGAAGCTGCTGCCGCGCTATGGCATGTCGCCCTATTTTGCCATCATGGCGATTGTGCCCGCGCTTGGCATCATTCTGCTTTGGATCATCGCGTTCAAGGACGACATCGACAGGAGCAACGCATGAGCATCGTGCTTCTCTGCGTTGGTGCGACCAAGGCCGGGACAAGCTGGATACACAGCCAGCTGTCGCGCCATCCGGAGTGTCACTTCCGCGCGCTGAAAGAGTTGCACTATTTCTCTGCGCTTGAACGCAACGCCGTAAGGCGTGAGATCGACAAACATGCCACCTGGCAAGAAGACCTGCTGGCGCGAGTGGCGAAATCGGCGTCGGGCCCAACGCCGGATCAAGCGCGTCGATTGAAGGATCGCGCGGCGTGGCTCGATGTTCTGGATCGCAGCGAAGACAGCGTGCAGGACTATCTGAACTACCTTCGGGATGGCGCAGGTGACGCCAAAGTCGTTGGTGAAATGACACCAGCCTACGCGCTTTTGCCGGAAGAGCGGTTGTCGACGATGGCCCGTATGGCATCGGATGTCCGGTTCCTGTTCATCTTGAGAGACCCGGTCGAACGCCTCTGGAGCCATGTGCGCATGATCGCGGGACGCCGGGACCCGAACGGCGAAGTCACCGAGAAACGATGCGCGGCAATCCTCGATCGCACAATCGGCGGCTCCGAGACGGAAATCGTCAAACGGTCCGACTACGCTGGGGCTCTGGCTCGATTGAAATCGGCTGTGTCGCCCGCGCGGCTTTTGATCGAAGTGTTTGAAGAGATGGTTTCGGGCGAGGGTCTGGCGCGCATCTGCGCGTTCCTCGGCATCAAACGGGTGGCGCCGGACCCGGCACCGGTTTATGCGGGGCGCACTCTCGAGATGACGCGCGCACAACGGAAATTGGCAACCCATTGGCTGACCCCGCAATACGCGGCGGCAGAAGCGGCTTTGGGGCGTCGTCCAGACGCCTGGAGCCAAGGAGGATGGACATGAAAGACGGAAACTTTGAAGACGCCCTGACAGGTGAACAGAAGATCCGGAATTTCAACATCAATTTCGGACCTCAACACCCCGCCGCACATGGCGTGCTGCGTCTTGTGCTGGAACTGGATGGCGAGATAGTTGAGCGCTGCGACCCGCATATCGGCCTGCTGCATCGTGGCACCGAAAAGCTGATGGAAAGCCGCACCTACCTCCAGAACCTCCCGTATTTCGACCGGCTCGACTACGTGGCACCGATGAACCAGGAACATGCCTGGTGCCTTGCGATCGAGAAACTGACAGGAGTGGAGGTGCCGCGCCGTGCGTCGCTGATCCGGGTGCTCTACTCAGAAATCGGGCGCATTCTCAACCACTTGCTGAACGTGACAACGCAAGCCATGGATGTGGGCGCGCTGACGCCGCCACTTTGGGGCTTTGAAGAACGCGAGAAGCTCATGGTCTTCTATGAACGGGCCTGCGGGGCGCGTTTGCACGCCGCCTACTTCCGGCCCGGTGGCGTCCATCAGGATCTTCCCCCTGAGTTGATCGACGATATCGAGACCTGGGCCAATGAGTTCCCGGCCGTGCTCGAAGATATCGACGGGCTGCTGACGGAGAACCGCATTTTCAAGCAGCGCAACGTCGACATTTGCATTGTGACCGAGCAGGAAGTGCTCGATTGGGGCTTCTCAGGCGTGATGGTCAGGGGCAGCGGCATGGCGTGGGACCTGCGCCGCGCGCAGCCTTATGAATGCTACGACGAGTTCGAGTTCCAGATTCCGGTGGGCAAGAACGGCGACTGTTATGACCGCTATCTCTGCCGGATGCAGGAGATGCGCGAGTCGCTGAAGATCATCCATCAGGCGATTGAAAAACTCAGAGCCGAGCCGGGCGACGTGCTGGCCCGTGGCAAGATCACACCGCCGTCGCGGTCGGACATGAAGACGTCGATGGAAGCGCTGATCCACCATTTCAAGCTTTACACCGAAGGCTTCCACGTGCCTGCCGGTGAGATTTACGCCGCCGTCGAGGCGCCGAAGGGCGAGTTTGGCGTGTATCTGGTGGCCGACGGCACCAACAAACCCTACCGCGCCAAGATCCGCGCGCCCGGGTACCTGCACTTGCAGGCGATGGACCATGTCGCGACGGGGCACCAACTGGCGGATGTGTCGGCGATCATCGGGACGATGGACGTCGTGTTTGGTGAGGTGGATCGGTGATGGCCTCCCCCCTGACCCCCCTCCGAGACGGAGGGGGGAAGGCGCTCCCCTCTCCCCGTGGGAGAGGGGTCGGGGGAGAGGGGTTCTCCCGTGGACCCGGCATGACGCAAAGGGCGCATGCGTTACGGAGCAACATGACCGACGCAGAAAAACGGCTCTGGCAGGAAGTTCGCCGCGACCGGCTCGGCGTTCGGTTTCGGCGGCAATTGCCGATATTGAAGCGCTACATCCTGGATTTCTACGCGCCCTCCATTCGTCTTGCGGTCGAAATCGATGGTGGACAGCACGCCGGTGATCCAGGCGACACGCGACGGACAGCGCATTTGAACGCGCATGACATCTCGGTTCTGAGATTTTGGAACAATGAGGTGCTGAATGAGACACCGGCGGTGGTTGAAACGCTTTTCGACCTCTGTTCCGCCATGAAAAGAGGGGACGATCTCGCAGAGTTTGCGGACCTGAACCTGACGCTTGCCAAGAGAACGTAACATGCTCCGCAGACTACACCCCGAACAACCCGAAACTTTCGCCTTCACGCCCGCCAACAAGGCCTGGGCGGAGGCGCAGATCACCAAGTACCCGGACGGGCGGCAGCAATCGGCTGTGATCCCGCTCTTGTGGCGGGCGCAGGAGCAGGAGGGCTGGATCTCCCGCGCGGCGATTGAGGAAGTCGCGGCGATGCTCGGCATGGCCTATATCCGCGTGCTGGAAGTGGCGACGTTCTATTTCATGTTCCAGCTGCAACCGACGGGGTCGATTGCGAATATTCAGGTCTGCGGAACGACCTCTTGCATGATTTGCGGGGCGGAGGATCTGATCGCGGTCTGCAAGGAAAAGATCGCGTCAAAGCCGCATACCCTGTCGGAGGATGGCAAGTTCACCTGGGAAGAGGTTGAGTGTCTCGGTGCTTGTGCCAACGCACCCATGGCGCAGATCGGCAAGGATTACTACGAGGACCTCACGACAGAGCGTTTCGCCGAAATCATTGATGAACTGGCGGCGGGCAAAGTACCGGTGCCGGGGCCGCAGAACGGACGCTATGCCGCTGAACCAAAGAGCGGATTGACCAGTCTGACGGCTTATGAGGCCGGAAAGGCGCAGTATAACGCCAGCGCGCAACTGGCGGTCGACCTTGGCGAAACGGTCAAGCGGATCGATGGCACGGAAGTGCCAATCACCACACCGTGGCTTAGCGACAGCCCCCGTCCGGCGCCTGCACCAGCAGCCCCCAAGCCCGAACCTGTCGCCGAAGCTCCGAAGCCCGAACCTGTCGCCGAAGCTCCGAAGCCCGAGCCGGCCCCTGCGAAAGAAGCCCCCACGTCTGCGCCTGTGGCGGCTGCACCCGCGGAAGCTGCCAAGCCGCAAGTTTTGACGGAAGCGCGCGGCGGCCAGCCGGATGATCTGAAAAAGATCAAAGGCGTTGGGCCAAAGCTGGAGAAGCTTCTACATTCCATGGGCTTTTTCCACTTCGACCAGGTTGCGAACTGGACCGAGGCTGAGTTGGCCTGGGTTGATGACAACCTTGAAGGCTTCAAAGGGCGCGTGTCCCGCGACAACTGGGTGGAACAGGCCAAGACGCTCGCATCGGGGTCTGAAACGGCGTTTTCCAAGAAGGTCGAAGACGGCGACGTCTACTGATTTGGCACAAACCGTCGCATAGTTCCCCTTGATTGACAGTCTCCGGTGTGCAGAGTCAGTGACATGTACTCGGGAGGCCGCAATAAATGTCGCAAAAACACACTCTAAACACGATCGCATTGGCGGTTGTTCTGGCGGGGGCTGTATTCGCCGTTGCCATGATGCTCTTTCTGTTTCTTGCGGATTTCAGGTTCGTATCGTCGTTTTTCCTGGCACTGCTGGTCTCGTTCTTTGCGGGGATTGTCTTGCTGATCGGGTTTGCAGGCCCCTCGGACCAGCCCGCGCCCGTGGTGGCCCGCGCGCCCGCATCACCGGAACCCGCCGCGCCACCCGAACCGGCACCTGCGCCTGCTGCGGTTGCGGAACCTGAACCGGCACCCGCCGCGCCCTCTCCGGAAGAGGAAGAAGCCGCCCGCAAGGCCGCCGAATTCCAAGCCGAAGCCGCACGCATGAAAGCCGCGGAAGAAGCGGCTGCCAAGGCGGAAGCGGAAGCCGCCAGGAAGCGCGCAGACGAAGAGGCGGCGGCTGCTGCCGAAGAAGCGGCTGCCAAAGCGGAAGCAGAGGCTGCAAGGGCCCGCGCGGAAGAAGAGGCCGCGAAAGTAGCGGCTGCCGAAGCCGCGAGAGCGCGCGCAGAAGAAGAAGCCGCGGCTGCCACGGAAACTGCTGCGACAGACGATCACGGCATTCCGGACTATGACGGCGACGGAAAGCTTGAAGGGACGGACGAAGGCACCCGCCCAACAGGTCTCGATGCGCCGCGGGATGGCAAGGCCGACAATCTGAAAGAAATCAAAGGCATTGGGCCGAAGCTGGAAAAGCTATGCAATCGACTTGGTTTCTGGCACTTTGATCAAGTTGCGGCATGGACATCCGACGAAGTTGCCTGGGTCGATGCCAACCTGGAAGGGTTCAAAGGCCGCGTGACCCGTGACCAGTGGGTTGAACAAGCGAAGGTGCTGGCCGCGGGTGGCTCGACCGAGTTTTCCAAGCGTGTAGAAGACGGAGATGTCTATTAACGAACTTTTTCCTCTGCGGTTGCGTTAACACTTTGTATACTTTCGTGGGCCACACCGCAGAGGCCTCAAAAAAGACAAGGGTAAAACCTAACTGTCTTGAAACAAATGATGCGACGAAGTTGTGGGAACGGCAATGGACGAACGCTACGAACGCGAAAAGGAACTCGCCCGTCTTGGACGGTTGATTTCCATTGTGATCGCCGGAACCATGATCCTATGGATGTTGGCGCAATGGGTGGGCGGCGAATTGTCACTGCCGAGTGAATACGTCTTCCTGTTCGATCTTTTTGCGCTGGCGGGTTTTCTCTGGGCCCTCATTGTGACACGACAACTCTGGCGCAAAAGGCGCGAGTTGGATAAAGACTGAGAGGACCCGCACGCCGGGTCCGGTTGTCAAAACGGGAACATGAGCGATGCTCGACGACAAGGATCGTATCTTCACGAACCTCTATGGTATGCATGAGCGCACCCTTGCAGGGGCGAAAGCACGCGGACATTGGGACGGAACGGCCGGGATCATCCAAAAGGGGCGTGACTGGATCGTTGAACAGATGAAAGCCTCCGGCCTGCGCGGGCGGGGCGGCGCGGGCTTCCCGACCGGTCTCAAGTGGTCTTTCATGCCGAAGGAAAGCGATGGTCGCCCCTCCTATCTGGTGGTGAACGCAGACGAATCCGAGCCGGGCACCTGCAAGGACCGGGAGATTATGCGCCACGATCCGCACACGCTGATCGAAGGCTGCCTGATCGCCAGTTTCGCGATGAACGCGCATGCCTGCTACATCTATATCCGCGGTGAGTACATCCGGGAGCGTGAAGCGCTACAGGCCGCCATTGACGAAGCCTATGACGCCGGTCTTCTCGGCAAGAATGCCGCTGGGTCCGGGTGGGATTTCGACCTCTACCTGCATCACGGGGCCGGGGCCTATATCTGCGGTGAAGAAACCGCGCTGCTCGAAAGCCTGGAAGGCAAGAAGGGTATGCCGCGCATGAAGCCGCCGTTTCCCGCAGGCGCAGGCCTCTACGGTTGCCCGACCACGGTGAACAACGTGGAATCGATTGCCGTCGTGCCGACAATCCTGCGGCGTGGCCCAGAGTGGTTCGCCGGGTTTGGCCGCCCGAACAACGCAGGGACGAAGCTCTTCGCGATTTCGGGCCATGTGAACAACCCTTGTGTGGTCGAGGAAGAGATGTCGATCACCTTCGAGGAACTGATTGACCGGCATTGCGGCGGCATTCGCGGCGGGTGGTCGAACCTGAAGGCCGTGATCCCGGGCGGATCGTCCGTACCCTGCCTGCCGGGGGCAGTCATGCGCAACGAAGCGATCATGGATTTCGACTGGCTGCGCGAGCAGAAGTCGGGTCTGGGCACCGCGGCGGTGATCGTCATGGACAACTCGACCGATATCATCAAAGCGATCTGGCGGCTCTCCAAGTTCTACAAGCACGAAAGCTGCGGCCAGTGCACACCCTGCCGCGAAGGCACCGGCTGGATGATGCGGGTCATGGACCGGCTGGTGAAAGGTGAGGCAGAGGTCGAGGAAATCGACATGCTGCTTGACGTCACCAAGCAGGTCGAAGGCCACACGATCTGCGCCCTCGGCGATGCGGCGGCCTGGCCAATCCAGGGCCTGATCCGCCATTTCCGCGATGAGATCGAAGACCGGATCAAGCACAAGCGCGGCGCGTCAATCGCGGCTGAGTAAATCAGAGTGACGGTGTTGGGTTTGCGAGGGCCTTTCCGAACGCTGACCTTGCTGCTTGCGCTTTTCGGTGCGCCAAGTCTGGCATCCGCAAGCAACTGCGACTTTCGCGTGAAGAGCATCACAGGGCTGGAGGACGCCACAACGCTTGGTGTGTTGCGGTGCCTCGTGACGCAGCTCGACAGGCTTCAGCGTGAAAATGCCGCGTTGAAGCGGCGCGTGGCAGAGATTGAAGGGCTTTTGGGCCAATTGCCGGCCGCCTATTCCAATATCGACGGTGTCATCACACAAGAGCAGGGGCGCAAGATCGGAAAGGCCAGTTTCGTGCTGAGTGCGCGGTCGACGGGAGGGGCCAATGCGCTGCCTGTTGACCAAGCTGTGCTGGAAGAGGTGTGTGGCGCGAAGGGCGGCTGTGCCGTTTCAGTTGCGTTCCGCCAGATCGGGCTTTTCAACGACACACCCAAAGACAGCGTTCTGACCGGCCCGTGCCAGTTCGCTTACGATCCAAAGGACCGCGACTGGACGCTTAGTGAAGGGTGCGGAACACCGCAACGCTCCGGCGTGGATGGGGATCGTTTCGCGGACAGAGGCGAGATCAAAGATCCGGTCATTGCGTCATCCGGCGGTGCATGCCTGTTTTCGGAAAGTGAGCCTGATCGGGCCATCGGCGGTGCCAGCGACTTCCAGCAGGATGAAAGCCCGGGGCTCTTTCTGGTCGCCATGCCAGCACGGCAAACAAACGGCATTCGGCGCTTCCAGTGTGAACTTGTCCTCAATTGACCCTTGGAAGAAGGCGGGTGCCCATGGTACACCGCCGCGGGTTGGGAGGAGGCCATGCACTTGAAACGCTGGATCATTCTTGGATCGGTTGCCGTTTTGCTCGGCGGCTGTGCGAATGTGCGCGACCGCGTTTTTGGCGGGGCCCAATCGGATCGCTCCCTCCCGTTTCGGACCAGCATCACCAAGGGTGATGATCGTCGTGACATCGCTGTCCGGGTCCGCGCGGGCGGCGTCCCTGTCTCGGATGTCCGCGAAAGCGTCCGGTTTCAGGCCACGCGTTACTGCCTCACCAACTTCGGAGGGGCTGATACGCGCTGGCAAATCGATCCGGTGACGCGAGATTGGGCCTTTGCGCGTGAGGGGCAGGACATGATCTTCCAAGGGCGCTGCGTGGCACGGTGAGGCGGTTCTTCGATGGGCTCCTGAGTGGCTTTGCTGCATGTGCGACAGCCGCGATCATTGGTGTTCCGGTCTGGAGCGCCGTAATGGCCTTGCGCGATGGCCTGGTCCCGGCTTGGGCCTGGGCGCCGGTCGTGCTGCTCGGCGCGGCGGGCGCCGTGATGGTTTTGTCCTTCTTGCGAAAGGCTGGTCGGGGCGTTCATCCCCTGCGCGACCGCCGCCGCTGACGTGACATTGAATAACGGTAACAGTTCTCACATTATGTGATCGGGTATAAATCACTTAAATTCAGTGTGTTGGTCCCGCATTTGGCGACCCGTCGCGTGTTCTGTTGCGTTTTGCAGCAATCCTCTCCTTTCGGATAACGTTCAGCCTTATATCAAGGGGGTCTGCACAGCGGGGAGCGGGTCCCGCCACGTGCCTAAAGAGAGAGCAAGTTGTATGAGAAATGCGCTTTCAGTTTTGTTTTTCCTGGTGTTCGCGGCCCCGGCGGCGGCCCTTCAGCCGTTGCACAAAGACGCCCGTGTGGTGAGCGGATTCTATGCGATTGGATTGGCCGATGAAATTCGCAAGAAGTGCAAAAGCATCGACGCGCGCATGTTCCGCGCCTATGGCTATCTGCGTTCGCTTGAACGTTACGCGCGCGATACCGGCTATACCCCTGAACAGATTGAAGAATTGACAGACAATCGTGCCGAGAAAGAAAAGCTTCGGGCACGCATTCGTGCCGATCTGGCCAAGCGCGGTGCGACACCAGAGACCCCTGAAGGCTATTGCACTGTCGGGCGTGAAGAAATAGCCAAGGGCAGCGCTGCGGGGCGCCTTCTTCGGGCGAAGTAATCGCCTCGGTCCTCGCGGCAAGGGAAGCCATGAGGACCGTTGCCCATGTCCGATCTGCGGAAGCTCGTTATCGACGATGTCGAGGTCGAGGTTGATCCGGCTCTGACGCTGATCCAGGCCTGCGAACAAGCCGGGATCGAAATTCCCCGATTTTGCTATCACGAACGGCTGTCCATCGCTGGCAACTGCCGGATGTGTCTGGTCGAAGTTGTGGGTGGGCCTCCGAAACCCGCGGCCTCTTGCGCGATGCAGGTGCGTGATCTGCGCCCCGGTCCGGAAGGCCAACCACCTGTTGTGAAAACCAACTCGCCCATGGTCAAAAAGGCGCGCGAAGGGGTGATGGAGTTCCTGCTCATCAACCACCCGCTCGATTGCCCGATCTGTGACCAGGGCGGTGAGTGCGATTTGCAAGACCAGGCCATGGCCTATGGCGTGGATTTCAGCCGCTTCCGCGAGCCGAAGCGGGCTGTGGACAGTTTGGAGCTTGGGCCGCTGGTCGGCACCGCCATGACCCGGTGCATCTCCTGCACGCGGTGTGTCCGTTTCATCACCGAAGTGGCCGGCATGCCGGAACTGGGCCAGACCGGCCGCGGTGAAGATGCCGAGATCACGTCTTATCTGGGCCAAACGCTCGACAGCGAAATGCAGGGGAACATTGTTGACCTGTGCCCGGTGGGTGCTTTGACCTCGAAGCCTTACGCCTTCACCGCGCGGCCTTGGGAACTGACCAAGACGGAAACCATCGATGTGATGGACGCGCTTGGCTCGAACATCCGTGTCGACACCAAAGGGCGCGAAGTGATGCGCATCCTGCCGCGCAACCATGACGGCGTGAATGAAGAATGGCTGTCCGACAAATCGCGCTATGCGTGGGACGGGTTGAAGCGCCAGCGCCTCGACAAGCCTTACATTCGCGAGAACGGAAAGCTGAGAGCGGCCAGTTGGGGCGAAGCTTTGGCGAAAGCGGCTGAGGCCATGAAAGGCGGCAAGGTGGCCGGACTTGTGGGCGATCTGGCCCCGGTTGAGGCGATTTATGCGCTGAAGGAATTGGTCGGCGAGGATGGCGCGGTTGAATGCCGTCTTGATGGCGCGAAACTGCCCGCCGGCAACCGCTCGGCCTATGTCGGGACGGCCAGCATCGAAGACATCGAGAACGCTCAAGCCATCATGCTGATCGGCACCAACCCGCGCGCAGAGGCGCCGGTGTTGAACGCCCGCATTCGCAAAGCCTGGACACGCGGTGCCAATATCGGGCTGGTCGGTCAAGCTATTGATCTGACCTATGATTACGCGCATCTCGGCACCGGTCGCGATGGGCTGCGCAAGCTCTTTGACATGTCGCCGGAGAGCGCTCATGGCAAGGACACGCTGGTAATCATCGGCCAGGGTGCCTTGGTTGGCGAGGGCGGCAAAGGCGTGCTCGCCGATGCTATGCGCTATGCCGAGGCGACGCAGTCGAAATTGCTGGTGCTCCATACGGCGGCAAGCCGGGTTGGCGCGCTGGACGTCGGCGCTGTTGCTGCGGGCGGTTTGGACGGTGCGCTGGATGGCGCGAGCGTCGTCTACAACCTCGGCGCTGATGAGGTCGACATCCCCGAAGGCCCGACCGTGATCTATCAGGGCAGCCACGGTGATCGGGGCGCACATCGCGCCGACATCATCCTGCCTGCCGCCGCCTGGACCGAGGAAAACGGGCTATTCGTCAACACCGAAGGCCGTCCTCAATTGGCGATGCGTGCCAGCTTCCCGCCGGGTGAGGCCAAGGAAAACTGGGCGATCCTGCGGGCCCTCTCGGGCGAGATGGGGGCGACGCTGCCCTATGACAGCCTGGCGCAGCTTCGGAAGAAACTGGTCGAAGACGTGCCGCATCTGAAGGCCATCGACACGGTGCCAGAGAACGCATGGCAGCCGGTGGAGGCCAGCGGCGACGGGTCAGGCGAGTTCATCGAGACGGTGACCGCGCATTACCTGACGAACCCGGTTTTGCGCGCTTCCAGCCTGATGGCAGAGCTGCAATCGGCAGCACGGAACCGGCAGGCGGGCAAGCTCGCGGCGGAGTAGGAAAGACAAAGCCGGGGACTGGCCATCGCTGTCAGGATGCGGTTTACGGGGGCGCAGGGCAAAACCCTCGCCCCAAGACAAGGGAACAAGAGGTTAGCGCATGTCGCTTCAGATCGATTTCGCCGGAACCACCGACAGCATTCGCACGCGCGGACTGTGCGTTGGGATCATCGGCAATTGCGGACCTCTCACGCTGGGCGAGGTGCGATAGATGGCTGAATTTCTAACGACACCGCTCGGCATCGTGGTCCTTGTGGCGGCGCAAACCCTGCTTGTGGTCGCCTTCGTGATGGTCTCGCTTTTGTTCCTCGTCTACGGCGACCGGAAAATTTGGGCCGCCGTCCAGATGCGGCGCGGCCCGAACGTGGTCGGCCCTTGGGGCTTGCTGCAAACGGTGGCGGACGCGCTCAAGTACATCGTCAAGGAAAACGTGATCCCGGCCGGTGCGGACCGGGCTGTTTTCATTCTGGCGCCGCTGATTTCCTTCGTTCTGGCGCTGCTCGCCTGGTCGGTGATCCCGTTCTACGCAGGGGAAAACACGATCTGGGTGCTCGCGAACATCAACGTAGCCATCCTGTTCGTCTTTGCCGTGTCCTCGCTTGAGGTCTACGGCGTGATCATGGGTGGCTGGGCATCGAACTCGAAATACCCGTTCCTCGGGTCTCTGAGGTCGGCCGCACAGATGATCTCCTATGAGGTCTCGATCGGCCTGATCATCATCGGCGTGATCATCTCGACCGGCTCGCTCAACTTCGGTCAGATCGTTGCCGCGCAAGACGGCGGCTATGGCTTGTTCTCCTGGTACTGGCTGCCGCACCTGCCGATGGTGTTCCTGTTCTTCATCAGCACCTTGGCGGAAACCAACCGCCCGCCCTTCGACCTGCCCGAAGCGGAATCGGAGCTCGTCGCGGGTTACCAGGTGGAATACTCCTCCACACCGTTCCTCCTCTTCATGGCCGGTGAGTACATCGCCATCTTCCTGATGTGCGCCCTGATCACGCTCCTGTTCTTCGGTGGCTGGCTATCGCCCATCCCGTTCATCCCGGACAGTCCGCTTTGGATGGTTGCGAAGATGGCGTTCTTCTTCTTCCTCTTCGCCATGGTGAAGGCCGTAGTGCCGCGTTACCGCTATGACCAGTTGATGCGTTTGGGTTGGAAAGTCTTCCTGCCGCTCTCGCTCTTCTGGGTCGTCTGGGTGGCTTTTGCGGCCAAGTTCGAATTCTTCGGCGGCGCTTACGCCCGCTGGGCGATGGGAGGCTGACCAGACCCATGGGTGTCGACTACTCAAGCGCAAAGAAGCTTATCGATCATGCGGGGACGTATGGTCTCGGAAAGCGTGTCTTGATGCTGGGGCGTCACCGGATGCAGGTGAAGGACAAGTTGAAGTCCGCGCTGGACCAACGGCTGACAGAGGCGGGTTTCGACCTGACATACGCCGATCTGGTGCAAGACGATGGCTATGCCGAGCAGTTCTTCAAAGCGTTGGGCGCCGAGGACGTCACCTCTGTCGATCTTTCGGATTTCGAGGGCGCCACGGTTCTGCACGACCTGAACGATCCCGTGCCAGAGGAGCTCGCAGGCCAGTTTGACGTGATATTCGATGGCGGCACCACGGAGCATATTTTCGATGTGGCGCACTGTATGGACAACCTGAACGTCATGCTTGCCTCAGGGGGTGTTCTGATCAGCTGCGCCCCCGCCAACAACTGGTTCGCGCATGGCTTCTACCAGTTCGGCCCGGAACTGGTTTACGGGTACTGGAAACACGGCTGTGGCTTTGATGTGCTGACATGCCTGATGTTGCCCGAAATGCCACGAGACAAGGAGCTTGCGATCCCGGATCCGGCTGAAAAGGGGCATCGCCCACGCATGCGGGGCAAAGTGCCGAACCAGCGGGTCTATCTCTACTATGAGGTTCGTAAAGGACCAAATGCGCATCGCTGGACCAGAGCGTTGCAAACCGACTATGTCCGCAAGTGGAGTGACCATGACACGGCGGAGGCCCGCGACAGCGAAGTGGTGCGGTTGCGCAAGGCCCATCTCGCAGCAGCTCCGGCCACAGGAGCGTAGGTCGTCATGCTGGAGTGGATCAAAACCGGCGGATTGGGAGCGAGGTTGCGTGACACGCGCGTGACGGCCTCTCTCACACTCACGCTTGCCGCAGGAATGGCAGGTCCTGTTGCCGCAGACAGTTCGTTTGTTGAACTGGCGGCCTGCACAGGTGGGCCGGTCGGGACCGAGTTTGGGTGCACGGCCGAGGAGATGATGGCGGCACTCTCGGGTCTGGAGCCCGCTTGGGGCTATCGCTTGCGAGACAGCGCGGACACCGAAGCCTATGCGATCGTCTCGGTTCTTGGGAGCCTGCAACAAGGGTTTGAAAGCTGGGCCTCTGGCAATTGCGACCGGGCGCAGGAACTGGCTTATAGCGCCGGGGAGATTTGGACGTGGTATGTCTCCATCGGCGAAGATGCGAACGAACAGGGCGCCATAGACTTCAGCACGGTGAAAAACTTTACCGATACGGCTATCATGTACCTGTCCGATCCCCAGCCGGGGAGTTGCCCATGACACAATGCACCGACATAACTGCGCCATTTCTCTGCAAGGAGGCTTGCGAATGACCCAAATCGACTGGAACCGCGCCGGCAAGTACTTTCTGCTGATGGATATGTTCAAAGGCCTCGGGCTTGGGCTGCGGTATTTCTTCTCGCCCAAGGCAACGGTGAACTATCCGCATGAAAAAGGTCCGCTCTCCCCGCGTTTCCGGGGCGAGCATGCGTTGCGCCGTTATCCCAACGGGGAAGAGCGCTGCATTGCCTGCAAGCTTTGCGAGGCGATCTGCCCGGCGCAGGCGATCACGATTGACGCCGAACCGCGTGAGGACGGGTCGCGGCGGACGACGCGCTACGACATCGACATGACGAAATGTATCTATTGCGGCTTCTGTCAGGAGGCCTGCCCGGTCGATGCGATTGTCGAAGGCCCGAATTTCGAGTTCTCGACCGAGACCCGCGAAGAGCTGTTTTACGACAAGGAGAAGCTCCTTGCGAATGGCGAACGCTGGGAGGCTGAGATTGCGCGGAACCTAGAGATGGATGCGCCGTACCGATGAGCCTCAAGGTTGCCCCTTACAAACGCGATCGGATGATCGAACGTCTGCCTAAGGACAACGACAGTCTGCGCGACGCGTTGGAGGAAGCGCTCAAGCGTATCGAGACGCTTGAAATCGAAATCGCGCGTCTGCGGGGGGAGCTTCCGCCCGAGAAAGACGAAACATGACCGACCCCAACAATCCTTTTGCCGCGATGATGTCGATGGGGCAGGACTGGGCCCGGGCGATCAATCCGGCGTTGCAAAACTTCACCCCTCAGGGGTTTGAGGCGATGTGGCCCACGATGCCGCGTGATCTGATGGAAACCATGATGGGCAAGACCTTCAATCCCGAAGGTCTCGATGCGAAGACACGGCTTTTGCTGACGCTCGGGGCGCTGACCATCCTGGGCGCGCAGGCGGAGGCGCAAATTCGGCTCACCGTGCGTCACGCGCTGGAAGCGGGCGCTACGAAACAGGAAATTGCCGAGACCATCGCCATGATGGGCGTCTTCGGCGGCGTGCCAGCGATGTCGAAGGCGATGGAACTGGCAAGCGAAGTGATGGAGGCGACCGAGGACAACCCGGACGCGCCTGAGGAGGACAGTGAATGACACCGATTGTCTTGGCCTTTTACCTCTTTGCGATTTCATGCATCGCAGGCGGGCTGTTCACCGTGATCAGCCGGAACCCCGTCCACTCGGTGCTGTGGCTGATCCTCGCGTTCCTTTCGGCGGCCGGTCTGTTTGTGCTGCTGGGTGCCGAGTTCGTGGCGATGCTTCTGGTCATTGTCTATGTCGGCGCGGTTGCGGTGCTGTTCCTTTTCGTTGTGATGATGCTCGACGTGGATTTTGCCGAGCTAAAGGCCGAAATGGCGCGCTACATGCCGCTCGCGCTTTTGATCGGCGTGGTGATACTGATGCAACTGGCGCGGTTGCGGTGCTGTTCCTTTTCGTTGTGATGATGCTCGACGTGGATTTTGCCGAGCTAAAGGCCGAAATGGCGCGCTACATGCCGCTCGCGCTTTTGATCGGCGTGGTGATACTGATGCAACTGGCGCTGGCCTTCGGCGTCTGGACCACGGCGGAGGGCATTGAAGTGGCGGCTGTGCCGGACGCGGTAGCCGGTGGTGGTGATCACAATACGGATGCCATTGGGCGTGTGCTTTATGACGAGTACTTCCTGCTGTTCCAACTCTCGGGTCTGATCCTGCTGGTGGCCATGGTTGGTGCCATCGTGCTGACGCTGCGCCACCGGTCCGACGTCAAGCGCCAGAACGTGTTGGCGCAGATGTACCGCGACCCGGCGACGGCGATGGAGCTGAAGGACGTCAAACCGGGGCAGGGCCTTTGAAGCGGGTTGCCGTCATACTGGTTGCGCTGGCGTTTGCTGGCGGCGTGGGTGCGCGCGTGATCGATGATCCGGCGTTGGGACCTGGGCCTGGAGCCTTTGTGGCGCCCGCCTCCGTCAGTGTGTGTCCTTTTGAGAGCGAAAACTGTTGATCCGTTTGGCCGCCATACTCGCCGTTCTGGCCTCCCCGACTTCCGCGCTGACGCTCGCGGAGTGCAAGCGCGTGACGCATATCAGCCACGGCGGCGTGGCGGGGCATGTGGACTTTGGCGCAGGCCGTGTCGGCTGGGTGGATTGGTGGAGCCAGGAAGGCGTGTTCACCGATTTCACCGTGGCCGATTGCAAGACGGGTGAGTTCCTGCGGACCCGAATGCGCGAGGAACGGATGTCTCAGCGCCCGCCCTTTGATCGGATCGATGCGGTGCGCGAGATCATTGAGCGAGAGATGAACGCTGCGCCTGCGCTCTTCAGCTTCAAGCGGCTGCGCGACGCCATTCACCCGAAGGGTAAGGATATCGAAGTGGCAGTTTTGGACGCCGAGCCTTGCGCCTGCGCGGCAGTCTACCCGGACCTCCGGGGGGAAAAGACGGCATATGAGGTGGCAGAGTGAGTTGGGCCAAGGTTAACCGCCGCGCCCCGGACCTGATCCGGGGCCTCTGGCGGGTGATGAGGCTCCGGGTCAAGCCCGGAGCAGCGAAGGATTGGACGAGATGATCGGATTGGAACATTACCTGACGGTGGCAGCGGCGCTGTTCGTCATTGGGATTTTCGGGATCTTCCTGAACCGGAAAAACGTGATCATTCTCTTGATGAGCATCGAGTTGATGCTCTTGGCGGTGAACATCAACCTCGTTGCGTTCTCGGCCTATTTGCAAGACCTGACCGGGCAGATATTCACGCTGTTTGTGCTGACGGTCGCCGCGGCGGAGGCTGCGATCGGCCTTGCCATCCTCGTCTGTTTCTTCCGCAACCGCGGCACCATCGATGTCGAAGACGTCAATGTGATGAAGGGGTGAGGATTTGCGTATTTTTGAAGAGATGAAGAAGGCGCGCATCTGATGGAAACGATCATCCTCTTTGCCCCGCTTGTTGGCGCGCTGATCTGTGGATTTGGTTGGCGCTTGATTGGTGAGAAGGCCGCGCAATGGACGGCGACGGGCTTCTTGTTCCTCGCCGCGTTCCTGTCCTGGATCATCTTCCTGACGTTTGATCCCTTCGCGCATGAAGGCGGGTCGTACACCGTGTCGGTCTTGCGCTGGATCGAGAGCGGGTCCTTGTCGACGGATTGGGCGATCCGGATGGACCGGCTGACAGCGACGATGCTGATTGTGATCACCACGGTCTCGGCTTTGGTGCACCTGTATAGTTTCGGCTACATGGCGCATGACGACAATTTCAACGAGGAAACCGAGAGCTACCGCCCGCGTTTCTTCGCCTATCTGTCGTTCTTCACCTTCGCCATGCTGATGCTGGTGACGGCGGACAACCTTGTGCAGCTGTTCTTTGGATGGGAGGGCGTGGGCCTCGCCTCCTATCTGCTGATCGGGTTCTATTTCCGCAAACCTTCGGCCAATGCGGCGGCGATCAAGGCATTTGTTGTGAACCGTGTCGGTGACTTTGGCCTCGCGCTGGGTATCTTCGCGATCTTCCTGCAGGTCGACAGCATCAACTTCTCCGACATCTTTGCCGCCGCACCCGAGATTGCGGAGGCGGAGATCAGCTTCCTTTGGACCACATGGCCCGCGGTCGAGCTGATCTGCTTCCTCCTCTTCATCGGCGCGATGGGCAAGTCGGCGCAGTTCATCCTGCACACCTGGTTGCCGGACGCGATGGAGGGCCCGACACCCGTGTCGGCCCTGATACACGCAGCCACCATGGTGACGGCGGGCGTGTTCCTGGTTTGCCGGATGTCGCCGCTGATGGAATATGCGGATTGGGTGCAGAGCATGATCGTTTGGGTCGGGCTGATCACCGCGTTCTTCGCGGCGACGGTGGGCCTTGTGCAGAACGACATCAAGCGTGTGATTGCCTATTCGACCTGCTCGCAGTTGGGGTACATGTTCGTGGCCGCGGGCGTAGGTGTGTACTCGGTCGCAATGTTCCACCTGCTGACGCATGCGTTCTTCAAGGCGATGTTGTTCCTTGGCGCAGGCTCGGTGATCCACGGGATGCACCATGAACAGGACATGCGGAACTATGGCGGGTTGAAGGACAAGCTGCCCTATACGTTCTGGGCGATGATGATCGGGACGCTGGCGATCACGGGCGTTGGTATTCCGCTTCTTTACGTGGGTTTCCCGATTGGGTTCGCGGGCTTCATCTCAAAAGATGCGATTATTGAGAGCGCCTTTGCGGGTGGCACGGATGCCTCGATGGTGGCCTTCTGGGGCCTTGTGGTCGCGGCTCTGTTCACCAGTTTCTATTCGTGGCGTTTGATGTTCCTGACCTTCTATGGCGAGCCGCGCGGAGATCACCACACGCATGAGCACGCGCATGAAAGCCCGATGGTTATGGTCGCGCCTTTGGGCGTGCTGGCCGTCGGGGCGATCTTTGCCGGGATGGTCTGGTACAAGCCGTTCTTTGGGTCTCAGGAGGGCGTCGACAAGTTCTTCGGCATGGTGAAGGGCGAGGAGAAGCAGGCGGTGTTGATGATCGGCGCGGCCCATGCGGCGACGGAGAGCGATGATCATGGCGAGGGCCATGCCGAGCGGCACACCGAGCCGGGGCAGGGCGCGCTTTACATCTCGGACGAGAACCACGTGCTGCACGAAGCGCATCTGGTGCCGAAATGGGTCAAGGTGGCGCCGTTCATAGTGATGCTCTTAGGATTTGGCGTGGCCCTGTCGATGTATATCCAGAACGTGCCTGCGGTCGCCAAGCTGGGGCTGGGTGCGCTCGCGGGCGTGGTCCTGCTGGTGGCCGGGGTGCCCTGGTGGGGCGCGGTGCTGTTTGGGGCGCTGATGGCCGGGTTCCTTTATGTGATCCGCTATGGGTCGAACGTGACGCTCGCCGAGAACCAGCCGTATCTTTACAACTTCCTGCTGAACAAGTGGTACGTCGATGAGATCTACGACTTCCTCTTCGTGAAGCCCGCGATGTTTGTTGGCAGGTTCCTCTGGAAAAAGGGCGACGGCGCGACCATCGACGGCGGCCTCAACGGGCTGGCCATGGGGATCATCCCGTTCTTCACGCGGCTCGCGGGCCGGGCGCAGTCGGGATACATCTTCACCTATGCCTTCGCGATGGTGCTGGGGATACTGGTGCTGGTCACCTGGATGACCTTTGCGGGGGGGTAAGAGTGCCGCTAATTGCTCTCATATCCCTGGGCGCAGCCTTCGCTGGCGCGGTGTACCTGAAGGATGAACGCCCAGAGGTGCGTCGGTTGGCAAAGCTTGGGCTTGTGATAGGCGCCCTTGGGGCGACCGTCGCCGCGATGGCGACGCTTGGTCCGATGGCGGCACTGATACTTTTCGCGGCGTTTGTCGCCTTTGCCATATTCAACAAGGTTTGGAAGTAAGAGATGTTTCTCGACAACCTTCTCTCGATCATCATCTTCATCCCGCTGATTGCGGCAGCGATCCTGGGCCTGTTCCTGCGCGGCGATGATGAAGCGGCGCAGAACAACGCGAAATACGTGGCGCTGGCGGCGACGTTGGCGTCGCTGCTCGCCTCGCTCTTCCTGCTCGCAGGGTTCGATCCGGACGACACCGGCTTTCAGTTCGTGGAAGAGGGCGAGTGGATCCTCGGCCTGACCTACAAGCTGGGCGTCGACGGCATCTCGGTCCTGTTTGTCATGCTGACGACCTTCCTGATGCCGATCACCATCCTTGCCTGTTGGGAAGTCACGCACCGCGTGAAGGAATACATGATCGCCTTCCTCGTGCTGGAAACGCTGATGCTTGGCGTGTTCTGCGCGCTGGACTTGGTGCTGTTCTACCTGTTCTTCGAAGGCGGCCTGATCCCGATGTTCCTGATCATCGGCATCTGGGGCGGGAAGGAGCGCATCTACGCGTCCTTCAAATTCTTCCTCTACACCTTCTTCGGCTCGGTCCTGATGCTGGTCGCAATGGTGGCGATGTATGTCGATGCGGGCACGACCGATATCACGGCGCTTCTGAACCACAACTTCGGGTCGGAGACGATGGAGGTCTTCGGCTATTCCATCCTCGGCGGCATGCAGACGCTGCTCTGGCTGGCCTTCTTTGCATCTTTCGCGGTGAAGATGCCGATGTGGCCGGTGCACACCTGGTTGCCCGATGCGCACGTGCAAGCGCCAACGGCAGGGTCGGTCGTGCTGGCCGCGATCCTGTTGAAATTGGGCGGCTACGGCTTCTTGCGGTTCAATCTGCCGATGTTCCCGGTGGCGTCTGATTTGCTGGCAGATTTCGTGTTGTGGCTAAGCGCCATCGCGATTGTCTACACCTCGCTGGTCGCGCTGATGCAGGAGGATATGAAGAAGCTGATCGCTTATTCCTCCGTCGCGCACATGGGCTACGTGACGGCAGGCATCTTCGCGGCGAACCAGCAAGGCGTGGATGGCGCGATCTTCCAGATGATCAGCCACGGGTTTATCTCCGGTGCACTCTTCCTCTGCGTTGGCGTCATCTACGACCGGATGCACACGCGCGAGATCGACGCCTATGGGGGGCTGGTGAACCGAATGCCAGCCTATGCGGCGGTGTTCATGCTGTTCACCATGGCCAATGTTGGCTTGCCGGGCACCTCCGGGTTTGTCGGCGAATTCTTGACGCTGATGGGCATGTTCCAGGCCAACACCTGGGTGGCGGCTGTCGCCGCAACCGGGGTGATCCTGTCGGCGGCCTATGCGCTTTGGCTCTATCGTCGGGTGGTGATGGGCGATCTGATCAAGGAAAGCCTGAAGTCGATCACCGATATGACGAAACGGGAGCGGGCGATCTTCGCGCCACTGATCGTCATGACGATCCTTTTGGGCATCTATCCAAGCCTGATTACAGATGTCATCGGTCCCTCGGTGGGGGATCTGCTGAGCGGGTATGAGACCGCCGTGGCCGAGTTCAACGCGACCAACGATGTCGCAAGTGCGGGGGGCAACTGATGACTGCCGATCTGAATATCATCCTGCCAGAGATTTTCCTGAGCGTCTTTGCGATGGTCATGCTGCTTGTCGGAGCCTACGGCGCCAAGGACAAGTGGGCGCCCATGTTTGTCTGGGTCACCTCGGCTGTGCTGATCGCGACAGCGGCCTGGATCGGGTTCCAGGGCTCGGGCACCGCGCGCGCCTTTGGTGGCATGTTCGTCGATGACGGCTTTGCGCGCTTTGCCAAGGTGACGATCCTGCTGGCTGCCGCCGCCATCCTGCTGATGAGCGAAGGCTATATGGCCCGGCGCGACCTGCTGCGGTTCGAGTATCCGCTGCTGATTGTGCTGGCGAGCGTCGGTATGATGGTCATGGTTTCCGCTGGCGACCTGATCGCGCTCTACATGGGGCTCGAGCTGCAATCGCTGGCGCTTTACGTCGTAGCCTCGCTGCGTCGGGACAGCGTGAAGTCGACGGAAGCGGGGCTGAAGTACTTCGTGCTGGGCGCGCTCTCGTCAGGTCTGCTGCTCTACGGTGCTTCGCTGGTTTACGGCTTCGCAGGCACAACGCTTTTCTCTGGCATTATCGAAGCGGCGCAGGGCGAAACGCCGCTCGGCCTTCTCTTCGGTCTCGCCTTCATCTGTGCTGGCCTTGCCTTCAAGATCAGCGCGGCCCCGTTCCATATGTGGACACCGGATGTGTATGAAGGCTCGCCCACGCCTGTGACAGCGTTCTTTGCCACGGCGCCAAAGGTCGCGGCCATGGGCCTCTTCGCCCGTGTGGTTCATGACGCGTTCGGCGGTGTGGTCGGCGATTGGCAGCAGATCCTCGCGGTGCTTTCGGTGGCGTCCATGTTCCTCGGAGCCGTCGCCGCGATTGGTCAGCGCAACATCAAACGCCTGATGGCCTATTCTTCGATCGCGCATATGGGCTACGCGCTGATGGGGCTGGCAGCCGGCACGGCACAAGGCGTGGAAAGCATGCTGATCTATATGGCGATCTACGTGACGATGAATGTCGGCACCTTCGCGTTCATCCTGTCGATGGAGAAAGACGGTACCCCGGTGGTCGAGATCGACGCGCTGTCGCTTTATTCCAAGCGCGAACCGATGAAGGCGCTGGCGATGCTGGTGCTCTTGTTCTCGCTTGCAGGTGTGCCGCCGCTGGTCGGGTTCTTTGGCAAGTATGCCGTGTTGCTGGCGGCTGTAGATGCCGGGCTAGTCTGGCTGGCGGTGCTGGGCGTGATCGCCTCCGTTATTGGCGCATTCTATTACTTGCGGATCGTCTACCTGATGTATTTCGGCGCGGAAGAAAGTGAGTTGGATGCGGGTGGCTCAGGCGTCCTCTGGGGTTTCCTGGTGGCCAGTGCGGCTGCGATGGTGCTGGGTGTGATCAACCTCTTCGGTGTCGAGGCAGCGGCAGCGGCAGCGGCGGCGACCCTTGTCAATTAAGCGGTTCCCTTCCGCGCAGATTTCACGTCGAATGCGGTCATGACCGAACCGCTGCCATGGCCTGACAAAACGGACCGGCTCATTTTCAATGAGCTGGACAGCACCATGGCCGAAGCCGCGCGGATCGGTCCCGATCTCAAACGTCCCACCTGGATCATGGCGCGCCACCAAACGGCAGGGCGTGGCCGGCGCGGGCGCGCATGGTCCAACCCCACCGGTCACTTCGCGGCGACCTATGTCTATCGCCCGTCCGGCACGGCGGCGGAGGGCGCGCTGCGCTCGTTCTTTGCGGCCAACGCGGTGTTTGAAGCGCTCGCGATGAAGGTTGAACGCGACCGTCTCTCGCTCAAATGGCCGAATGACGTGCTCCTCGATGGCGGCAAGGTGGCCGGCATCCTGCTGGAAAGCGTCGGGACGGCCACTGCACTCGATTGGCTCGCCATCGGGATCGGCGTCAATCTTTTTGACCCACCGAAAGGGCTGGAAAACACGGCCTTCCCGCCGGTTGGACTGGAGCACCAAGGCGGCGACCCCACGGATCAGGACGAGTTCCTGTCGTTTCTGGCCTCGAACATGGAGACACAGGAACGCCTCTTCGACACGTTCGGGTTTGCGCCCATCCGAACCCACTGGCTGCGCCGGGCTGCGAAACTCGGGGAAGAGATCACCGCCCGCACAGCCCGTGAAGAGTTCACAGGCGTCTTCGAGACCGTGGACGAAGCCGGCCAACTTGTGCTTCAGACCTCAAAAGGGCAGGTTCGCATACCAGCCGCCGACGTCTATTTCTGAAGGACCCTATGCTTCTCTGCATCGATACCGGAAACACCAACACCGTCTTCGCGATTTGGGACGGCACGTCCTTCATCGGCACCTGGCGCGCCTCGACCGAGCATCAACGGACGGCGGATCAGTACTTCGTCTGGCTGACCACGCTGATGCAGGCGGAGAAACTGGAAGACGTGGTGATCGACGAGGTCGTCATTTCGTCCACCGTGCCGCGCGTGGTGTTCAACCTGCGTGTACTCTGCGACCGCTACTTCAACTGCCGCCCGTTGGTGGTTGGCAAACCCGAGTGTCTGCTGCCCGTTCCGCACCGTGTTGATGAGGGGGTCCGGCCCGGACCGGACCGCCTGGCCAACGCCGCAGCGGCCCATGATCGATACGGTGGGAACGCCGTGGTGGTGGATTTCGGCACGGCCACCAACTTCGATGTGGTCGCGGAAGACGGGGCTTATGTCGGGGGTGTGATCTCGCCCGGTGTGAACTTATCGCTGGAGGCCTTGGCGGCGGGCGCCGCGGCTTTGCCGCATGTCGATATTTCTCAACCTGAGAAGGTGATCGGCACCAATACCGTGGGGGCCATTCAGTCGGGTGTGTTTTGGGGGTATAGCGGTCTGATCGAAGGGATCGTGGCGCGCATCCAAGCGGAGTACGGCACCAAGCTGACCGTGATTGCAACCGGGGGGCTTGCCCCCTTGTTTGCGCAGGGCGACATTGCCTTTGACCACATCGATGATGATCTGACCATGCACGGACTGACGGTCATTCATAAATATAATAAGGAAAACAAATGAGTAAGGACCGTTTGATCTATCTGCCGCTCGGGGGCGCAGGTGAGATCGGGATGAACACCTATGTTTATGGCTGGGGCGCACCCGGGAAAGAACGTTTGATCCTGGCCGATCTTGGCGTGACTTTCCCTGACATGGACAGCTCTCCTGGTGTCGATCTGATCATGGCCGATATTGAATGGCTGGCCGAACGGGCAGACCGCATTGAAGGCATTTTCATCACCCATGCGCATATGGATCACGTCGGCGCTGTTGGGCATCTCTGGGATCAGTTGAAAGCACCGATTTACGCGCGCGCCTTTACCGGTCACCACGCACGACGCGCGGTTGAAGAACATGGCCATGATCCCGAAACGGTGCAGATCACACCCGCTTGGCCAGAGCAGGTGGACGCGGGGCCGTTCAAGGTGGGCTTTGCACCGATCAGCCATTCCATCCCGGAAAGCTCGGCGTTGATCATCGACACGCCTGCCGGGCGGATCGTGCATACCGGTGACTTCAAGCTGGATGAAACCCCGCTGGTGGGCGAGCCCTTCGATGAAGGGTTTTGGCGCGCAATCGGCAAAGAGGGTGTGCACGCGCTGGTCTGCGATTCCACCAATGTCACCCAGCCGAAGCCGGGCCGGTCCGAAGCGACGGTTGGTCCGGAAATCGTGAAACTGGTGCAGGAGGCCTCGGGCATGTTTGTCGCCACGACCTTTGCATCGAACGTGGCGCGTGTGAAAACCTTGGCGGATGCCGGTGTCGAAGCGGGGCGCTCTGTCTGTTTGTTGGGCCGTGCCATGCGGCGCATGATCGAAGCGGCAGTGCTGACCGGCGTTGTGACCGATTTCCCCAAAACGATTTCCCCGGAAGAGGCGGAAGATATCCCAAGACAGAACCTTATGCTTCTGGTCACCGGAAGCCAGGGCGAACGGCGTGCCGCAAGTGCGGCCCTGTCCCGTGGTAAGTACCTTGGTTTGGAACTGGCCGAAGGGGACACTTTCTTGTTTTCGTCAAAGACCATTCCGGGCAACGAAAAAGGCGTGATCCGCATTGTGAACGCGCTCTCTGAAAAGGGCGTGGACGTGGTTGATGACAGCTCGAACCTGTATCACGTGTCCGGTCACGCGAACGGACCCGATCTTGCGCGGATGCACGACATTCTACAGCCCAAAATGGTCATTCCCATGCACGGCGAACACCGGCATTTGCGCGAACATGCCAAGCTTGCGACCGCCAAAGGGATTGCAGCCCTCGTCGCAGTCAACGGCTCGATGGTCGATCTGACCGGGGACGTCCCAGACATTGTGGAATACATCGAAGCTGGACGCACCTATCTGGACGGCAAGATCAAGATTGGAGCTTTGGATGGCATCGTCCGAGACCGCATTCGTATGGCGATGAACGGGCATGCGATCGTTTCCGTCGCGCTGGAGGATGATGAAATGGTGGGCGAGCCCTGGGTCGATCTGGTGGGGCTGCCGGAGATTGGCCAATCAGGCGCGCCGCTTTCAGATGTCCTCGAAGAAGACCTCAGCCAGATGATTGGCCGCGCCAGTCGAAACACCCGCAGCGATGATGATGATCTGGAGGATGACATCCGAAAGACCGTGCGACGAAGCGCTGAAGACGAGATTGGCAAAAAACCGGAAGTCACTGTGGTGATCAGCCGGTTGAGTTGATGACGGCTGTTTTGTTTGATCTGGATGGCACGCTGATCGACAGCTTACCGAATGTAAGAGACGCGGCAAACGCGGTGCTGAACCGATACGGGCTGCCTGATTTGCCGTCCGGGACTGTGGCCGGGTTTGTCGGACTGGGCGAGCAGGTCTTCATTGATCGATTGATCGCGGCCACGGATTTGAACGCCGTGGATCGGGATGAAATCATGGCGCGTTTCATTCTTCACTATAAAGAAGAAGCCAAGAAAACGCTGTTGTTTCCTGGCGTTAAGTCGGCGCTGGCCTCATTAAAGAAGAAGGGTTTCGCTCTGGGGTTGGTTACAAACAAACCCCGTGCGCCTCTTGAGCCGACCTTGGATGCCGCCGGGCTGCGGTCTTTGTTTGACGTCGTTGTGGCTGGCGATGATCTGCCAAAGCGCAAACCGGATCCGGCGCAGTTGCTTCATGCGGTCGAGGCCCTTGATGTGCCCGGTGCGGTTTATGTCGGCGACAGCGAAACCGATGCGGCGTCGGCGCAAAACGCCAATATGCCGTTTGTGCTGTTTACGGAAGGCATACGGCTGTCACCGATTGAAGACCTGCCGCATGTGGCGTGCTTCGATGATTTTGCGGATTTGCCTGAGCTGATCTTCGGCTTGGATCATGGTCGGTCATGATCTGTTAACGTTTGATACGTCAACGTAAAGCCACCGCCACCCGCCCTAAGTTCTTAGTGAAAAGCGTGAACATCCGGTTAAGCGCCGACGGCCATCGCGCAAAAACGATGGCGTCCGAGTGTCGCAAGGCGGCCGCGCGTCAGCTTGCCTTGCGTTCTTCGAAGCTCATCGCAATGAAGCTTGGCATGTGATCGCCCATACCGACGGTCTTGTTTCCCGAGTCCCTGTCGCGCCCGCGCCGACTGCGCTTTTCCGGCTTGGCGGCTTGTTGGGTCTCGGTTGCCGCGGTCTCCGCCTTTGGAGTTGCGGCGGCGTCCGTGTCTTGCTTCTTGGCACGCGACCGGCTGCGCTTCGGCTTTTCTTCCGTTGCTTCTGCTGTCGGCGCTGCCGCAATCGGGTTTTCGGCCCGGGTGATTTCCTTGGCGATCAGCTTCTCAATCGCGGCCAGGTTCTTGTCATCGACAGGCGCAGAGATCATCACCGCCTTGCCATCGCGGCCCGCGCGACCCGTCCGCCCGATCCGGTGCACGTAGTCTTCGGAATGCGATGGGACATCATAGTTGAACACGTGGCTGACACTCGGAATGTCGAGGCCGCGCGCAGCCACGTCTGAGGCCACAAGAAAGCGCAGCCCGCCATCCCGGAACGCGTCCAATGTCTTGGTGCGCTGCGACTGATCCAGGTCACCATGAATGGCGGCCGCATCAAGCCCATGTTTTTTCAAGGATTTTGCAACGATATCGACATCGACCTTGCGGTTGCAGAAGACGATGGCATTGGTGCAGGTGTCGCCTTCGCGTTCGATCAGCGCGCGGAGAAGATCGCGTTTCTCCTTCGCCGCCCGATCTCTGCGGGACGGTTTGATCAGAACCACTTCCTGTTCGATTGTCTCAGAAGCTGTCGCTTGCCGCGCCACTTCAATCCGCGCCGGGTTCGATAGGAAGGTGTTGGTGATCCGCTCAATCTCTGGCGCCATGGTCGCACTGAAGAACAGGGTCTGGCGGGTGAAGGGGGTCAGCGAGAAGATGCGCTCGATGTCGGGGATAAAGCCCATGTCGAGCATCCGGTCCGCTTCATCGACAACCATGATCTGAACGCCGGTCAGCAACAGCTTGCCGCGCTCGAAATGGTCGAGAAGGCGACCCGGCGTTGCGATCAGCACATCGACGCCACGGTCGATCAGCAGGTCTTGTTCCTTGAAGCTGACACCGCCAATCAGTAGGGCCTTGCTGAGTTTCACGTTCTGCGCGTAGGTATCGAAGTTCTCGGCCACCTGCGCGGCGAGTTCGCGCGTCGGGCACAGAACCAGACTGCGCGGCATCCGGGCACGGGCACGCCCGCGCGCAAGCATCGAGATCATCGGCAGTGTAAAGCTGGCCGTCTTGCCGGTGCCGGTTTGTGCGATCCCCAGAACATCGCGCCCTTCAAGAGCGTGGGGGATGGCCCCGGCCTGGATCGGTGTGGGGGTTTCGTAACCAGCCGCGTCTACGGCTTTCAAGACTTTCGGCGAGAGTGCCAGGTCAGAGAATTTTGTCATATCGGTCCAATGTTTACGGACCAATTCCCGGCCCGTCGGCTTAGGCGGCGGGTCCGTATGACCTCAAGCTTATCCACAAGCTGCCGCGGTTGAGTTTCCCTAAATGAAACGCGCGGTTTCGTCAATGGATAGCGGCAAAAACGAAACATTCCCATGGATTTACGCGGTCTGTTGTCCTTTTGGAAACAGCCAAGCGCGCTTCACGCTAGGCGACCTGCATTTCTTTCGTTGCCGAAAGTGTCAGCTCGGGGTGGTCGCGTTCGATCCGGTCGATGTCCCACTGCAAGCGGGTCAGGTAAACGACGTCGCCATCATTGTCATGTGCGATGTGCTGTTTGTTGGCGTTGATGAAGGCGTCGAGCTTGTCTTTCGGACCTGTCACCCAGCGGGCAGAGGTGAACTGCGATGGTTCGAACCGAACCGGCAGGCCGTATTCCAACTCGATCCGGCTGGCCAGCACCTCGAACTGAAGTTGGCCAACAACGCCAACCACAAAGCCCGAGCCAATGGAGGGCTTGAACACCTTGGCGGCGCCTTCCTCGGCAAACTGCATCAAAGCCTTGTCGAGGTGCTTGGCCTTCATCGGATCACCCGCCCGCACGCCTTGCAACAATTCGGGCGCAAAGCTCGGAATGCCGGTGACGCGCAGTGCTTCGCCCTCGGTCAGCGTGTCGCCAATGCGCAATTGCCCGTGGTTCGGGATGCCGATGATATCGCCGGCCCAGGCTTCCTCAGCCAGTTCGCGGTCAGAGGCGAGGAACAACACCGGGTTCGAGATTGCCATCGGTTTTTTTGACCGCACATGGTGCAGCTTCATGCCGCGCTGGAAGTGGCCCGAGGCGAGGCGGACAAAGGCCACGCGGTCGCGGTGCTTCGGGTCCATATTGGCTTGCACCTTGAAGACGAAGCCCGCCACTTTGGTTTCATCCGGGCTGACATGCCGTGGTTCTGCGGATTGCGGTTGCGGCAAGGGGCCGTAGTCACCGATCCCGTCCATCAGCTCCTTCACGCCGAAGGAGTTGATGGCCGAACCGAACCAGATCGGCGTCAATGTCCCGTCCAGAAACGCCTGTTGATCGAAGGGCGCGAGCAATTCGCGGGCCATCTCGACCTCTTCCCGCAATTGCGCGAGGAGGCCTTCGGGGATCAGTTCATCTAGTTTGGGATCATCAAGGCCATCGATCTTGATCGATTCCGCCACCTTGTTGCGATCCGCGCGCTCCATCAATTCGAGCCGGTCGTTCAGCATGTCATAGGAACCGAGGAAGTCGCGCCCCATCCCGATGGGCCAGGAGGCTGGCGTGACATCGATGGCCAGGTTTTCCTGTATTTCGTCAATGATCTCGAAGGTTTCGCGGCTCTCGCGGTCCATTTTGTTGCAAAAGGTCAAGATCGGCAGGTCGCGCAAACGGCAGACTTCGAAAAGTTTCTGGGTCTGGCTTTCCACGCCCTTGGCGCCATCGATCACCATGATCGCGGCATCAACGGCCGTGAGCGTGCGATAGGTGTCCTCGGAGAAGTCCGAGTGGCCGGGTGTGTCGACAAGATTGAACCGGAAATCGCGATAGTCGAAGGACATTGCCGAGGCGCTGACGGAGATGCCGCGATCCTTCTCCATGGCCATGAAATCCGACCGCGTGCGTCGGGCCTCGCCTTTGGCGCGCACCTGACCGGCCATCTGGATGGCGCCGCCATAGAGAAGGAACTTCTCGGTCAGCGTCGTCTTACCCGCATCCGGGTGCGAGATGATAGCAAAGGTCCTTCGCTTGGCGATTTCCGGCGGAAGCTCAGGCAGATTTGAAGCACGGTCCAACATGGGCGGGCATATAATGCGCCGATCCGGCAAGTGCACGGGAATTGTTATTGCAATGCGCGAGCGAAAGGTTAATGTAAGAACATATCAAGAACAAAAATTCGAGCGGTGTAACCCATTCACCTCCAGGGAGACCCCAAAATGGATACTCAAGACGTTGCCCAGAAGCTGTGCGAACACATGAAGAACCAGGCCGAGATGCAGGCGCTGGATGAGCTTTATGCGCCGGATGCCGTGTCGGTCGAACCTATGGCCATGCCGGGCATGGACCCGGTCAGCACGGGTGTCGAAGCGATCAAGGCCAAGCATGAGTGGTGGAATGGCACGATGGAGGTGCATGATTTCAACATGGAGGGGCCTTTCGTGAATGGCGATCAGTTCAGCATGATCTTCAGTCTGGACTGCACCGACACATCCAACGGTCAACGTTGGACGGGCAAGGAAGTTGGCCTTTACGATGTGCAGGACGGCAAGATCGTGCGCGAGACGTTTTTCATGACACCTATGGGCTAAAAGGGTCGCCGCAGCTTTGCTGCGTCGATCCGCTGGGGGGCTTTGCCCCCCAGACCCCCCAGGATATTTTTAGGTCAATGGAGAAAGGCTTATGCCTGTTGTGCAGCGAAAGCGCGCAGCGCGGCCAGTTCATCTTCCGGTCCGTACTTTCCGAAATCTGTCCCGGCGCGCCGATCCCAATAGGCGCCGTTGGCCGCATCGCCTTCGATCCGATGCAGAAGCGCGTGAATGGCATCGAACACCGGCTCACCTTCGTGACCTTGCACGATCTCATGCGCGGCGGACCAGTTCGGTCCCGGCTTGAAAGCATCCTGCGCAATCAGATCGAGCGCCGCGTTTGCTTCGGTTTCGGCTGGCATCCCTTCGCCCCCTGATGCTACCTGACGGTGAACAGGGAGGACGATCATGGATTTGGGCATCAAGGGCAAGCGCGGTCTGGTTTGCGCATCCTCGAAAGGTTTGGGCAAGGGATGCGCAGCGGCCTTGGCGGAGGCGGGCGTTGATCTTGTTCTGAACGCGCGCGGTGCGGATGCGTTGGAGGCAACGGCAGACGCCATTCGCAGCAGCTACGGTGTAAGTGTGACCGCGGTCGCTGCCGATATCACCACCGAAGACGGGCGCGCCAAAGTGTTGGACGCCGCCGGTGATCTCGACATTCTGGTTAACAATGCGGGTGGCCCGCCTCCCGGTATGTGGTCCGATTGGGAGCGCGAAGATTTCATCAAGGCGCTGGATGCCAACATGCTAACCCCCATTGCGCTGATGAAGGCCATGTTGCCGGGCATGATGGAGCGCGGCTGGGGCCGGGTCGTGAACATCACGTCGCAGTCCGTGAAATCGCCGATCCCGGTGCTTGGGTTGTCCAATGCGGCGCGGGCTGGTCTGACGGGATATGTGGCTGGCACCGCACGTCAGGTCGCACCCTCAGGCGTCGTCATCAACAACCTGCTCCCCGGCATTCACGCCACCGACCGGGCCATCGGCCTCGACACCGGGGCTGCCGAGGCCGCGGGGATCAGCATCGAAGAGGCCAAACACAATCGCGAGCAGACAATCCCCGCCCGTCGCTATGGCACGGCAGAGGAATTCGGTCAGACCTGTGCCTTCCTCTGTTCGCAGCATGCCGGTTTCATCATCGGTCAGAACATCCTTCTCGACGGGGGCGCGGTGAACACCACGCTGTAAGAGAGCTTGCGCGGCTGAGGCGGCGTTGCTATCCCGCTGCAATTCCGACGGTTGTAGTCGGTTATACGGACGAGGACGGGTTTGAGCGCTGAAGCAGACGGGCTGGTGGTCGAGGGGCTGAGTTTTGCCGCTCAAGGCCGGGACATCGTCTCGGATGTGTCGCTGCAAGTGCGCTCGGGCGAGGTGACTTGTCTTCTTGGGCCGTCCGGCTGCGGCAAGTCGACCAGTCTGCGGATCATCGCGGGCGTTGAACGCCAGGACAGAGGCACGGTCATGCTGGATGGGCGGTGCCTGTCTGACGGGCATCAGCATCTGCCACCGGAAGAGCGTCGCATCGGGTTGATCTTTCAGGATTTTGCTTTGTTCCCGCATCTGAACGTTGCGCAGAATGTGGGTTTCGGACTGTCGGGGACGAAGGCGGAACGGGCGGACAGGATCAGGGAGACGCTTGATCGCGTGCGCCTGTCACGCTTTGCCGACAAATACCCGCATGAGCTGTCTGGTGGTGAGCAACAGCGTGTGGCCTTGGCCCGCTCCATCGCGCCGAAGCCGCGGGTCATGCTGATGGACGAGCCGTTTTCCGGCCTCGACAATCGCCTTCGCGACGGCATTCGCGACGAGACGCTCGACATTCTGAAGGAAGAGGGAACCGCGGTCGTGCTGGTCACCCATGAGCCGGAAGAGGCGATGCGGATGGCCGATCAGATTGCCCTGATGCGCGATGGCCGGATCGTACAGCAAGGCGCGCCGTACAATCTTTACAACGCGCCAGTTGATCGCCTCGCCGCCGCGTTCTTCAGCGATATCAATGTGATCCGGGCAAAAGTTAAGGGCGCGCTCACCACGACACCGTTTGGTGAGTTTCTGGCGCCCGGGGTTCCGGACGGGGCGGAGGTCGAGATCATCATCCGGCCACAACATATCCGGATCGACTTCGACCGGTCCGGGCGTGGACCGAACCCGACACCAGAAGATGGCGTGCCGGCACGTGGGGTCGTGAAACGCGCGCGCTTCATGGGGCACGAGAGCCTTGTGGAGTTTGAGATGGACCATGACGGCTCCATTCTTAAGGCGACAGTGCCGTCGGTCTTTCTGCCGAAACCGGGGACAGCGCTTTGGCTGATGATCCGGCGTGCGCGATGTTTCGTCCTTCCTGTGGACGATGCGTGACACTCACGTCGTTGCAGGTTCGCCCTCGCCAAGCTGATCCAGGTAGTCTGCCAGCGTCTTGCCCGGTTCCTCTTCGAAGGTGTCAAAGCTGATGTCGAGCGTCTGAATGCGGTCGACCCGGAACACGCGAAAGTCTTCCCGCAACTCGCACCAGGCGGTCAGGGTCCAGACCCGGCCCCAGTACTCCATTTGCAAGGGGCGGATGCGCCGTGTGGTCTCCGGCTGGTCGGGCGCGGCGTAGCGCAAGTCGATCTTGCGACGGGATCGGATGGCTGCCCGCAACGGGGCCATGTGAACAAAGCCGCGCGCAGCTTCAGCAAAGGGGTAGACGGCGAAGCCCCAGCCGGAGGCGGGGGCGGATCGGTCCTCGGGCAGAACCGCGTCGATCTTGGCGGACAGGCTATCGGCGGCCTTTTGCAGTTCTTCGTCGGCGGCTTTCGTGACAACCGACAGGCCCAGATGCAACGCTTCCAATTCGGTCAGGGTCAGGTTCAACGGGGGCAGGGTGATCGGTGCGGTCATCATATACCCCAGCCCCCGCTCGCCTTCGACAGGGATGCCAGAGGCGATGATCGTGTCCATATCGCGGTAGAGTGTCCGGACCGATACACCCAGTTGCTCTGCCAGATCCTTGCCGCGGTGCAGGCGCCCGTCGCGGAGGAGTTGGATCAGTTCAAAGAGACGATCGGTCCGGCGCATCGCGTTATCTCATCTGATGCTGAACGGGGGCGTGCCGCATCTGCACGCTGGCGCCGTCAATCATGGCGCCAAGTGGTGCAAAGACCGGGTCTTTGACCAACTCCTCGGCCGCAGATTTGGCGTCTTCCATCGTGCTCCACTCGATGATGTCGGTCCAAAGTCCGTCATCATCCATAACCAGAGTGCGTGCCGAAGCCGTTCCACGCCCCTGAAGCAGCGTGTCGATCGCTTCAGCGGCTTTGCGAAACTCTTCGACATCCACGCCGTCGTTCAGGCGGAACGAAACGATTTCCATAACGCGGGTTTCGCCGGTGCTCATATCCATCATGGGTTTTGGATCCTTTATTGGCTGTTCAGCCGTTGATTCGGTTATTGCGAGGCCCAAGCTGTACGACACCCCAACTGACATAAACCTGTCAGTTGTGTTTTTGCACCCAGAAAAACAAAGCTTTGCCTCCCTTGTGTGAGATTTGTTCTTTCCCACCTCGCCCACGCGCCGTACATAAAACCCCGGATTTTGAAATGGAGTGCACGGACCCATGCTGAACAATATCGGTCTTCCCGGACTTCTGCTGATCGCGGTCGTTGTTCTTGTCCTTTTCGGACGTGGCAAGATTTCTTCGCTTATGGGCGAGGTTGGCAAAGGCATCACCGCCTTCAAGAAGGGCGTTGATGACGGCAAGAAGGAAATTGAGAACGAAGCCGCCGATGTGGCGCGCGACGTGACGCCGGAAGAAGAAAAAGACAAGGCGTAAGCGCCGGGAACGGTCCATGTTCGATTTCGGCTTCGGCGAACTTCTTCTGATTGGCATCGTGGCGCTGGTCTTCCTGGGTGAAGATTTGCCCAAAGTGTTCCGCGAAATGGGGCGCTTCACGGGCAAGATCCGCCGGATGGCGCGCGAGTTTTCGCGGGCCATGGAAGAAGCTGCCGATGAAGCTGGTGTGAAAGAGGCGGCCAACACGTTCAAGGATGCCGCAAACCCGTCGAAGATGGGGCTGAACAAGCTGAGCGAGGCGGCGGACAAGTTCGAAAAGTGGGACCCGACGAAACCGTCTGAGAAAGCCAAAGACATCGGCCCAGAGACGGCGAAGATGACCGAAGAACGCGCGGAAGCGGCACGAAAGATTCGTGAGTATTCCACTCAGAAAGGCAATGAACGGCTCGCAGCAGAAAAGGCCAAGGCGGAGCAAGTCGCCGCCGAGAAAGCGGCGGAGGCCGCAGACGCTTCACCGGAGGCGAAGGACGGGGCATGAGCCAGACCGACGAGATCGAAGACAGCTCCGCCCCTTTGATCGAGCATCTCAAAGAGCTGCGGATGCGGCTCATCCGCTCGATCATTGCGTTTATCATCGGCATCGTGCTGGCCTTCACCGTGGCCGAGCCGATCTTGCAGTTTCTTCTGAAACCTATCGAGGAAACGCTGCGTGACCTCGGCGATCCCGCACCGGTTTTGCAATTCACCGCGCCGCAAGAGTATCTGTTCACACTCTTCCGCATCTCCATGGTGTTCGGCTTCGCGCTGGCGTTTCCGGTGATCGCCCATCAGATGTGGCGGTTTGTGGCACCGGGCCTCTATCGCACTGAAAAGGCAGCGTTTCTGCCGTTTATCATAGCGTCGCCCATTATGTTCCTGATCGGCGCCAGCTTCGCGCTTTTCATCGTCGTGCCGCTCGCCATGCAGTTCTTGCTGGGCTTTGCGGACTTCTCCTTCGCGGGCGCACTGGGCATGTTGGGCGCGGCCGTCGGCATCGACATGCAAGGCGCGCCGACGGAACCTATTGTGACCGAAGGCTTGCAGATCACCTTCCTGGGCAAGGTCAACGAGTCCCTCGACCTGACGCTCAAGTTCATCATGGCATTCGGTCTTTGCTTCCAACTGCCGGTGCTGTTGACACTGATGGGCAAGGCGGGCCTCGTGTCGGCGCGTGGTCTGGCGAGCATGCGGAAATACGCAATGGTCGGTATCCTTGCGCTGGCCGCGCTTGTCACGCCGCCGGATGTCATCACGCAGTTAATCCTTTTCGTGGCCGTCTATGGCCTCTACGAAGTCTCGATCCAGCTTGTGCGCATGGTCGAGAAGAAGAAGGTGCAAAAGCTTCGGGAAGAGGGGATTCTGGGTGAAGACGAAGACCTTTATTCCGAGTTTGAGGATGATGAGGGTGAGGCCGAGGCGGACCCCAAGCCGTGATTGACGACCCCATGGAACGGATCGCCGCGGCGCTGGAACGGATGGCTCCTGCACCGATGGACGCGCCCGATTATGACGCTGCCGATGCCTTTGTGTGGCATGTCAGTCCGGACCGTCTGGAGCCGGTGGGCAAGGTCAACCGTGTCGGGATTGATCTGCTGGTCGGCATTGACCGCTCACGCGATACTCTGGTGGAGAACACACGTCAGTTTGCGCGCGGTTTGCCTGCCAACAACGCGCTGCTCTGGGGCGCGCGGGGTATGGGCAAGTCGAGCCTTGTGAAAGCGGCGCATGCTGCGGTTCTGGCGGAAGGGCTGCCGGTGAAGATCGTGGAGATCCAGCGCGAAGACCTGCCTTCCGTGGGGCGCTTGCTGAACCTGCTGCGCGGCGCGGAGGCGCGGTTCTTGCTCTTCTGTGACGACCTGTCCTTCAGTCATGACGACCAGCACTACAAATCCCTCAAGGCCGTTCTGGATGGTGGGATCGAAGGGCGCCCCGACAATGTTCTGTTCTACGCCACGTCAAACCGCCGTCACCTGATGCCGCGCGACATGATCGAGAATGAACGTTCAAGCGCGATCAACCCCTCCGAGGCGGTTGAGGAGAAGGTTTCGTTGTCCGATCGCTTTGGCCTTTGGCTCGGGTTCCATCCTTGCACACAGGATGAATATCTCGCGATGATCCGCGGGTATTGCGATGCGCATGGCGTTGACATCAATGACGACACGCTGCGCGCCGAAGCCATCGAGTGGCAGGCCACGCGCGGGGCGCGCTCAGGCCGTGTGGCGTGGCAGTACTTTACCGATCTGGCCGGGCGTAAGGGCGTGGCGCTCTGACCTTACCTATTTGCGGAACTTATCGAGGCTGACGACCTCGGCTGCACCATTGCCTTCGTCGGCCGTGGCGTCTTCATCGTCTTCCACTGGGGTCGGGGCCGGATCATCCTGATCTTCGTCTTCCTGGGTCTCAAACCGGAGCCCGAATTCAACCGAAGGATCGACGAACGTGCGGATGGCTTCGTACGGCACGTAAAGCGGTTCCGGCGCGTCACCGAAATTGAGTGTCACCGCAAACCCTTCATCGCTGACGTCGAGGTTTTCAAACCAGTGCTGCATGACGATGGTCATTTCTTCAGGATACCGGTCTGACAGCCAGTCGGCGATTTCGACATCCGGGTGCATGGTGTCGAAGGTGATGAAGAAATGGTGCTGTCCCGGAAGGCCGTTCTTGGCGACATCGGTCAGCACGTTCTGAATAAGCCCGCGCATCGCGCGGTGCATCAGATTGCCGTAGTCGATTGTCGCGGTCATGTCGGCTCCCGGTGGTTCTGGAATCAGCATAAGGGATTCACTCTGGAAGGAAAGTCGCCAGAGCCGCTTTCACGATAGCGGCAGGAGCGAAAACATGCCCAATGCAGCCCCGGCGATCAGTGTGCGTCCAATTCCGACTTTCAGAACAAGCAGCAGGATCGCGGCAATGATCGCTATCCCGGCGGCCAAAAGGTTCACCGATGCAATATTAGGCAGAATAAGTTGGAACGGGCCAAACGAGGTTGTCCCGATCTCATCAAACATGACATGGGCACTGAACCAGAGCGACAGGTTCAGGATCACGCCAACCACCGCCGCCGTGATTGCGTTCAGCGCACCCGACAGGCGCGGCATGTGCAAGATGCGCTCGACATATGGCGCACCCGCAAAGATCCAGAGAAAGCAAGGAATAAACGTGACCCAAAGCGTGACAATCGCCGCCAGCACGGCCAGCCCAAAACCGGCTTCCTTGTAGCCGGCCAGAAATCCGACGAACTGCGTCACGAGGATCAAGGGGCCGGGTGTGGTCTCGGCAAGGCCAAGACCATCCATCATCTCGGCTGTGGTGATCCAGCCGAAGTCAGCCACAATCGTCTGCGTCATATAGGCCAGAACGGCATAGGCGCCGCCAAAGGTGACCACGGCGAGCTTTGAGAAGAAGAGTGCAATGTCGGTCAGCAAGGCCGCGTTCGACAGGGCCAGCACGCCAACGGGCGCCCACCAGATCGCCAGCCACGCGAAGATGGTTCGGACTGTGGTGGTTTGCGGTGTGCTTACTTGGTCTGGTGTATCCGTTGCCGGTTCGTGTTTTCGTGTGGACAGAGCGCCCCAGAGCGCGGCCACCCCGATGATGAGCGGGAAGGGAAGGGCAAGCGCGAAAATGGCGACAAAAGACAGAGCCGCAATCGCCCAGTCGGTGGGCCGCTTGATGGCTTTCTTTGTGACCTTGACCAGCGCTTCCAGCACGATGGCCACGACCGTGGCTTGAATGCCGAAGAAAACCGCGTCAACCCAGGGCACCGACCCGAAGACGGCGTAGATGGTGGAGAGCACCAGAATGACCAATGCGCCGGGCAGAACAAACAGGCCGCCCGCGATCAAGCCGCCCGGAACACCCGCCTGCCGCCACCCGGCGTAAGTAGCGAGCTGCATCGCCTCGGGGCCCGGCAACAGCATCGAAAAGGAGAGGGCATTCAGGAACTCTTTCTCGTTTAGCCACTTCTTTTCGTCGA
>JBCBBB010000010.1:0-45152 GCA_038532095.1 Pseudomonadota bacterium
GGCCGGGACTGCCCCCGCGTGCTCAGGAACATCTCTTCACACCGTTCCAGGGTACGGCCAGCAAAGGGGGAGCGGGTCTTGGCCTCGTGATCTCGGCGGAGTTGATCCGTGGGCATGGAGGCGAGCTCAAGCTCCTCGAAACCAGCTCAGACGGAACCGTATTCTCAATCAGCTTGCCGAAGGCCGTTATCGGGCAAGACCAAGCAGCTGAATGAGCGCCGCGCCGGGTGACAACGCACAAGCGTGATGGACCTCCCCGCGTTTCACGGTGAATGAACATCTTGTGGTGCTTTAGGTCGCATAGTGCACTGAGCCAGCCGCGATCTTGACCGCAGGTCGTTCCCGTTGCGGACTCCGAAAAACGAGCTTGCCAATGGCGAGTTCGCCCGCTATCCCCCGGTTGCTCGCGCGCTGGTAGCTCAGCTGGATAGAGTACTTGACTACGAATCAAGGGGTCGGGGGTTCGAATCCTCCCCAGCGCGCCAAAAGTCTGTCTCAAACTGTGCGTCTTTTCCTAGCACCTTGAAACAGTTTCTTCAGACCGGGCACCGCCAAGAAATCGTTGGCGCCAATCATTCCCCCAGAGCTATACCCTCACGCCGAGGATCGGCGCCACCGGTGAGCGTGTCCGATATCGCTATGGCGTGAAGGCCGGAGTTCAGGCCGCGCACGTTGACCTCAAATCCCATCTCGACGAGAGCGTCGTGCATCGCTTCTGCCTCTGTCCCTTCTTCCAGATCATAAGTGCCGAAACGGTTGACGAGATGTGGCATCGAGACGGCCTGCTGCACGTCCATGCCCCAATCGACATGCGCAATAATCGCCTGTGCCACGTAGCCAATAATCCGACTACCACCGGGTGACCCGATCACCAGACTGGGTGCGCCATCTCTCAGAACGATTGTAGGCGACATAGAAGACCTCGGGCGCTTGCCGGGCTCAATTCTGTTGGCAATCGGGACGCCTTCGCGATGGGTGCGGAACGAAAAGTCAGTCAGTTCGTTGTTCAAGAGAAAGCCACGTACCATCAGGCGAGACCCGAAACCGTTTTCAATCGTGGTCGTCATCGAAAGCGCGTTTCCGAATTGGTCGACGATCGAGATGTGGGAGGTGGACGGCAACTCCAACGATGCATCATCTGCCCAGATCATGGCGTGGTCCCATTCCGGTGAACCGGGGGATACCTCGGTAAGGGCGGTATCCCTGTTCAGCAATGCGGCGCGTTCAGAAAGGTAATCGCTGGCGACAAGACCCGACGTGGGCATGGGAACAAAGTCACTGTCGGCCATGTATCGCCCGCGGTCGGCAAAGGCCAATCTCGACGCGTCTCCGATCAATCGCCATGCATCTGGGTCGTCGGGGCCCATTGCCGCAACGTCGTACCTGTTGAGCATGCCAAGGATTTGCCCAACGGTCAGTGCGCCGGAGGAGGGTGGACCCATTCCGCACACGCTGCTGTCGCGGTACTCCACGCAGACAGGCTCTCGCTCGATTACTTGGTAAATCGCCAGATCCGTTTTGCTGAGGACGCCGGGGTTTCCCTCCGCCGTCCGCACCGTTGCAACGATGTCATCGGCAATCGAGCCTGTATAAAACGCGTCGCTGCCATGTGCTGCCAGTTGTCTCAACGTGTGGCCGTAGTCACGGTTCACCAATAGATCGCCGGCCTGCAATGCCTCTCCATCAGGAAAGAAGTAATCTCGCGTCGTGCCGAAGGTCTGCAAACGCTCCGCGCCGCCCTCGATCGATCTGGCCAGCCGCTCGGAAACCGTGAACCCGCCTTCGGCCAAACTGATGGCACGCTCGAACAAACGGGGCCAGTCGGCGCGTCCCCAACGGGCATGCGCCTCTTCCATAAGGAGGGGCGTCCCCGGAGTTCCAACGGAGCGCCCGCCAATAACCGCATCCCAGAACCCCATCGGTTCGCCATCTTCCGTTTGGAAGAGGGTGGGGGTGACCGCAAGCGGGGCGGTCTCGCGCCCGTCGAGTGTTGTCACGGTGCCTGAGTTTGCGTCGTACCAGACCAGAAACGCCCCGCCGCCCAATCCGGAGGATTGCGGCTCAACCAGACCCAGGACCGCCTGAGCGGCAACCATCGCGTCCGCCGCGGTTCCACCCGCCCGCAGGACGTCGGCACCGGCATCCACGGCGAGTGGGTTCGCGGCGGCGATCATCCAGTTCTCCGCTGTTACCGGGCGACCGGCCTGTTTGTCAGCCAAGGCCAGCGCCGCCTCAGGTGAGGCACCTTCAAACACGGAGATCGCGCTTGCGTCTTCCGGAGCGATTGCGTCTGCCGCTTGCTGTGCAACGGCACCATGGCCAAGGCTCGCTGCGAGGGCGAGCGAAGAAAGAACTGTGCGCAACATCTGAATATCCTTTTTGCCAATGCCTTGATGCTGAACAGACTGAGTGGGCGATCGCGTCAGCGCGCTCAGAATAACGAACTGTCGACCTCTGCCGGGCAGGCACCCGGATCGAACGGCCTTTCAGACAATCATGCGAGTCTTAACTGCGGGCGTCTATGTACAATTTGACCAGTCGCTCGATCATCTGCTCCAACGTTCCACCAACTTGCCGTTCCGAGCTTGCCACGCCCCAGATGCCAGTCAAACTTGACCATAAAAGCGCCATGTCGGCGGCTTGCTCGTCTTTGGACTGTTGGTCTGGATAAAAGTGATCGGTGGTCTGTTCCATCAAGCCAAAAAGGCGCTGGATCTCGAACGCATAGAAATCCGACGTGACGTGATCTTCCTTGTAGCGATAGGTCATCACGGCGTCCCATTCATTCGGATGCGCTTGCACGAACTGGGTAAACCTCAGTCCCAGTGTCTTGAGCTGGTCGGCGACGTTCCGGGTTTCAAGGTTTTCACTACAGAAGGCGTGAAGTGCCGCCAGGGTTCCGGCATTCAACCGTTCAACCAATTCATCCATATCTTCGAACAGTTGGTAGAGCGTTCCGATGGTATATCCGATTCGACCCGTGACCTTGCGACCGGAGAGCGCCTGAATCCCGTCCTGGACAACGATCTCGCGCGCTGCGTCGAGTGCCATTCGGGTCAAATCTTTGCGCGAATGATCCGATCTTCTAGCCATAATTCAGATGCTTAGCGCAAATTCATAGTAACTTCCAGAAAATTTCTTGAACAACGTTCACAGAACTGCTAGATAAATTGAGCAGTGATTAATAAATTGTGGAACTCACGATGACCGATACAGTTTCCCTTCCGAACGAAGCCGTTGCAGCACCACGCTCCCGTGCGGCTGCGATTGCATGGTGCTCGATCCTCGCCGGGGCGTTCAGCGGTGCTGTCATGGGGCTCTGGTCGTTCGGTGGACCTTTCCCGACACCTGAATGGATCGGCGACTACGACTCGCTGCCGCGCCGTTTTCTGCGACTGGCCCATGTCGCAATGTTCGCGCTCGGCCTTCTGCACATGCTCGTCGCGCGTCAGATTACGTCTGCGCCCACGCGTCCATCGCTTGACCGTCTCGGATTGAACGCGATGGCCATCGGCAACGTCCTTATGCCGACGTTCCTGATCGCCGCCGCTGTCTGGGAGCCGCTGAAATACCTCACACCCATTCCCACACTCGCGCTGACAATCGCTTTCGCCGTTGCCGCGTTCAGCGCCTATCGCCAGCACAAAGGAGACCAGACATGACCCGCACTGATATGGAACGCCAGATACGCACAATCCTGACACGGGTGACGCACAAGGATGTCGCTCACATCTCACTCGACGATGACTTGATCGATGCAATCGGGATCGACAGCCTTGGTCGGCTCGAAGTGTTGTCAGAGGTCGAAGAGGCGTTCGACGTGACCATCTACGATCTCGATGCCGACAAGATTTCCACCATTCGTGGCATCTTGGGTGTGGTGGATGCTGCTATGCTGGAGCCGGTCTGATGCGTATTGGTTTGATCGCAATGAGTGGTGTGCGCGTGCGCACCGAGGAGCTCGCAAAACTCGGCGTAACGCTTCCCGGGTTCGTCAATCGAGGCAAGGTGATTGCCTCACTCCCCAGTCTCGGGCTTTTGACCGTAGCCGCGTTGACGCCGCCAGATGTCGAAGTCGAATACATCGAGTACGACGAAGTTCCGACCGACGACAGTGACTTGCCCCGCTTCGATCTTGTCGGCCTTTCGTCCTTCACGGCGCGGATCGATGCCACCTATGCCTTGGCGGATCGCTACCGCGCGTTGGGTGTTCCAGTTGTACTGGGCGGACTGCACGTTTCTCTGATGCCGGATGAGGCTCAGGCCCATGCGGATGCCATTGTGCTGGACGGCGCGGAAGGCGCTTGGCCAGAGCTTGTAGAGGATTTCAAGGCAGGCTGCATGAAACGCAGATACCAAGGTCTCAGAAAGGATGTCTTCAAGCCGGGCAACTACGCGAAGCCCCGCTTCGATTTCTTGGCCGAACGTCCGTATAACCGGGTCACCGTGCAAACCTCCCGCGGGTGTCCGATCAATTGTGAGTTCTGCGCTGCGAGCCTGCGGATCACATCAAGTTTCCAGCAAAAGCCCGTGCCCTTGGTTATCGACGAGTTGCGGTCCGCGACAGAGGCTTTTGAGCAGCCCTTCGTCGAGTTTGCCGATGACAATACATTCGTGAACAAGAAGTGGGGAAAGGCACTCCTGCGCGAAATGGCGCCTCTGAACCTGCGATGGTTCACCGAAACAGACATTTCCGTTGCCGATGACCCGGAACTGGTTGATCTGATGGCTGACGCCGGGTGCAAGCAAGTCCTGATTGGCCTCGAAAGTCCGAACCAGGGCGGGTTGATGGCCATCGATCCGCATAACTGGAAAGCCAAGCGATATGACCGTTATCTGTCTGCCATCTCCAGGCTTCAGGCGGCCGGGATTACAGTCAATGGAACCTTCGTGCTGGGCTTGGATACGCACACGACGGAGATCTTCGACGAGCTCTATGACTTCATCCGTGCGTCCAATCTGCTGGAAGTCCAGTTGACGGTGCAAACCCCGTTTCCGGGAACACCGCTCTATCATCGTTTGAAACGCGAGGGACGACTGCTTCAGGATCGGTTCTGGGACAAGTGCACGCTGTTCGACGTTAACTTCCGTCCCGCGCAGATGAGTGTCGAAGATCTTGAGGACGGCTTCGCGCGTCTGGCAACGAAAGTCTACAGCGACGCCGAGTTCAATCGTCGCAAGCGACACTACATGAACCTTAGCAAAGCTCGGCCGCAACAATATCTTGAGGCAGGCTAACTGGCTTCGATGGTTCTGCGTGCCGGATGCGATCTCCGGCACACACCCAAGCGCCGACACCGCGCCTTGCAGGATAGGTAAAATCCACCGTGTTAGACGGGCGACAGCCCCATCTTTGCCCTACAACCATCTCAAATCGAACACATTCTCGCGCAAAACGAAACAAAACCAGAGTCTTCAAGGGCTGAGAAGCGGTGTTGATGCCGGAAGAACCCATCGCACACCAAAGTACGTTGACCGAGCAAGCGCTTCCGGTCGGCACGGTGCTGTCTGGTGATCAGTTCACCGTCACGGGCCAACTCGGCGCCGGTGGATTTGGCATAACTTACCGCGCCCAGGACAATGTGCTCGGTCGTGAAATCGTTATCAAAGAGTGCTTCCCGGAAGATTTTTGCGTGCGCGCCGGCGCAAACGTGGTGGCGCGCAACAAGGCGCACGCAAAGCCGTTCCGCTCGATTGTGAACATGTTCATGCGCGAAGCGCGGAGCCTGGCAAAACTGCGCCATCCGAATATCGTCGGCGTTCACAGGGCCTTCGAAGAGAATGAGACGGCATATATGGCCATCGACCTGATCGATGGTCGTGACCTGTTCGACTTGCTGGATGAGCATGCCGCGCTTCTTTCCCCCGCGCGCGTGAAGGACATCCTCGTTCAGTTGCTCGATGCGATTGAAAAGGTGCACCAGGCGGGGTTGCTCCATCGCGACATCTCGCCGGACAACATCATCATCGAAAAGACAGGAACCCCGGTTCTGATCGACTTCGGTGCGGCGCGGGCAGATGCATCGCGCCACACACGTGCGGTGTCATCCTTGCTGGTGGTGAAAGACGGGTACTCGCCTCAGGAATTCTACGTCGCCGGTAGCGACCAGTCGCCGTGCAGTGACCTCTACGCACTTGGTGCAACCTTCTATCACGTGATCAGTGGCAAGCCTCCGCCAAACAGCCAAACGCGGATGATGGAGATTGCCGGCAAGCGCCCCGATCCCTGTGTGCCGTTGAGCGGTCGTGTCAAAGGGTATGAAAAGGAGTTTCTGGAAGCCATCGACCTGGCGATGCAGATCCATCCAAAGGATCGCCTCCAATCCGCAGCCAAGTGGAAGCGGATGATCGCGGAAGCAGAAGTGGATGAAGACGCGGCACGGGTGTCCAAGCCACGGTCCGCTCCCAATGAGTTGAGCCTTGAACTTGAGCTGTCCCTGTCGCGCCTCGTTGAAGAAACCAACCACGAGGTCCGCAAGACCAAAGCGGAAGTGATCGAGCAGGAACCGGCGTCCAAGGAACCTGCAAGAGAAGTCTCGAAACCGTCATGGGTCGACGAGTTCAATCGCGATACGGTCGATCCGCTGCCGGAAGCAGCCAGCACCTCCAGCCCGACGGAGGAATGGATTGCGGCCTTCCAGGAAGCATCCAACGGTGAAAGAACGCGTTCACAAGCGATAGAAGCTCATAAATCGAAGCGCACGCACAGTGAAACAAACTGGGTGGACCGCGCGATGGAGAAGCAGGAACGCATCAGAAGCGACCGCCAAGCCCAGTTTGAGGCACAGTTTGGGACTGGTGAACCGCGCGTTCGCTCAACTGTAAGCCAAAACAGTGTTGAGGATGCGCCCAGCGAATTGATAGACGGTCCGGTGCCGCCCGACCTGTCGCAGGTCGTGAAGCACCGACCCCTGAAAATCGCGATTGGTCTGGTGATCGGGTTCTGCTCGGCGCTGTTGTTTACCGGCTAGTCTCTTCTTTTCACTTGTAGCAGCATGACCGCAGGCAAGTCTTGCCCGCCCGCAAGCATGCCTGACAATGCCGTTCCGATAACGCGAAGCCTCAACCGACCCTCTCGGCCCCCCGCCAAACAGCCCGTGTGACCGGGACACCATCATGGACGCTGAGCCGCACGATATCGGCAAGGCACCCGTCCGCCAGTCGACCTCGGTCCGTTAAGCCAGTCGCCTCCGCCGGTGTCGTAGTCACGGTTCGGATCGCGCGCGGCAGGTCTTCCCAGATCTCCGCCAAACGAAACGCAGAAGCCATCAACAAAGAGGGCACATAATCTGATGAGATGATATCAAGCAGATCGTTTTGGGCCAATTCCATAGCCGACACATTGCCAGAGTGTGATCCGCCACGGATCAGGTTGGGCGCGCCCATGATGATCGCAATGCCTGACGCACGGCACGCCTCCGCCGCTTCAAGCGTCGTCGGGAATTCAGCAAGGGAAATCCCCATATCGCGGGACTTTTTGACATGCGCGTCCGTCGTGTCATCGTGGCTGGCCAAAGCCGCCCCCAACCGCCGCGCCTCTTCAACAGTCGTCGTTTCGTGCAAATCCCGCTTCATGTCGCCCAAGGCACGTCGATGGACGACAAGGTCATCAAACTCGGCGTCCGAGTACCCGTACTTGCCCGTGTAATAGATCTTCAGTTTGGACAGATCACGGAACTGCCGCTGTCCAGGTGTGTGATCCATCATACTGACCAGACCAACGCGGTCTTCTGCACCAAACTCCGCAAACTCCTCGATGAGCGTCTCGGAACAGACCTCAGCACGCAAATGGATCAGGTGCCGTATCCGCAATACACCTGCCGCACGCAGCGCCAGGATTTCGGAGGCAACGCCGCGTGCATACTTTTTGTAGTTGTCATCGCCAGTGACAATGGCTCCCACCCGCAACGCATCGAACACTGTCGTAATTCCGACGGACGCGAGTTCCCCGTCATGCGCAAGGATGGCAGTGCTATGCGGCAACTCGACGGAAGGGCGTGGTTCCATATGCCGTTCCAGGTTGTCCGTGTGCAGTTCGACCAGACCGGGCACCAACGTGTCGCCGCGCATATCCTCCGCGCCAAGGGGGATCGCATCCCCTTCGGTTATGCCAACGATCCTGTTGCCGGCGATGTGAAGCGCTCCGGTGATGACCCGATTGCTTAGAACCAGCTTTGCGTTTGCAAGACACTGTTCGCGTTTCACGTCACTGTCACGCTGGTCTGGCAACGGGGGAGTGAGTATGGGGGAGTTCATGTCAGACTTTCAAAGATACGCAGTTTACTATCTGCCCGAAGACGATGCCTTGGAGGCGTTTGGCGCAGCCTGGCTGGGATGGGATGTGAGGCGGGGTGAAGCAGTTGATCACCTGCCCGTGCCTGGGCTGTCGGAAGCGTCGCGCACGCCACGCAAATACGGGTTTCACGGTACGCTGAAACCACCCTTCTTTTTGGCCGATGGCACCGATGTCGCGTCGTTGGAAAGCGATCTCTCCCAACTGGCGAAATCGCGTGCGCCGGTCACGCTGGCTGGATTGAGCCTCTCGCGGATCGGTAAGTTCCTGGCCTTGGTACCCGAAGACGACGCCACTGGTCTTGGCGACCTTGCCTTTGACTGCGTGACGCGGCTCGACACGTATCGACGTCCAGCCAGCGCGGAAGAACTGGCGCGGCGCCGGGCCGCCGGGCTGACGCCACGGCAAGATTTGTTGTTGTGCGAATGGGGCTATCCTTACGTCGCCGACGAGTTTCGCTTTCACCTGACGCTCACCGGTCGTCTTGACCCCGAACAATTGGACAGCATGGAAGCTGCAGCGTCCCGTCATCTGCCGAAACTGCCGCGGCCTTACACGATTGGTTCGATCGCGCTGGCGGGCGAGCGGCCTGACGGTATGTTCGAACAAATCCATCGCTACACGCTTGCTGGGTGAAGGAGCGCTAAAGCCTCAGCGACGGTATCTTCAAGCGCCCCGTCATTGCTGATTTCGAGGATTTCCAACCCCTCAGGCAAAACACGGGATGCTTTGGCAAGACGTTTCGCAATGTCGTCTGGTGTTTCCCGCCCGCGCTTGGCCAAACGCTCGGCCAGTGTTTCCGGCGACGCTGTGATGTTGAGGATCGTGATGCGCGGGAAGACACCATGCAGATCTCGCAGCACGTTCCGCGACAGGTTTACCAGAACATCCTCGCCTTTTGCGATCCGATCCTTGACCGACTTCGGGATGCCGTAATGCAGGCCATGTGCCTCCCAATGCAGGCAGAAGGCACCCGCTTGCCGTCGCCGTTCGAACTCGGCCTCAGTCACCGCTTCGAAGTCTTCGCCGCCAGCGCGCGCATCGCGCGTGATGACCCGGCGCACCAACGTGAAACCCGTCACACTGGAGGCGAGGGCCTGCATGACGCTGTCCTTCCCGACGCCGGAAGGTCCGACCACACCGATCAGGCGACCCGTCATGCCGCCGTCCTTGAGGGCACAAAGCCCGACACGTCGATTTCCCGGTCGCACACCCGGGCGCGCGCCTCTTCGTCATGGAAAATGCCGATGATGGCCGCTCCCCGCGCTTTCGCCTCCTCTATCAAGGACAAGACAACCTCCCGGTTTGCGCCGTCGAGGCTGGCAGTTGGTTCGTCCAGCAACAAAGCAGGGTAGGGGTGGATAAATCCACGCGCCACGTTCACGCGCTGCTGCTCACCGCCGGAGAATGTCGAAGGCGATAAAGACCAAAGCCGTTCCGGCAGGTTGACGCGCGTCAGCATGTCGGCGGCGCGCTCTTTCGCTTCGCTCGCGTCGGTGCCAACACGCAGCAATGGTTCTGCGACAACATCCAATGTCGACACGCGCGGGACGACCCGCAAAAACTGACTGACATAGCCAAGGGTATGACGCCGTAGGGCGAGTATTTCCCGGGGTTCCGCGCGCGCTACATCGACTTCCCCGACCAATATGGACCCAGCGGCCACAAGGTAATTGCCGTAGATCATCCGCATCAGCGTTGACTTTCCGGCACCCGACACGCCGATCAAAGCAACGCATTCACCAGGATCGACCGAAAACGTACCGCCCTTGAGAACATCGATTTGCGCACCTCCCTGGTTGTGAAGCGTGAAGCTCTTGGCGATGTCGGAAACTTGGATCATGGGGGTGTCCTGACACATATTCATGTCAAACCTGCAAAACCGAACTGACGAGCAGTTGAGTATAGGCGTGTTGCGGATCGTCGAGCACTTGATCGGTCAACCCTGTTTCAACCACGTAGCCGTCCTTCATCACCATCAACCGGTCCGCAAGCAGGCGCACAACCGCCAGGTCGTGGGTCACGATGATGGCTGACAATCCCATGTCTCGGACAAGCCCGCGCAGAAGGTCGAGCAAGCGCGCCTGCACACTGACATCCAAACCACCTGTCGGTTCATCCATGAACACCAAACGCGGCCCGGTGACGAGGTTTCGCGCGATCTGCAAACGTTGCTGCATGCCGCCTGAAAAGGTGGTCGGGCGATCATCGACGCGGGTTTCACTGATTTCGACACGCCCCAGCCAATCAATGGCTTGATCGCGGATATCCCCGTAGTGACGGGCACCGACGGCCATAAGGCGCTCACCGATATTGCCGCCCGCGCTCACCCCCATGCGAAGACCGTCGCGCGCATGTTGATGCACAAAGGCCCAGTCTGTGCGGCCCAGCATACGCCGCTCCGGTTCGCTCATCGTGAGCGTGTCCCGGGGTCCGTCAACGCGTGTGTCGAAAATGATTTGGCCCGTATCTGGTGGCAGATGTCCGGCAAGGCAGTTGAGCAAAGTGGATTTGCCAGACCCACTTTCGCCAACAATGCCCATGACCTCCCCTGGGTACAGCTTGAAGGTCACGTCCGCACAACCGATCTGCGAACCGTAGTGCTTTGATACCGTCTGAACGTCGAGAAGCGGGGTCATGCCACGTCCTCCACCGCCATGGCGCGGCGGCTTTCACAATAGTCTGTGTCTGAACACACGAACATGCGCCCCCCTTCGTCGTCGACAATCACTTCATCCAGATAGCTGTCGCGCGCACCGCAAAGACTACAGGTGTGGGGCGCTTTCGACGGATCAAACGGGTGGTCGTCGAAATCCAGACTGACGACCTTTGTATAAGGCGGAAGCGCGTAAATGCGTTGTTCGCGCCCGGCGCCAAAAAGCTGGATCGCAGCCATCTCCATCTTGGGATTGTCGAACTTTGGGATCGGCGACGGGTCCATGACATAGCGCCCCTCGACTTTCACCGGATAGGCATAGGATGTCGCAATATGACCGTGACGGCTGATATCTTCATATAGCTTCACATGCATCAGACCGTACTCTTCCAAAGCATGCATTTTCCGCGTCTCGGTCTCACGCGGCTCAAGGAACCTCAGGGGTTCAGGGATCGGAACCTGATAGACGAGGATCTGATCCTCAGTCAGTTTCTCTTCCGGGATGCGATGGCGCGTTTGGATAACGCTCGCCTCGGAGGTCACAGTCGTCGTGTCCACATCTGCTGTCTTTTCAAAGAACTTCCGGATCGAGACCGCGTTGGTCGTATCATCGGCCCCCTGGTCGATGACCTTGAGGATGTCGTCAGGCGTCAAAGTGGCCGCACTGACCTGAACGCCGCCGGTCCCCCAGCCATAAGGCATCGGCATTTCTCGTGAGGCGAACGGCACCTGATACCCGGGGATAGCGAGCCCCTTCAGAATGGCGCGCCGGATCATGCGCTTCGTCTGTTCGTCGAGATACGCGAAGTTGTAGTCGGTCATGGAATGGCCCCAATCTGGCTGGATAATCGCGTGCGGAAGGAGCCCGTCACGTGTTTTTCGAAGACGTCACCTGCAACGAAACCGTCAGCATTCTCGAAGCCCTCGTCTTTGGGGCGAACGGGGCATGCGTCGATATTGGCATGTATTCTTTGCTCGGCGCGGTCGCCGCCTTCGTTGGTTGCGTGATCCTGATCCGTTTGGTTGCGATGCGCGTGTTGAGCAAGCTTTTCCCCGGGCTTCGAGGTGCCCGCCAGGAAACAGTTCCCGACGTCCAACCACAGCAGAAAGACACGTTGCAGCCGTTGCCCTACGAAAGCCCAATCCGGTCGACGGGGGCTTGGGGCGGCAGGAAGCGATAACTTCCGTTTCTGAAGCGTCGATCTCATTCGGCGGCCTCGCGGACGTCACCGTCAATCCCCGCTTCCCGTCTCAGCTTGCGAACCAGTTCCAGTTCGGACTGAAAGTCCACGTAATGCGGCAGCTTGATATGTTCGAGGAAACCGGTCGCCTGAATATTGTCGGCGTGGTAAAGCACGAATTCCTCGTCCTGCGCCGGCGCGCCGACATTGTCTTCCCCAAGCTCTTCCCAGCGCAAAGCGCGGTCCACAAGAGCGACGGAAATCGCCTTGCGTTCAGACTGGCCGAAGATCAGCCCATACCCGCGGGTGAATTGCGGCGGCTCCGATTTTGACCCTTTGAACTGGTTCACGGTCTCGCATTCCGTGACCGTGATTTCGCCGATTTCAATCGAAAACCCAAGTTCCGGTATGTCGACCTCAACAGCCACCGCGCCGATGCGCAACTCGCCGACAAAGGCATGGTTGCGCCCGTAGCCACGCTGGGTCGAGTACGCCATGCCGAGAGTAAAACCCTCATCTGAGCGGGCCAATGACTGCAAACGCAGGGCGCGATCTGCCGGCAATTCCAAAGGCTTACGCGTCAGGTCCCGCGGTTCTGTGTCATCCGCCGACGCCTCCTCGATCAAACCCTCCTTGTTCAGAAACTCGGTGACGTGGGGTACCGGTTCCTCGGCAGGGTTGCCTGTTGGCGCCGGCGGGACCTCGCCCTCTGCGGCGAACTTGAAATCCAGCAAGCGGTGTGTGTAGTCGAATGTCGGACCAAGCACCTGTCCCCCTGGAAGGTCCTTGAACGTGGCCGAGATGCGCCGGTCGCAGGTCATCGCGCCAGTATCGATCGGGTTCGAGGTTCCGAAACGGGGCAAGGTCGTGCGGTACGCTCTGATCAGGAAGATCGCTTCGATCAGGTCGCCTCGGGATTGTTTGATGGCCAAGGCCGCCAAGTCCGGGTCGTACAACGACCCTTCCGCCATCACACGATGAACGGAAAGGCTAAGTTGCTCGCGAATTTGCGAAATCGACAGTTCATCGACACGTGTGTCGCCGCGCCGTTCTTCATCGAGCCAGGCATGGGCGTTTTCAATGGCGCGCTCGCCGCCCTTGACTGCAACATACATCAGCCAATCCTCGTCGAACGGGGCAGCGCGGCGATGCGGTTGCCACAGGTGAAATAGAAATCCAACCCAAGCGGAAAGAGCGCGTTGTTCTGCGCAAACTCCTCAGACGCGGGAAGGGACAGCGCGGCGCTCTCCTTGATCCCGGGCCCGGTCAGGCGCGTCCCGGCCTGTTCCAGCGTATCGACTTCAACAATAAGCGTTGTGGACCGATCCGGGTAATCCGGCGTTCCGATGGGATACTGCGACAGAGGCAAAAGGTCGTCCCAACGGCCCAAGGCGAAATGCGCAGCACTTGCCGCACCACAGGACGCCCCGGTATGAAACCCGACCCAGCCGCGAATGTCCGGCGTGTCGCACGGACCCGCAAGGTAAAGCGGCGTGTCCCCATCGGCCAACGCCAGCAACACTGTGCCCGCTGCTGGCGACAGCGGCGAAGGGGGCGCCGCACCTTCAATGCCTTCGATGGTTCCCGGACGGGCCATTGCGCGCATGATGCTGCGAAACGCAAAGGCCGCTTGCCGCGGTGCGTCGACGAACCCGCCTTCCAATAGGGCTGTGTCCATCAATCTTCCCCTCGCGCCATGGTAAAGAACTCCACCTTGGTCGCCGCCGCTTTTGAGGCGCGCGCGCTCTTGCGTTCCTGTTCCTCAAGGTGGAGCGGTTCCAATACATGCGCCTCCAAAGCACCGGCGTGGTGCGTCTGCATCAAGGCATCAACCATCGCGGCGGCCTCTGCATCAGCCTTGCGTCGGCCTTGCACATGCCCGTGGCCCACGACACCGGAAGTCAGGCGCAGGGCACATCGCGTCACCGTCATCTCGCCGAGATTGAACGGCGCGCCTGTCCCGCCGATGCGACCACGCACCATGACGCTGCCGATTTCAGGTGCGCGCAGCCAGGTCTTGTCTTCCTCGGTGCCCACCCGAGACAGGAGTTCAGCCACCCGCCCTTCCGGCGCGCGGGCCAAAAGGCCCATCCAGGATTTTCTGTCTGACATGTCCATCTAGACAAATCCGTTAGCTACTATACAACTAGACATATCATACAGGGTGGATCAGAAAATGCCCATGAATATTTCATGACAAAGACTCCGATCTGGCGCTCGATTGCGGATAGCCTGCGCGGCGAAATCGCGGACGGGCATTATGAGAAAGGCGCGCGCCTGCCCACCGAAATGGCTTTGGCGGAACGCTTTGGCGTCAACCGCCACACGGTGCGCCATGCCCTCGCGAGCCTCATCGACGAAGGGCTGCTGCATGCGCGCCGAGGGTCAGGCACGTTCGTTCTGTCAAAACCGCTGGACTACCCGCTTTCTGACCGTGTTCGCTTCCACCAAAACCTGTTGGCGGCCGGGCGCATGCCGGACAAGAAAGTTCTGTCGGTCGAACTGCGCGCTTGCAGCGATGATGATGCGCGCCGCCTGAAGTTGAAAACGGGCGATCAGATTGCCGTGTATCACGCACTGTCGTTCGCAGATGGCACTCCGGTGGCATTGGTGGAAAGCCGGTTCCCCGAGACGCGCCTGCCCGGGCTCGCCTGCGCACTTGAAGAGGGCGGCGGAGTGACCAAGGCGCTCGAAAAGATTGGTGTTTCCGACTATGTCAGGTCCTCAACACGGCTCACCGCAACGAAGGCGACACCGACGCAAGCCTTGCACCTGCGCGTTCAAGAGGGTGCGCCGCTCTTGCTCACACAATCCCTCAGCAAGGATACGGACGGGCGTCCGGTTGAGTACGGTCAAACCTGGTTTGCCAGCGAACGCATCACGCTCACCTTGGACCATGTGAGCCACTAGCCGCCATACTTCTCTAGAAAGGCCTCGGCGTGCAGGGCCCGAAAGTCCAGCAAGGCATCCCGCAGCCTGTCATGACCCCAATCCCACCAAGCCAGCGCAATCAAACGCTCTGCAATCTCGGGGGGCTGGCGCAGACGCATCAGCTTAGCTGGCGCGCCGGCGACGATGGTGTATGGGGCAACATCCTTTGCTACAATGGCACCGGCGGCGATCACAGCGCCATCTCCGACCTTGACCTCGGGCTTGACCATGGCGCGATGCCCGATCCATGTGTCATGTCCTATATGCGCGCGCCTTGCGCGCCGCCGCTCGAAGAACTCTGCGTCATCCTCGATGTCATCCCAGAAAAGCTCGGACCGGTAGAGGAAGTGATGACAGGACGCTGTGTGCAACGGATGGTCCGTAGCCCCAATGCGCACGAAAGAAGCGATGTTGGCGAACTTCCCAATCGTTGCGTTGGCGATGTCCGCATAGCGATCGCAGTAGGAATAGTCGCCCACGATCGAATGCGCGACCCGCGATCCTTTCCCGATTTCCACGAAGGCGCCAAAGTCACTCGCGGTCACCTCGCAATCCGGATGAAGAAAGGGCGCATCAGCAGACAAACGTGACATCAGAACTCTCGTTCCTCGCCCGTGAAGCGAAAGAACCTTCCGGTGTCCCGAAGCGTCAACCGATCCGCCAAAGACAAAATCCCCTCCGCGACACCTTCCGGATCTTCGTCAGCGTCTGGGCCTCCCATATCGGTCCGAACCCAACCCGGATCAACCAGTGCGACGGTGATGCCGTCTGGCTCCAAATCCGTCGCCAGCCCTTGCATGACCTTGTTGAGCGCTGCCTTGGACGCGCGATAAGCGATCCGATCCGACTTTCGGTACCCCATCCAGGACATCTGGCTTGATACGGACAGGATCCGACTGCCAGCGCGTTGGCCAAGTGCCGGCAGACAGGCTTGCGACACAGCAAGCGGTGCCAAAACATTCACCGTCAGGGTGTGCCGAAACCCCGCAAAATCCATCTCTCGTGTGGACTGTTGTTCCGGGCCGATGATGCCCGCGTTGTTGATGAGCAGGTCCAAAGGCGGCAACCCGTCAAAGGCCGCAGGCAGGTCGCCGATACTGTCCATCTCTACATCCAGAAGCGTGACGCCCGGCAGGTCGACCTCTTGTCGAGACGTTCCGGTCACCTGCCATCCGCGCGCCAGAGCGGCCTCCGCCATCGCGCGCCCAATACCCCGGTTGCATCCGGTAATCAGAACATGGGTCACTCAGAGTCTCCGCGGATCAGCTTCCGCCGCAGCCAGCCCGAGAACCAGTCCATGAAGATCACCATGACGATGATCAATACGATGTAATAGGCGACCTCTTCCCAGTCCTTCTGCGTCTGTATGGCCTGGGTGATCAGCAAGCCGATCCCACCACCAGTGATCGCACCAATGATTGTCGCGCTCCGCGTGTTCGACTCGAGGAAGTACAAAACCTGGCTCAAAAGCACGGGCACAATCTGCGGGATGACGCCAAAGCGATAGCGCTGGAGTGGTTTGGCGCCGGTTGATGACACACCTTCGATCTGCTTCTCATCGACGTTCTCCAAGGCTTCCGAGAAAATTTTGCCGAAGGTTCCCGTGTCCGTGATCAGAATGGCCAAGGCGCCCGTCAGCGGCCCCGGCCCAAAGGCGCGACTAAGGACGATGGTCCAGATCAGCGCGTCCACACCGCGCACAAAATCAAATATCCGACGCATACCGAAGCGAAGGGCCGCGATTGGGGCGAACCGTTTCGCCGCCAGAAAGCCCAGCGGGAGTGCAATCATGGCGGCACCGAACGTGCCCAGAAATGCCATCAGGATGGTCTCGCCGATCGCCCAAGCAACATCGCCATGTCGCCACATCTCATTGTGCCAGAAGTCGTCCCAAGCCCCGGCCATGTTGGAACGCAATGGATCGACCTGCGGTCCCAGCATGATTTGTCCTAACCCCATCCCGTGATACGGACTGTCGAGGGTGAAGAAGAACAGTTCCCAACCCGGGAAGTACCGAAAGACTTCCGTCTTTGACCGGGTGACCGTGACGCGCCCGCCATCCGTCGTGATGGCAACCCGCGTCCGGCTGGCATTGACCCAATCCGGCAATGTGTCGCCAAGGTTGGTTTCGACCGCACTTCCGTTGAAGACGGTCTCAATCGTGCCATGGCCTGGCACATCATACTCCATCGCATTGCCGGGAAGCAGACGCACCTCGTGCCCATCGCCCAGATCGATAACGATGATGTCCCCGTTGTCTTCAACCCAGTCCGGTCGGGTGCCGTCCGGATACCGTCCTTTGCGCTCACCTTCGACGGCATAGGTGATCTCACCCGACCGGTGAGACCGGGTGACATGTGTTTTGTAGCTCCAGCTGTCCGAGGCGAGCGTCGTCGCGTTGTCCCATTGCGCGCGTTTGATCAGCCCGCCCATGTCGAAGGCGAAGAAGATGTAGACGAAATACCCAAGCAGGATCACAGGAACCGCAAGCGCAGTCATCCGCTTCCGCCGGATCAGCGTTTCCGCTTGCGATTGCAGATCGGTAAGTACAGCCGTGCTCATGCTGAATGCCCTTCAGTCAAGCGGTTGCGATATCGGCTCGACAACTGGTCGAAGAAAACGATTGTCCCGAACAGAAGGAGGAAGATCGCCGCCGCTTCGTCAAAGCGCCCCGGTCCCCAGGACATTGAGTTTCTCAACTCATACCCGATGCCGCCCGCGCCCACGAACCCGAGAATGGCGCTGGCACGAATGTTGATCTCGAACCGCAGCAAACCGTAGCTCAGGTAATTCGGTGCAACCTGTGGCAAGACGCCCAGCAGAATGCGCTGGGTCCAGTTCGCACCGACAGAAGAGAGCCCCTCAACCGGCTTCAGATCAGCGTTCTCGGCAACCTCGGAATAAAGTTTGCCGATGGCACCCGCGGTGTGAATGGCAATTGCGATGACGGCCGGGACAGGCCCGCCACCCAGCACGAAGATCAGGATCAGGGCGATCACGATTTCGGGCACCGCACGCATCACATCGGTCACACGGCGCACCAGCGGAATGGCACGCGGAAACAGGGCCAGACCACGTGTACCATGCATCGCAAGAAAGAAGCCAAGCAGGACGCCGACAATGGTCGACACCGCCGCGATGTTGATGGTCTCGATCAGAGACGGAAAGTACTTCACCATTAGACCGGGCAGATCGCCCAGATGCGCCGAGGCTTCGCTGACAACGGCGGCGGGATAATCTCCGATATTGTCGACACCATCCCAGAAACCACCGGCATTCCGGCTGTCAGCCACCATAAAGCCGGAAACCATCAGGATGATGAAAATCAGCAGCGTGAGCCCGCCATACAGGCGTTTGCGCTGCACCATCGCCATATAGGATGACTGGATGCTCTCAACCGACCCATGGGCTGCCGTGATGTCTGCCATGTCCCTCGCCCCATCTGGAACCGATCATACCGGCCCCATCTTCATCTCTTCAAAAATACGCAAAATCCGACACGGCAGCTTTTGCGCGATAAGGAAGAGGCGCCCTGAATGACGCCCCTCCCAATTCTGTCGGTTTAGCCGCCGATCTTGGATTTGCGCGCTTCGATCACCGAGATGTACGTGTCATGGGTGACCGGGCGAGCGCCCAGATTGTCACCTGCGAAAACGCCATAGGAGCACTCCGGGTCGTTTTCATACAGGTTGTCGACCAGATCGGTGATCGTGGCCTTCACGTCAGCAGGCAGCGCCTTGCGCAGCACAACTGGGCCTTCCGGGATCACGTCAGATTTCCAGATCTGCACCAACTCGTTCATGTCGACCAAACCTGCGTCCACGGCCTTGCGCAGCGCGCCCGAGTTATAGCCGTCTTCCCAGTTGCCTTGGCCATCGGCCCAGGTCACACCGGCATCGATATCGCCATTGTTCACGGCAACAATCGTTTGCTCATGCCCGCCGGTAAACTTCACTTCACCGAAATACTCACCCGACTCCATGGTGATCCCTTCCTTGTACTGGGGGATCTCGATGGACGGGATCAGGTAGCCCGACGTCGAGTTCGGGTCGCCGAAACCGAAGACCTTGCCTTCCATGTCGTCGAGCGAGGTGACGCCGCTGTCTTTGCGGGCAAACCCGATGGAATGATAGCCAATGGACCCGTCGAGGTTCACTTTAACCAGAACCGGCTCAACTGCTTCCGGGTCTTGAAGGTAGGTGGCGGCGTAAGACGAAGCGCCCAGCCACGACATGTCGAGCGTTCCGCCCAGCAGACCCTGGATCACGCCATTGTAGTCAGCCGGCGTAAAGATGGTCACGGGCACGCCCAAAGCCTCGGACGCGTAGTCGGCCAGACACTGGTAGCTGGCGACACGGTCTTGTGCGTTTTCGCCGCCAAGAAGGCCGATCCGAAACTCGGTGATTTCTTCTGCAAAGGCACCGCTGGACAAAGCCGTTGTGGTGGCCAGCGCAAGGGCAAGAGTGGTCTTCATTCTTCTCTCCATGATTGCGCAAGTATCTGCGCTTCTTCTGTGGGGTGAGATGTCATGCCAGGGCTTTGGCATGGCCTTCCTCAGCGCGCTCCAACGCGCCGATTTCGGTTGATGTGGCACTTTCCGAGAACTCGGCGCCTGCGCCGTAAATGTCTCGGGCCACACCGGTTGTCAGTTGGTCCGGGGTTCCATCGAACACGATCCGCCCATCCCGCATGCCGATCACGCGGTCGCAATACCGCCGTGCCGTATCGAGCGTGTGCAGATTGCAGATGACCATCCGTCCATCCTCGTCATGGATGCGACGCAATGCTTCCATGACAATCTGAGCATTCATCGGATCGAGCGAAGCGATGGGTTCGTCGGCCAGAATGATCTTTGGGTCCTGCATCAGGGCACGGGCAATCGCGACGCGCTGCTGCTGACCGCCGGAAAGCGCCTCGGCGCGTTTCGGCGCCTGCTCCGAAATGCCAAGGCGATCGAGAATTTCGATCGCCTTGTGAATGTCTTCCGAAGGGTAAAGGTTAAAGAGTGTCGCGAAGGTCGAGCGTTTGTTCAGCGTGCCATGCAGAACGTTCGACACGACGTCCATACGCGGGACGAGGTTGAATTGCTGGAAGATCATGGCGCATTCGCTCTGCCACGCCCGACGCTGAGCCCCGCGAAGGCTGGTCACGTCCTTGCCTTCGAACACGATCTTGCCGCCCGTTTCCGAGGTCAGCCGGTTCAGCATCCGCAAAAGTGTGGATTTGCCAGCGCCGGAGCGTCCGATGATGCCAATCATGGCGGGTTCCGGCACATGGATGCTGGCAGCGTCGACAGCCGTCTTGGATCCAAAACGCTTGGTCAGCGCGTCAATGGTAAGCATGCAATCCCCCGAAATTTCGAAGAACGCGTACGGACGGCCAGCGACAGAAATCTAACAGTTTTCTTAAACTTTTGTGACACGCCCCGCTGGCTGTTTGTGCTTCTGGAAGGCGGTCAAAGAGCAATCTACTTGCCCAAATCTGCGCCACTCTAAGCACGCTGCGCCGGCGGTCAGAGCGGACGAGAGCCTTGACAAAACATGGTCAAAAGCGACCTTTGCCCTGCGCCCAAACACGGAATGAAACGTTGCAGATCAGCCCTCTCAAGATTGCCGTCGTTGGCGCTGGTCTCATCGGAAAGAAACATATCGAACTCGTTTCTTCCCGCGCGCGCCTCCATTCAATTGTGGACCCGTTGGAAAGCGCCAAAGCGCTTGCGGACAGTCATGATGTGCTTTGGTTTCCCGATCTCGCTCAATGTCTTGAGGCGGGTCAGCCAGATGGCGTGATCATCGCGTCGCCCAACGCATTTCATCGCGAGCATGCGAAAACTTGCCTGACTTCCGGCATCCCGGTGCTGGTCGAAAAGCCACTAACAGACAGTGTGACCTCAGGTCGTGACGTTGTCCGCTGCGCACATGAAACCGGCACCCCGTTGCTCGTGGGCCATCATCGCCGCCACTCTCCGATCATCAAGGCCGCGTCCAATATCCTGAGCGACAACAGGCTCGGGCGTTTGGTGTCGGTCAACGCAATTTTCTGGCTGAACAAGCCGACAGACTACTTTGATGCGACATGGCGCACGAAAGCCGGGGGAGGGCCGACATATATCAATCTCATCCACGATATCGACTTGCTACAGCATCTTTGCGGACCGATCGCATCTGTTCAGGCGCGGGAGGCCAATGATGTGCGCGGACTTGAGGTCGAGGATACTTCAGCCATTATTGTGTCTTTCGCCAATGGCGCGCTTGGAACGATTGCAGTCTCGGATACGATTTCCGCCCCGTGGAGCTGGGAGCTGACGGCCGGCGAAAACCCGGCCTATCCGAAAACCGATCAGTCCTGTTACACGATTGGCGGCACGAAGGCGGCGCTTTCCCTGCCCGACTTGCGCGTCTGGACACACCGGGGCACCCAGAGCTGGTGGTCGCCCATAGAGATCGAGCAGATTGACGTCGCTGACCTCGATCCGGTGGCGGCCCAGTTCGAGCATTTTCTGGACGTCATCGCGGGAAAAGCCGCACCATTGGTCACGGCGGAAGATGGATTGTGCAATATCGAAGTGTTGGAAGCGATCAAACACGCAGCGCGATCAGGAACAGTAGTGCGTGTGACACCTAATGAGTAAGTGCACCAGATTCTTCTAAAAGTGTAACCCCGCTCAGGTCGGGTGATATGCAGATCATGTCGGATAATGGGGTGACGCCGATGGTCATACCGGTCGGAAGCCCAACAACCTTGGCCGGTGTCGATGTTGCGGCAGCAAGAGCCTCTTCAAGACTGACCCCAACCTGCGAGACCAGCACCTGCACAGCGCGCGTCAGGTCCAGATCGGCACCGGCGAGTGTGCCGTCTTCAAGCGTCAGGCGTCCGTCCCGCCGTATGATCTTGCGGCCGCCAAGAAAGAACTCTTCCGCGTCAGTCCCGGCCACGGCCATCGCATCGCTCACCAGATAGATCCGCCCTTCACCCGTTTTGGCGCGCCATGCGGTTTGCATCGCAGCCGGGTGCACATGAATGCCATCGGCGATCAGTCCCGCGGATACTGCATCATTCGCAAGGGCGGCGCCGACAAGCCCGGGTTCCCGATTTCCCAACGGGCTCATCGCGTTGAAAAGATGCGTCGCGCAGCGCGCACCGGCGTTTGCATAGTCCATGCAGGTATCGAAGCTTGCATCGGTATGGCCAAGCGACACCACGATGCCCGCCTCTGTCAGCGCCGTCACCTGCTGGGTCGAAACACTCTCGGGTGCCACCGTGACCTTAAGGATTGGCAGGTGCCTTTTGGCTTCGATCAACTCCGCAAGATCATCTGCACCCATAGGCCGGATCAACGCTGCATCGTGCGCCCCTTTGCGCGCCACCGACAAATGCGGACCTTCGAGGTGCAGGCCAGCAATGCCACGCACACCCGCCTCAATTGCATCAATCGCGCTTTCGATCGTGGCCGTTGTAACCTCAGGCGTATCCGTGATGAGTGTGGGCAAGATGCGCAGTGCACCCATCTTCCGATGCGCCTGAGCAATCCGTTCCAGGGTGACGCGCGACGGGGCATCATTCAACATCACACCGTCACCGCCATTAACCTGAAGATCGACATAGCCCGGCGCCAGAATAGCACCGTCCAGCTCAACCCGGTCTTCTGTTGGCGGCAGGTCGCTTTCAGGCACCAGCCCGGAAAACAAACCGTCGATCCAGCGCGCTGCATGGTCGCTGTGCAAACGATACCCATCGAAGATCGGGCCGCCGGAATAGGTGACTGAAACGGGCATCAAACGGTCTCCGTCACCTTGTTCAAATGCCGCGGACGATCCGGGTCGATCCCCCGCATACGTGCCACGCTTTCCACCATGACGTAGAACGAGACGATGGTGGAAACCGGGTCCGTCAACCAATGCGCCGTCCGAACATGCGGCAGCCGTTGGGCGGACTGCGCGCGGTCAGACGTCACAAAGACCGTCGCTCCCTTGTCGGCCAAAGCATCCGCCACATCGACAAGGCTGGTCTCTGCGGCATCACTTGCAGCAAACCCAATGACAGGGAAACCCGACCCGACAATCGACACCGGGCCATGCAGAACTTCGGCGGAAGAATAGCTCTCCGCATGAATAAGACACGTTTCCTTGAACTTGAGCGCGGCCTCTCCCGCCACCGCCCAGGACGGACCACGACCGATGGTGAACACCGATTGCCCGGTCAGCGCTTCGGCAACCTCGGACCAGTCGCATGTGATCGACTTGGCCAAGACTTCGGGCAAGGCATGCAGGGCGTCCATCAGGTCTTGGTCCCTCTTGATTTCGGCAATCAGCCAAAGCCCGGCGACCATGGATGTCACGAAGGTCTTTGTGGCCGCAACGCTCACTTCCGGGCCCGCGTGAACCGGCAGTGTCAATTCGGCTGCCTCGGCCAGGGGCGATGCAGGGTCGTTTGTAATCGCCACCGTCAAGCCACCTCCGGCTTTGAGAGAGCGGGTCATGCTCACGATGTCGGGGCTTCGCCCTGACTGTGAAACCGACAGACAAAGGGCACCGTCGCTCAGCAGATCCGTATCATAGAGCGACTTCACGGACGGACCGACGGACGCCATCGGCCGCCGAAGCAACAACTCACTCGCATATTTCAGAAAGGTGCAAACATGGTCCGAGGACCCACGGGCGACAGACAGCAAAAGCCGTGCATCCAGGTCACGCGCCGCTGTGGCCGCGGTTTGAACCGCATTGCTTCCCTGCGTCAAAAGCCGGTCTACCGCTTCGGGAATCTCTTCGATCTCCTGCGCCATTTTGGTTGGGTGGGTCAGCATGACGCGGCGATCCTTTAATGTGGCAGGCGAAGTTCGGCGACAAAGTCATAGGCGTCGCCGCGGTAAAGCGACCACGTCAATTCACAGACACGTCCCGTCGCCAGGTAAGAAAGCCGTTGAATGCGCAACCCGGCGCTGCCTTCCGCAACGTCGAGCAAACGGGCTTCGTTGGCATCAAGATTGGCCGCCGAAATCTTCTGCACCGCTCGGATCGGACGAACACCTCGCGCGTCGAGGAAGGAATAAAGCGACGATGTCACGTTTGTCGGATTGGGCAGAATATCGGTTGGCAACGCGGCACGCTCCAGCGCCATCGGTCTCCCCCCGGCCTGACGCAGACGGTAAATGCGCGCGACCTGATCCCCCGTGGCCAACCCCAAGCTGACCATCTCCTCGGGCGAGGGCATGAAGATCCCGCGTTCCAGCCAGGTCGAGGTCGTCTCCAGCCCTCTGCGTGACATATCCTCCGTGAACGAAGTGAGTTGTGACAAAGATTGTTCGACACGGGTCATCGGCTCTCGCACAAAGGAACCTGACCCTTGCCGTTGTTCGATCGCGCCCGTTCGGACCAATTCTTCAATGGCCTTTCGAACCGTCACCCGAGACAGTTCGGTGATCTCCGCGATTTCCCGTTCCGGGGGCAGCGACGTGTTCGGTGCAAGAACGCCGTCTGCAATGCCCTGCGCCAAGCGCCGCCTCAGTTGCACGTAACGTGGTCCGTTGGCCTCGTCGAGCCAGCCTTTCGGTTCCAGAAACTCGGCTGCTGTCATGCCAGACCCTCCATCGCATGGTCACGGGCGAGCGCTTCGGCACCATCAAGCGGTGTGCCAAGTGGAGCGTGCACGGCAGCCTGCATCTCGCTTGGCAGAAACGCGTGGTACTGCTCCGCAATTCCACCGGTCAGGCAGATCGGCAAGCCAGACGACCAGCCTAATGACATCAGTTGCGACGCGGCGCTCGCAGCCGCGTCTTGCATCAGCTTGGTCGCGATCGTGTCGTTCTGCGCCAGGGCATCCGTAACACGGGGCGCCAGTGACCCAAACTCCGCCGGTCCGGCGTTTGCCGCGAAGCGAACGATGCCCGCCGACCCGCCAAGTTCAGAAAGCACCCAGCGGGTCAAACGCGAGTGCTCCAGAAAACCGTCAACGCAGCGCAATGTTACCGACAGCAAGTTCCGCCCAACCCACATGGCGGACGCCTCATCGCCAAGAACAGACCCCCAGCCTCCTGCAAGGCGCGGCTGCCCGTTGATCTGCGAGGCAAAGAAAGAACCCGTTCCGCAATGCGCAATAAAGCCGTCGCCGTCGCCCAAAGCACCCCTTAGAGCTGCCGGACGATCATCGGCGCATTTTGCTCGGGTGAGGGGGAGTGCGTCTGAAAGCCGCGAGGCCATCTCGGGCCCTGTCACGCCTGCGACGCCGACAAAGGCAGGGAGGGAAAACACGGTTTCCAAAGGCACCTCTGCCTGCACCGACAAATCCTCCAGCCCGGCCACCAAAACCTGTCGCGCCGCGTTGAAATCGGTTGACACGTTGGCGGTACCGCCATGCGCCAGAACCCGTGCTCCATGAATGGCAAGGACAAAGCGGCAATGCGTGCCACCTCCGTCAACGGCAAGATAGGCCATGTCTCCGCGTGCGTTCATATTAATACCTATATAATACCTTTTAGTGCAATGGAAGCCTGAGTTCGAATGGACGTATCCGAAAACCGATATTTTTCGCGATTACAAGAGCTGATCAAGAAATTCGTAGACAGGTGGTATTATAAAGGTATTGTAAACATAAGAGTGGGGAGAATCGTGTGGACGCGAAAACGACCGAGCAACTTCACAGTCAGGCGCATGCGTTGGATGCGCGCCCGGTGGGTGAGGCTGCACGTCTCATGGTAGAGGCGCAGGTTGCCGCGGCATCGGTTGTTTCATCGGCCCTCCAGACACTATGCGACGCGTCAGAAGCAATGGCGCAGACCATCCGGAACGGTGGGGTCCTACACTACGCAGCGGCTGGATCGTCCGGCTTAATGGCAGCCGCCGACGCGCTCGAACTGGGCGGCACGTTCTCCATCCCATCGCATCAGGTCTGCATCCACATGGCCGGCGGGTTGCCCTCCGGGTCAGAGATGCCGGGCGATGTCGAGGACGACATTGAAAGCCTTCAAACGGCCTTTCCGGCCGGAGTGAGTGCCGACACGGTCATTGCGGTCGCCGCAAGCGGCTCCACGCCATACACGCTCCACGCCGCGAAACTCGGGCGGGAACGGGGCGCCACCGTGATCGCGATCGCCAACAACCGGGACGCACCCCTTTTGGCGCTGGCCGATTTTCCGATCCTTCTGGAAACGCCGCCAGAGGTCTTGTCCGGGTCAACCCGCCTTGGGGCGGGAACCAGCCAGAAGATTGCACTCAATACGCTGTCGACCCTGATGGGCCTGCGGCTCGGCCACATCCACGACGGCATGATGGTCAACGTAAAGGCGGATAACGCCAAGCTCCGCGGGCGGGCGCAATCCATTGTGACGCAGATTGCCGGTGTCGCGCCATCGGACGCGCAGCACGCTTTGGACAATATGGACGGCGACGTGAAAGCGGCGGTTCTGCACGCCAAAGGCGCAACTGCGGCGGATGCAAAAGCTTTGCTGTCCGAAAGCGGCGGCCACCTGCGGCCCGCGCTTGCAAGACTGGAAACCTAACAAAAACCAAACGTAAACAACTCGGAGGTTGAACTCATGTCACGTAAAACGATCACTCTCGCGCTGCTCAGCACCGCGCTGATGTCGACCAGCGCCTTGGCGCAAGATGTCACTATCACGATTGAAAGCTGGCGCAATGACGATCTGACGCTGTGGCAGGACCAGATCATTCCAGCCTTTGAAGCCGAAAACCCCGGGATCAAAGTTAACTTCGCGCCATCCGCCCCGACGGAGTACAACGCCGCACTGAACTCAAAGTTGGAGGCCGGTTCGGCCGGTGATTTGATCACCTGCCGCCCGTTCGACGCCTCGCTCGCGCTCTATGAAGCGGGCCATCTGGCGGACCTGTCAGACATGGACGCTATGTCCAACTTCTCTGATGTTGCGAAATCAGCTTGGCAGACGGACGATGGCGCCGCCACGTTCTGCGTTCCGATGGCATCGGTGATCCATGGCTTCATCTACAATGCCGATGCTTTTGCGGAACTGGGCATTGATGTGCCGACAACGGAAGACGAGTTCTTCGCCGCTCTCGACACCATCAAGGAAGACGGCAGCTATATCCCCATGGCCATGGGCACCAACGACCAGTGGGAAGCCGCCACGATGGGCTACAACAACATCGGCCCCAACTACTGGAAAGGGGAAGAAGGCCGCGCTGCACTCATCGCAGGCGAGCAGAAGTTGACCGACGAGGTTTGGGTCGCCCCATATGCCACGCTCGCGCGCTGGGCAGATTACCTCGGTGATGGATACGAAGCGCAAACCTACCCGGACAGCCAGAACCTCTTCACATTGGGTCGCGCGGCGATCTATCCGGCCGGGTCCTGGGAAATCTCGGGGTTCAATGCACAAGCCGACTTCGCCATGGGTGCGTTCAAGCCACCGGTGAAGGCAGCCGGTGACACGTGCTACATCTCGGACCACACGGATATCGGCATCGGTCTGAACGCAGCTAGCCCAAACGCAGATGCCGCGAAGACTTTCCTGGCATGGGTCGGTTCACCCGAATTCGCATCGATCTTCGGCAACGCGCTGCCGGGCTTCTTCCCGCTGTCGAACACGCCCGTCGATCTTGAAGACCCGCTGGCCAAGGAGTTCGTAAGCTGGCGCGGTGAATGCGAAAGCACCATTCGCTCCACCTACCAGATCCTGTCCCGCGGCACGCCAAACCTCGAGAATGAGACCTGGGGCGCCTCCGTTGCCGCGATCAAAGGCACCTCCACGCCCGAGGAACTGGGAGCACAGCTTCAGGACGGCCTCGCCTCCTGGTACGCGCCGCACCAGTAAGTCGAACAGAATGCCCGGGCGCCTGTCGCCCGGGCATATCCCGGGGACCTCCATGTCAAAAATTCGCTGGCATATCGTGGTGTTTCTGGCACCTGCGGTGATCGTCTACACCGCCGTCATGATCTTCCCGTTGTTCAACACGTTGCGGTTGGCGCTCTACAGCAGGATCGATCAAGAGCGGGTCTATGTCGGTCTCCAGAACTTCCAGACACTTTTCGGGGACCCGGTCTGGTCCGAGCAATTCTGGAACGCGCTCGGTAACAACTTCTGGTTCTTCGTGATCCACATGCTGGTGCAGAACCCCATTGGGATCGCACTCGCCGCCATCCTCAGCCACCCGCGTCTGCGCTTTGCCGCCCTTTACCGTTCGGCGATCTTCATCCCAACGATCCTGAGCTTCGTCATTGTCGGATTTGCGTGGAAGCTGATCCTCTCCCCGATCTGGGGCATCGCACCGTCCATGCTCGACGCGGTCGGCCTGAAAACCCTCTTCGCGCCGTGGCTCGGGAAAGAGGAATACGCACTCACGACGCTTTCACTCATCTCAGTCTGGCAGTTTGTCGGCATTCCCATGATGCTGATCTACGCTGCACTGTTGACCATCCCCGATGAAATCCTCGAAGCGGGGGAGGTCGACGGCATCACCGGCATGTCCGCCTTCTGGAAGATCAAGCTGCCGCTGATCCTGCCGTCCATCGGCATCATCTCGATCCTGACTTTTGTCGGCAACTTCAACGCCTTCGATCTGATCTACGCCGCGCAAGGGGCGTTGGCCGGCCCGGACTTCAGCACCGACATCCTCGGCACTTTCATGTACCGCACGTTCTTCGGCTTCCAGTTGCAACTCGGTGACCCGCATATGGGGTCTGCCATCGCAGGCGCGATGTTCGCGATCATCCTGCTCGGGGTTTGTATCTACCTCTTTGGCATTCAGACCCGGATGCGGCGGTATCAGTTATGACAGCCAAAGCCCGCACAAGCCCGCTCAACACTGGCCTGATGCACGGGGCGCTGATCCTATACACGTTGATCGCGCTGTTCCCGGTCTTCGTGATCCTGATCAACAGCTTCAAGTCGCGCAAAGCCATCTTCCGCGAACCGCTGGCGCTGCCTGACAGTGAAAGCTTCTCGCTCATAGGCTACCAGACGGTGATGAAACAGGGGGATTTCTTCCTCTACTTCCAGAACTCGATGATTGTCACCGTCGCATCGCTCTTCTTCATCCTGCTCTTCGGTGCCATGGCGGCGTTCGCGCTGGCCGAGTACCGGTTCAAAGGCAATCTCTGGATGGGCCTTTACCTCGCCCTTGGCATCATGATCCCGATCCGCATCGGCACGGTCGCGATCCTTGAGATGATGGTGGCCACGGGCCTCGTGAACACACTCTGGGCGCTGATCCTTGTTTACACCGCGCAAGGATTGCCGCTCGCCGTCTTCATCCTGTCCGAGTTCATGCGCCAAGTCTCCGACGACTTGAAGAACGCCGCCCGCGTTGATGGCCTGAGCGAATACGCGATCTTTTTCCGGCTCGTCCTGCCGCTGGTCCGCCCGGCGATGGCGACGGTTGCAGTCTTCAACATGATCCCGATCTGGAACGACCTCTGGTTCCCGCTGATCCTTGCACCAGCGGAGGAGACCAAGACCCTGACCCTCGGAAGTCAGGTCTTCATCGGCCAGTTCGTCACCGACTGGAACGCCGTGCTCTCCGCGCTCTCCATGGCGATCCTTCCGGTACTGATCCTCTACGTCATCTTCTCGCGGCAGTTGATCCGTGGGCTGACAAGCGGGGCCGTGAAATGACGAACCGGAACAGGACTGAGGGCAGCCCGCGACCCTGGGTGGGGGCGAAAGCCCCCTCCCGTGGGGAGGGTCGGGGGCTGCCCGGCGGTGCCCGCCGGGCGCGACATCTAAACAGGGAGCACACAACATGACCCGCGTCCTTATCGCTGGCCTCGGCAATATGGGCCTCTCCCACGCGCTGGCCCACCACAAACTCGGCAGCGAGATCGTCGGGTTGGTGAACCGCTCGCCAGTCGAGCTTCCTGACGCGCTTAAGCCCTATCCGTATTTCGACGACTTCTCTACTGCGCTGGAAAAGACCCAACCGGACCTGGCCGTCATCGCGACCTACACCGAAACCCATGTGCCCTACGCCGCTGCCGCAATGGATGCCGGTGCCCATGTCTTCGTGGAAAAGCCGCTCGCCATGGGTGTCGAGGGCGCAATGGGTCTTGTTGAACAAGCCAAAAACCAGAACAGAAAACTGGTCGTGGGCTACATCCTCCGCCACCACCCAAGCTGGATGCGCTTGATCCAGGAAGCGCGCGCCCTGGGTGGCCCCTATGTCTTCCGTCTGAACCTCAACCAGCAGTCCAGCGGTGCCGAATGGGAAACCCACAAGGCGCTTATGGAAACCACCAGCCCCATCGTCGATTGCGGCGTGCATTACGTGGATGTCATGTGCCAGATCACCGATGTGGCGCCTGTCAAAGTCCATGGCATGGGCCTGCGGCTCTCGGACGAAATCGCAGAGGACATGTACAACTACGGCCAGTTCCAGGTAGTCTTCGACGATGGCTCGGTGGGGTGGTACGAAGCGGGCTGGGGGCCAATGATGTCGGAAACCGCGTTCTTCGTGAAAGACATCGTCTCGCCCAACGGCTCGGTCTCGATCACCGAAGGCAACAAAGGCGCATCAGCCGATATCGACGGTCACACCAAGGTCGGCGGCATCCTTGTTCACACCCCTCAAGGCGACCGCACGATCGATATGCCAGATGAACCGGGGCACCAGGAGCTTTGCGACGCCGAGCAGGCCTACATGCTGCGCGCCATCGCCGAGGATATCGACCTTTCGCGCCACATGACGGATGCGGTGCAATCGCTCGCCATCTGCCTCGCCGCGGATGAGAGCATTCGCACTGGCCAACCAATCTCCCTCAAGGAGGCCACATCATGACCGCCCTGACCTTGACCAACGTCAACAAATCCTTCGGCGATGTTCACGTTCTAAAAGACATCAATATCGACGTAGAGGATGGCGAGTTCGTCGTGTTCGTCGGCCCCTCCGGCTGCGGCAAGTCCACGCTTCTGCGTGTCATCGCCGGTCTCGAAGATGCAACTTCCGGAGAGGTGCGGATCGCAGGTGAGGTCGTCAACACAACGCCGCCGTCCAAGCGCGGCATCGCCATGGTGTTCCAAAGTTACGCACTCTACCCGCATTTGAACGTGCGCGGGAACATGTCGCTCGCCTTGAAGCAGGAACGCCAGAGCAAAACGGTGATTGCCGAGCGGGTGGCCAAAGCCAGCAAGATGCTCAACCTCGAAGACTATCTCAACCGCTATCCGTCCGAGCTGTCCGGCGGGCAGCGCCAGCGTGTTGCTATCGGGCGCGCTATTGTGCGTGAGCCGAAGCTGTTCCTGTTCGACGAACCGCTCTCCAACCTTGACGCCGCGCTGCGCATGAACACCCGGCTTGAGATTGCGAACCTGCACAAGGCGCTCGACGCCTCCATGATCTACGTCACCCACGATCAGACGGAAGCCATGACGCTTGCCGACAAGATCGTCGTTCTGCGCGACGGGCGGGTCGAACAGATCGGCAGCCCGATGGAGCTTTACAACAATCCGGTCAACCAGTTCGTTGCAGGGTTTCTCGGCGCGCCTGCCATGAACTTCCTGCCTGCGGGGCTGCTCGCCGAAGGAGACAGCCGGACGCTTGGCGTGCGGCCCGAAGACCTGCGTCTCGATGAGGCCGGTGAACTGTCGGCTCAGGTCCAACATGTCGAACGTCTTGGTGGAGACACAAACGTGATCGCCATGATGGGCGACAAGCAGATCACCGCGCGCCTCTTTGGTCAGCACGCCATTGAACAGGGCCAGACAGTGTCGCTCAGTATAACGCCCGAACGGCTTTACTACTTTGACGATCAAGGCGAACGGGTTGCGTGAGGTCCTCGCATCAGGCCAAAAGACCTCATGCAGATCACGCCTGAGATCACGATTGAAGACTGGGAATTGACCGAACAGTTTGTGCGGTCAGGTGGTCCGGGCGGTCAGAACGTCAACAAGGTGGCGACGGCTGTTGAGCTGCGCTTCGAAGCAGCGCGTTCGCCCAATTTGCCGGATCGCGTCAAGCAGCGTCTCCAACGCCTCGCCGGACGAAGATGGACCAAAGACGGCGCCGTGATCCTTCAGGTGTCGGAAGAACGCAGCCAGTCCCGCAACCGCGAGATCGCGCGCCAGAGGTTGGCGGAACTGATCCGCAAGGCCGCCGCAAAGCCCAAGCCTCGGCTGAAAACCAAGGTTTCGCTCAGTCAGAAGCGCAAACGTCTGGATGCCAAAAAGCGCCGTTCCACCGTCAAGGCACTGCGACGCTCCGATGACATTTCCGAATAATCGCCTGTATCGCATTGCGTGAAACAAGCGGACCTGCCATGCAATCCCTTCGTGAAGGAAGGAACCTGATCATGAAAGACGAGCACGAACGCCTGTTTCGCGACGCCCATCAGGATATTGAGACGGCCCGCGATATCCCGGACACGCCGCAAACGCGCTCTCCGGCCTACCGGCTTGCCTTCGCGGATGATGACTTTCTCTGCCGGGATGAACTGCGCCCGGTGCGCTTGCAGCTTGAGTTGCTCAAGCCCGAGATGCTCATGGCTGAGTACGGGATCGCGTCAACAGTTGTGCTCTTCGGGGGCGCGCGGATTCCCAGCCCGGATCACAAAGACACGGCGCGGACCCAAACGCTCGCCGATCTCAGCCAGTTTTATGAAGAAGCACGCAAGTTTGCGCGTTTGATCACCGAGCAATCCGTTGCGAACAGCGCGGGCGAGAAAGAGAATGTGATCGTGACCGGTGGCGGACCGGGTGTGATGGAGGCGGGCAATCGCGGGGCGGAAGAAGCCGGGGGTGTGTCCATCGGCCTGAACATCGTCCTTCCACATGAACAGGCTCCAAATGCCTTTGTAACGCCAGAGTTGTCGTTCAACTTCCACTACTTCGCGATCCGCAAGATGCACTTTCTCATGCGGGCCTCTGCCATCGCGGTGTTCCCCGGTGGCTTTGGAACCCTTGACGAGCTTTTCGAAACGCTCACCCTGATCCAGACCGGGCGCATGCGCCGGGTGCCATTCCTCCTGTTCGGGAAGGAGTTCTGGCATCGGATCATCAACTGGGATGCGCTCAGCGATGCGGGCACAATCTCCCCAGAGGATATCGACCTTTTCCGGTTCGTTGATACGGCTGAAGAAGCCCTGTCGCACATTGAGAGCTGGCACTTGCCCCAGACACGGCGCGAAAGCCTCTAGAACTTTAGACACGCGTTAACGCGACATTTGAAGCAACACGCTAGGCAAGGCGCACTACAGTCTAGGGTTCAGGTCGCGTGTTCCTTCCTCATTGGGTCATTCTGACAGGTATCGTCCTGCTGCTTTGTCTTGCGGCCGTCGGGTGGTGCCGGGTGCGCTCCATCACGCGTTCTGCCAACTTGTTCCGCTCTGTCGCGGAAGGCGCAAGCGACGGTCTGGTCGTGATGGAACGTGACCCCAAGATCATCTGGTACAATGCAGCCTACGCACGCGTCATGGGCTACCAGCAGGGTGAGTTGGTCGGGCGTTACCCCCTCACCTTTGCTTTGCCCCCGCGTCAGGCGCTGCCCACGGAAGAAGCACTGGCCTTTCGCTTCGACGAAAATGAGGAGCGGTTTGGAAAACTGACGCAGGTAAACAACATACGAAAAGACGGCACCGAGTTTATCCATGAATTCAGCCATGCTGCCCTGCGGGTCGGTGGCGAAACACGGTTCCTTCTGGCCGGTCGCGACATAACGGAGCGTGTCGCTCGGGAACAACAGCTTCTGGTGACCCAGAAGAAACTCGAAATCCAGTCACGAACCGACAGCCTGACCGGGTTGTCGAACCGGGCATACATGCAAACCGAACTTCAAAGGCATGTTGACAAGCAAATCCCGTTCGCTGTGCTTCACATCGATGTCAATCGCATGAAGCAGATCAACGACACGTTCGGACATCTCGCAGGTGACGCTGTTCTCAAACATGTCTCAACGGTCTTCCAAACCCAGGCGAAGCCCTCCTGGCTCTGCGCCCGCGTTGGGGGCGACGAGTTTGTGGTGCTCATGCCTGAGATCTCCGCGTTGCAGCATGCTGTGGAGTGTGGTCAGGACCTGGTCGACGCGGTTTCAAAGCCGTTTGACTGGAGGGCGGGCAAGTTGAGCACGGATTTCAGCATTGGTGCGGCAGTCTGGGAGCCTTCCATCAAAACCGTGGACGCGTTGCTGAGCCGCTCTGATGTCGCTCTTTACGAAGCGAAAAGCCGACCGGACCAAAGCGTGGTCGGGTTCGATGAACACCTACGCAGAAGATATGCCAGTGAACAGCAACTCGAGCGGGACATTGTACGTGCGGTCAAGTCCCGGCGCTTTACCTTTCATTTTCAACCCATTTTCAATATCGACACGCGTCGGGTCGACAAGTTTGAGATGCTTGTCAGGTGGCGTCATCCCGAACGTGGCCTTTTGGCTCCCGGTCAGTTCTTGCCAGTCCTGATACAATTGGGGCTGACCAATGAGCTGGATAAACATGTGCTGTCCTGTGCGGAGAAAGCCCTCGCGCGTTTTGATGCGGCCGGGCTTCCCGACATTGGTCTGTCGGTGAACCTCTCCGCAGATGCTTTACTGACAGATACAATAACCGATCTGCTGATCTGGATGGTCGAGTGTGGCCGGATTGACCCCGGTCGCCTCTCCCTTGAAATTCTGGAAAGTATGGTGCTGACGCTTGCGCAGGACACGTTACAAACACGCCTGTTATCCAAGCTGCGCGACACGGGGTTTCGTGTCTTCCTCGACGATTTTGGCATGGGATACGCAGGCTTGGCTCATCTGGCGTCCTTCCCGTTCAACGGGTTGAAGATTGATCGCGGATTGTCCTCCGCCGTCGATACCAGCGACACCAGCCGTGCCATCGTCGTGGCCCTGGTCAAACTGGCCCACGAACTGGGCTTGGACGTGGTGACGAAAGGTGTCGAGAATGAGCACCAGATGGAAATCATCCGGCAAGCCGGTTGCGCGGTCTTCCAAGGCTATGCGGTCGCGCGTCCCATGCCGTTGAAGCGGGCACTGGAATGGGCCGCGTTCGACGTGGTGCCGGGAACGGGCACAACAGGCTAATGGGCCTTAGAGGGATGCAGACATTCCGGCTTCTGCAGCGATTTCGGCGCGCGACTTGCGGGCACGTTCCGTCGCGGACTTCAATTGTCCGCATGCGGCCATGATATCTTCCCCGCGCGGCGTCCGAATAGGTGAGGCATACCCCGCCTTGTAGATGATATCGGCAAAGGCCCGGATCCGCGACCAATCCGAACGCTCATAGGGCGCACCCGGCCATTCGTTGAACGGGATCAAATTGATCTTGGCCGGTATTCCCTTGATCAGCTTGATCAGGCGGCGTGCGTCCTCATCACTGTCGTTTACATCCTTCAGCATCACATACTCAAAGGTGATCCGCTCGGAATTGGAGAGCTTCGGGTAAGCCCGCAGCGCCTCCAGCAACTCGGCAATCGGCCAGCGCTTGTTAATGGGGACCAGCTTGTCCCGCACCTCATCGGTCGTCGCATGAAAACTGATGGCCAGCATACAGCCGATCTCTTCCGCAGTCCGCGCGATTTCCGGAACCACGCCACTGGTCGACAACGTGATCCGCCGCCGCGACAACGCGATACCTTCGCCGTCCATGGCAATGTTCATGGCATCGCGCACGGCCTCGAAGTTATAAAGCGGCTCGCCCATCCCCATCAGAACGATGTTTGACAAAAGCCGAGGTCCACTTTCCCCCGACCCAACGCCGGGCTCGGGCCATTCGCCCAGATCATCCCGCGCCACCATAATCTGACCAACGATTTCCGCCGGTGTCAGGTTGCGCACCAGTTTCTGCGTCCCGGTATGGCAAAACGAACAGGTCAGCGTGCAGCCAACCTGTGACGAGATGCAAAGCGTGCCCCGATCCTCTTCCGGAATGTAAACCGTCTCAACCTCGTGCCCACCGGCAATGCGGACAAGATACTTGCGGGTCCCGTCATCGCTGACCTGACGGCTGACAACTTCGGGCACGGCGATCACAAAGTGCTCGGCCAATTGCGCGCGATACGCCTTGGCAAGATTGGTCATCGCATCAAAATCGCGGACACCCCAGTGATACACCCACTGCCAGATCTGATTGACCCGCATTTTCGCCTGTTTCTCGGGTGTGCCGACCTCGATCAGGGCATCCCGCAGGCCGGTCCGGGTAAGACCCACAAGGTTCACCCGCCCATCGCCAGGAGCTTCCTTACGCGGGATGGTCAGAACATCTTGAGTGATCGGCGCAGTGGCGGTCATGGTCTCGGCTTTCCGGGGTCAGAGCGCGCATATAGGCGATCTTTCCAAAAAACCAAAGCAAAATCACCCGGCGCAGAGTTTCTCCGCTTCTTCGATCATCGCCGTGGCGCCCAGCAGAGAAAAGGTATCCTTCGTCTGCGTACCACGCGATGAACGCGCCGTAACCGTCGCATCCGCACCGCGTTTGATCGCTGTCACGATCTTGGCATCATCAGCCGGGGTGGCGGGCCACGCATATTCACCTTCGGTGAACAGCTCGAACGACGTGTCGCCAATCTCCAGCGTGGCCGTAGACCCGTCAGCAAACGGATACCCGCCGGTAAAGCTGATCTCGCCGGCCACATTTTGCTCGGGTCGATACGTCACGAACAACAGGATATCACCGCGCCGAACCGAGACGACGTTGCCATCCCGTGTGTTCACCGTTTCCTTTGGTGCGGTCACCGCCCAGCATTCCTTCGGTTCATTGCCCTCAAAGACCGCCCAGTCGGTTTCTGCCGCGACGCGACTGGATTGCTCTTGAGCCACCAAAGAAGTGCCGGACAGCAGAAGTGCTGCCACCAGTGAAGATACGATCCGTACAGTCATCTTTTCGCCTTTGCCTGCTCTTGCGCCCGATCAATGAAGCGCTGCGGAGGAGTGCCCCTGTTCTTTCTTTTACGATTAACGTAACTCGGCGGCGAGAGGGAAGCCCCCGCGGCAGAAATTTGCCAAAATAACAGTGAAGGAGAGGGTCATGTCGGATGCGGTTCCCCTGGTTGAAACGACCCGCGGACCGTTTGTCGAATCCCGCCATTTTGGCCACGCCGTAATCGCCGATGCAAATGGCAGGGTGGTAAAGGCGTGGGGCGATGCTTCGAAAACCGTGCTTCCACGATCCTCCGCAAAGATGATCCAGGCGCTGCCGTTGCTCGAAAGCGGGGCAGGCGCGAACCTTTCGCAAGAACAGCTCGCACTTGCCTGCGCCTCCCACAGCGGGGAGCAATGCCATGTCGATATGGTGTCCCATTGGCTGGGCGATCTCGGCCTTGACGAACATGCACTGTGCTGTGGCCCCCAGGCGTCCCGGGACAAGGCTTTGAACACGGACATGATCCGAAAGGACATTCCTCCAAGCCGCGTCTTCAACAATTGCTCGGGCAAGCACGCCGGATTTCTTACCTTGGCGCAGCATATCGGCGCGTCCCTCGATTACGTTGATCCCGAGAACCCAGTTCAGCGCGCAGTAAAAGCTGCGTTCGAGGAAACCTGCGGCGAAGAAAGCCCCGGGTTCGGAATTGACGGCTGCTCGGCCCCGAATTTCGCCATCAGTTTGGCCGGTATGGCGCGTTCGATGGCCGGTTTTGCCGCCGCTGGTGCTGGCACCGGCAGTCGGGACAAGGCGATGGCCGCTCTACGCGACGCGATGACCGCGCATCCCGAACTGGTATCCGGCAAAGGCCGCGCGTGCGCAGCGCTCATGCAATCCGCGCAAGGCAAAGCCGCCGTGAAGACAGGCGCCGAAGGCTTCTTTGTGGCCATCCTGCCGGATCAGAAACTTGGGGTCGCCCTCAAGATCGAAGACGGCGCCACGCGCGCGTCTGAAGCCGCGATGGCAGCCATCCTTGTCAGGTTGGGCGTGGTTGAAGCCGAAGACCCGGCCATTGCAAACCTGCTCGCCCCTCCCATCCGCAACTGGGATGGGTTGAACGTGGGCCAGATCCGCGCCTGCCGGACTTTGCTCGACTGACGATTGCCCTCGGCACGCGGCCACGCTACATGCGCCAAGACCAAAGAAGAGAGGGGCCACCCGTGTCGAACGCTCAATTGGAAACCGCCATCGAAGCCGCGTGGGAGGCTCGCGACCAGATTTCACCCAGCACAACCGGGGAAACGCGCGACGCGATTGAAGATACCTTGAACGCTTTGGATAGTGGCACGCTGCGCGTCGCGGAACGACAGGAGAATGGCGACTGGCACGTCAACCAATGGGCCAAGAAAGCCGTGCTCCTTGGCTTCCGCCTGAAAGACATGGAACAGCAAGCGGGCAGCCCGCAAGGGGGGGCTTGGTGGGACAAGGTCGACAGCAAATGGAAGGACTGGGACGACACCCAGTGGCAAGCCGCTGGCTTCCGCGCCGTGCCGAACTGTGTGGTGCGCAAGTCGGCCTTCATCGCACCCGGCGTGGTGCTGATGCCGTCCTTCGTCAACCTGGGCGCTTATGTTGACAGCGGCACCATGGTTGACACCTGGGCCACCGTTGGCTCCTGCGCCCAGATCGGCAAGAACGTGCACCTCTCAGGCGGCGTGGGGATCGGCGGTGTTCTTGAGCCGATGCAGGCTGGCCCGACGATCATCGAAGACAACTGCTTCATCGGCGCGCGCTCCGAGGTGGTCGAAGGCGTCATCGTCCGCGAGGGCGCGGTGCTTGGCATGGGCGTCTTCATTGGCCAATCGACCAAAATCGTTGACCGTGCGACGGGCGAAGTCATGTATGGCGAAGTGCCACCTTACTCTGTCGTGGTGGCAGGTTCGATGCCATCCACCGGTGGCGTGCATCTCTATTGTGCCGTGATCGTGAAGCGCGTGGATGAAAAAACCCGGTCGAAGACAGGCATCAACGACCTGTTGCGAGACTAGGCTGCTCTTTGCTGTCGGCTCTGCAAACCTGTGCAGAGCCGCTGCATAGATTGTGACCAACCCGAGACCCGTGGCGGAAATAGCCTTGAGGATATCCCGCGCAAGACGCGGGCTTGCCGCTGTTTCGCCATCAGGTTGAGTTAAATTTTATGAATGTTTATGAGTTCAGCGGACGTTTTCCGCACACGGCAGGCCGTTGCCGACCTGCTTCAGGTTGTGCACCTGCATCGCAACGCGGTGTTGCGGATCGGCGCGTCTGGCGCCGATCGCGACAGCCTGGAGCGCATCGTGCAAAACAGCGCGATCATTCCTGACGAAAAAGGCCGGAGCTACACATCCATCCTCCTCGCGGCGGCGCTTCCGGATGAGGATTTCAACGCCTTCATCCTCTCAACGGCGATCCTTTTGGCAGACCGTCTTCAAAGCGGCGGTGGCGACGAAGACCTTTACTGGAACTTTGACGCGTTCCACGATCATTACCTTCTGGCCGACGCGCCGGTACGGGCTGCCCTTATGAACGGCTTTCGGGTTGCGCATGAGACCGGGAAAGCGAACCTCTCGCATGTCCCGAACGAAGAAAGCTGTCTCACCCGGTCAGAGAAAGACGTGGTTCAGATTTTGCGATCCGAGAAATCGGACAATCTGGTCGGCATGCTTGCCACAATACCGACGCCCGCACAGGCGGGCTCCCTTTGGTTCCAGGCCGCCGACACCGATCTCAACTTTGCCGAGCTTGTCGCCTATCGCTTCCTCTATGAGCGGGACGGCTCCATGGACCTGCAACAGGCCGATACGGCGGCTTTGATCCCTTGGACATGAACTCTGGAGTGGACATACCGGCAGAGAGCTCTTACGCGAGCACCCATGTCAAAGAAGTCGCCACAACAGGTGTATACCCTGCTCGTACAAGTGGGGCGCGGCCCGAATGACGGTCTCCCCAAAACCGCCAGCGGGGCCGCTCTGCTTTGCTATGCTGCCGGGCGAGATGAGGCCGAGGCCGTTCGCGAAACCGTGCAGGTTCTGAAGTCCGCTGATCTCGTCCCATTGGACGTGACCGGCTACGGCACGCTTCAGGAGCGGGAAGCACAAGGTTACGAGATCGGAGCGGACGACAAGGCTCTCATGGACCGCGCGCTTCAAGAGAATGCTGTGATCGTTGCGGAAACCACAGTCCTGAGCGAGGATGAGACATGAGCGCGGTTTTTCTCGATCTTGACGGCACTTTGATGGATTCCGAGCCGGGTATCCTGTCGTCGTTGCGCGCGGCCTTCATTGAGACCGGGCATGCAGACATCGCGGCGCAAGACCTCAAATGGATGATTGGCCCGCCCTTTATCGACAGCTTTACCGAGCTTGGCGTGCCCGAGCCGCAACGTGTGATCGATGCCTACCGACGGATCTACGAGATGGGCGGCATGTTCGACGCAACGGTCTATGACGGCGTGTTTCCGATGATCGATGACCTGAAGGCAGCGGGCCATCTGTTGTATCTGGCCACGGCCAAGCCGCATGTCGCCGCCACCAAGATCACGGCGCATTTCGACATCGCGGAACACATGACTGCCGAGTTTGGCCCGGAGCTTGATGGCACCCGCAACTGGAAGGGTGATCTTCTGGCCTTCGCGCTAGACAAGACCGGCGAGCGGGCCGAGACCTCGGTCATGGTCGGTGACCGTCACCACGATTTTGCAGCCGCGCGTTCGGTCGGGATGAAGTGCGTCGCCGTGCGCTGGGGCTATGGCAAAGATGACGAATGGCAGGCGGCTGACACGATCATTTCTCGCCCGAGCGAACTGGCAGGGGCCATCGCCTTGTTGGGGCTCTAGAGCGAAATCGTTTCAATCTGCAACAAGGCATATCAATGTCTGCGTTCGAAATCAGTATCTTGCTGATTGAGAGGCAGCGGATTTTGATCCAGGTTAAACGGTTTCTGCTCTGAGCCTCAGGCCACCAGAAGCCGCGCCTCATACCGCTTCAAGGCCGGGCGCGCGGTGGGTCCGTACCCTTTGCCCGTCATGGGATCGAGTTCGGGGAAAAGGGCCCTGAGTTCCTGCACCACATCCTGCTCGAAGCTCCCGATGGTCTGCGGGCCCGGCAGGAAGCTTTCGCTTTCCAGACCATTGGACCAGATGACCTGATGACGGTCGAACAGCAGGTGCACATATTCCACCATGCCGCCGGTCATTTGTCGCACATCCCGACCGTCGACAAGATCGCGCGCTGCGATCAAAACCTCGCTCGACCCAAAAAGCAGTTCAGCATGCGTGTTGCGCACCAGAACCCGATGCAAAGGCGAAACGGACAGCGCACGATGATCCCCCAGCGTGTTCGGCGCAATCCGGATGGGCGCCATCTTGCCCTCGGCCGGGACCGAGCGACGCCCAATCCATCGGACCGGCTGCAACCCGTCATCCCGCGTCCGAACCAGGTCCCCCGGCCGCAAGTGCTCGACCGGGACTTCGCCATTGCCCGTGCGGATCATCGTGCCGGTCACGAAACACGGCACAGTATCGACGACAATGAACCCGACAGCCGTTTCACCCGAGGTGGAGGCCACCTCGTAAGTGAACGCGACATCCTCGGAAATGTTGTTGCCCACGAGCGTAAGCGTTCCGTCCGCGTTCAGCGTGACGGTCTGACCGGTTGTCAGGGTCACGCTGTCACCCGGGCTCACCGCCTGGTCGTTGATGTGGGTAATGAAAGCGACGCCGGCTGTGTTGTTCAGGTCGTTCGCCAGAACATCGACAACCTTGCTGTCACCGGGCCGCAACAACACGTCATCGGTGTTGGCGATCAATGCGCCCTGAACGCTATTCGCGGCAATCAGAACGTTCGAGTCATAGGCGTTATCCCCGACATCCGAGATGCCGATCTTAAGCGAGTTTACCTCACCCGGCGTGACCGGAATGACAAAGGACATCGAAACGGTGAAGCCGTCCATTTCGGTGTTGAACTCATCGTTCGCATTGCTGTTGAACAGGTTGATGTCGCCAGACTGGTTTATGTTTGTCACGCTGGCCAATCCGGTGCCCGCTGCAAGCGGCACGGCCTGACCGTCAATCCAGACCGCGAACAAATCGTTGTAGATGGAGTTCGAGAACTCCGGATACTCTTCCGAAGAAAAGACAAACTCGATTGTTACGAAGTCGACACCGGGGTCCGGTATGAAATCGACCTCCAGGTAAGACGCATCGAACGTGTCTCGACCGGCCAGCGCTACAAAGTCGGGATCGTTGTTGGGCCCGCTGTTCGGCGTGGTCGTGTTTGTTCGTATGTTGGTATTTGCGCCGGAGTTGTTGGTGAAGCGGTCGGCTTCACCGGTCGACAGGATGACACCCGTGTCGCTGGGAACCACGCCGGGAGAGATCGCATCGCCATCCGAATAGATGGCCGACGCGTCCGGGTCCCCGGTATACGTCGCGCCCACAACCGTCACGCGGTCCCCGAAGATAAGTTCCGCCATCGCCACCGCAGACGCGTTGGTATTGTATGTCAACTCGGGCATGCCCGCCTCACATCAAACGAGGCAGAGCGCACCACCGCTGACGCGATGTTCGCTGACGTAGTTCACTTTGTACGGTCGGAGTTCTCTCGCGTCCCGTACCTGTCGGACCCTGCCTCGGGTTTATTTTGGTTAACAATGTATTAACAGAAGGCGGCCGGGAAAGCCCTGCGTGCGCTGTCTCTCCACAGGGGTGTTTTTCGCGCCACAGGCAGATTTTGTGGAACGCGATTGCAGCGCGACCCTTGGCACGCTAGCCAGACGCATGACTTGTGATCCCGTCGATCTGACCGCCCGCCTCGTGCAATGCCCGTCCGTGACACCTGCGGAAGGCGGCGCCATTGCCTTGCTGGAGGATGTGTTGGGCGCCGCAGGCTTCACCTGTTTTCGCGCCGACCGTGGCGGCATTGCCAACCTGATCGCCCGTTGGGGGCCCAAAGGGCACGCGCGGACGTTCGGCTTCAACGGCCATACCGATGTCGTACCCATCGGTGACGAGGCAGCGTGGAGCCATCCACCCTTCGGAGCCGAGATGAACGACGGTTGGCTCTACGGGCGCGGTGCGACCGATATGAAAAGCGGCGTTGCCGCCTTCGTGGCGGCCGCCGTGGACCTGGTGCAGACCGCGCCCCCGAAAGAGGGCGCCATCCTGATCACCATAACCGGTGATGAGGAGGCCGATGCAATCGACGGCACGACAGCCATTCTCGACTGGATGGCGGAAAACAGCGAAGCGATGAGCGCCTGCCTCGTCGGTGAACCGACCAGCCCCGAGACACTCGGTGACGCCATCAAGATCGGTCGCCGTGGTTCGATGACGGCGTGGTTCACGGCAACCGGTATCCAGGGGCATTCGGCCTATCCGCATCGCGCCAAGAATCCCGTACCGGCACTGGCGCGCCTGATTGACAGGCTCGCCTCGCGGGAGCTTGACCAAGGCACAGACCATTTCGATCCGTCGACCCTTGCCGTCACAACCTTCGACACCGGCAACCCGGCCACCAACGTGATCCCGGCCCGTTGCACCGCCACCGTGAACATCCGGTTCAACGACACCCATACCGGCGCCTCCCTCACCGAATGGATCGAGAGTGAAGTCACGGCGGTCTCAAACGCGTTCGATGTTCAAATCGAAAGCAGGTTCAAAATCTCCGGCGAAAGCTTCCTGACACCCCCGGGTCCGCTCTCCGATCTGGTGTCGGCGGCAGTCGCGTCAGAGACCGGGATCACGCCAGAGCTGTCCACCTCCGGCGGCACCTCCGATGCGCGCTTCGTCAAATCCCATTGCCCGGTCGTCGAATTCGGCCTTGTGGGCAAATCCATGCATCAGGTCGACGAACGCGTCTGGATCGAGGACATTCCGCGCCTGAAGGCGATTTATCGCCGTCTTCTCGAAAGCTACTTCGCATGATCAGACGTGCCTTGCCCGAAGATATGGACGCGGTGTTCAACATCCGTCGGATCGTGTTCATCGAAGGCCAGAACGTGCCCGAACATGAAGAGCGTGACGGCCGCGATGATGATGCGATCCACCTGATTGCAGTCCACAACGCCAAGCCCGTGGGAACGGCGCGCCTGCTGCTCAGTGATGGTGTCGGCAAGATCGGGCGCGTTGCGGTTCTGTCCGAGATGCGCGGCAAGGGTCTGGGCAAGGACATCATGGAAGCTGCGTTGGAGGTTTTGCGGGCCGAAGGCGCGCAGAAGGCCAAGCTCGCGGCACAAACCCATGCGCTCGCCTTCTACGAAGCGCTGGGCTTCGTGGCCGAAGGGCCTGAGTTCCTTGACGCAGGGATCCTGCACCGCGATATGACGCGCGCGCTTTGAGGCATCCGACACTCATCATCATGTTGAAGGAACCGCGACCCGGTCGGGTGAAGACGCGTCTCGGCAAAGACATCGGAATGACCAGCGCGGCCTGGTGGTATTGGCACCAGACCACGAAACTTATTAGACGGCTGCAAGACCCGAGATGGCAGATGATGCTCGCGGTTTCTCCGGATCGCGATGGCATGACAAGCCGTGTCTGGCCGGCGCACCTTCCACGCTGGCCGCAGGGTCAGGGTGATCTGGGTGACCGCATGGCGCGTGCGCTGGCCGCGACGCCTGGCCCATCTGTTCTGATCGGCTCCGATATTCCCGGCATCCAAACTGGCCACATCGCAAAGGCCTTTCGCGCGCTCGGCCAGGCCCCGAGCGTGATTGGCCCGGCTCCGGACGGTGGGTTCTGGTTGATCGGGCTGCGCCACCCGCAACGGTCCCCCGCCGGTTTGTTCGAAGGCGTGCGCTGGTCGCATCCCGAAACACGTGCCGACACTTTGCCAACACTGCCCCAACCCGTGCTCGAAATTGAGACCTTGCACGATGTCGATCAGGCCACTGATCTAAAACGCGGGTTTGTCACGTGACCTCCTGCCGTGCTCGTGATACCGCCAAGCCATGGCCCGTATTCCCTCCAAACAGGACATTCTCGATTGGATCGAAGAAAACCCGTCGCTGACGGCGAAGCGCGACATCGCGAAGGCCTTCGGTATCAAGGGTGCTGACCGGATCGACCTGAAGCGGATGCTGAAGGAACTGGAAGAAGACGGGCATCTTGAAAAGCGCCGCAAGACCTATCGCGACCCGGACAAGCTGCCGCCTGTCTCCGTCTTGCAGGCCACGCCGCCGGGTCCTGACGGTGACCTTTATGCACGGCCCCTTGAGTGGCAAGGCGACGGACCGGAGCCGAAGATTCTCCTGATCCTGCGTGCCAACGATCCCGCACTCGGCGAAGGCGACCGCATTCTCG
>JBCBBB010000011.1:0-39948 GCA_038532095.1 Pseudomonadota bacterium
ATGCGCCAAGGGCTGGCGCGCCGCCAGAGGCTTCCGCCGGGAAAAACTTGAGCATGGTGTAGCCCCTCTCGAGGAGCGCCATGATCTCGGTCGCGGTTGCGGCACCCGGTAGCATCGGCAGGCCAACCTCCTCGGCCTTTTCAAGGATACGAGGGCTCGAGCCCGGTGAAACACCAAAGAGCGCGCCTGCATCCTTTGCGTTTACCACATCTTCGGGCGACATGAGGGTCCCGGCACCGACAACGCCGCCGTCGACCTTTGACATCACCCGGATTGCGTCGAGCGCGGCGGGCGTGCGCAGCGTCACTTCAAGGGCCGGCAAGCCGCCACTGACCAGGGCCCGCGCCAGCCCTTCGGCGGAACTGGCATTCGGAATGGTCAGAACCGGGATGACCGGGGCAAGGGCGCATACGTCCTTGGCTTGCTTGCTGGATTCACTCGGGGTCATGTCGTGGCCTTCCTTTTCCTTCAGACGACGATGGCTGCGCCATCCTGTGCCAGCCCGCACCCATTGCGGAACGCGGCAAACATCTCGCGCCCAATACCTTCTTCGTTGTCGGAGAGGTCGATAGTGACAGGCGTGCGCGCGGCGAAATCCGCGTCAAGCACCTCCAACGATCCAGCCTCGGCGTCAACCCGGATCAGGTCACCATCCTGGATGCAGGCGATGGGCCCGCCAACGGCGGCTTCCGGCGACAAATGGATGGCGGCGGGCACCTTGCCCGAGGCGCCCGACATCCGGCCATCGGTGACCAGCGCCACTTTCAAGCCGCGTCCGAGCAGAACGGACAGGGTGGGGGTGAGGCTGTGAAGCTCGGGCATGCCGTTCGCACGCGGTCCCTGAAACCGGACAACGACAATCGTATCTTCGGTGAACTCCCCGTTCTTGAACGCTGTCTTCACATCGTCCTGATCGTGAAAGACCCGCGCCTTGGCTTCGATGATCCGATGCTCCGGCGCGACAGCCGAGACCTTCATCACGGCCCGGCCCGTATTGCCCGTCAACTCACGCAAACCGCCTGTGGGTTGGAACGGGTCCGAGGCGGGACGCAGGATCTTGTCGTTCAGCGTCTGCTTCGGGCCATCCTCGCGACTGACCACGCCGTCTTTGACCTTTGGCTCGGTCGTGTAGAGCGCCAACCCGTCCCCCGCGACCGTCTTGGTGTCGGGATGCAAAAGACCCGCCTCAAGCAACTCGCCAATCATATAGGCCAGTCCACCGGCGGCGTGGAAATGGTTCACATCAGCCAGCCCGTTTGGATAGACCTTTGCCATCAGCGGCGTGGCTGCGGAAAGGTCGTTGAAATCTTCAATGTCCAGGATAACGCCCGCCGCGCGGGCCATCGCGGGAAGGTGCAAGACAAGGTTCGTCGAGCCACCGGTTGCCATCAATCCGACGATCCCGTTCACGAAGGCGCGGGCATCTAATATATCAGCCACGGGTCGGTAATCATTGCCTTGCGCGGTGATGGCCGCGGCGCGCTGGGCGGCTTCCTCCGTCAACGCATCGCGCAGCGGCGTGCCCGGGTTCACAAAGCTCGCACCCGGCATGTGCAGGCCCATGAACTCCATCAGCATCTGGTTGGTGTTCGCCGTGCCGTAGAAGGTGCACGTGCCGGGACCGTGGTACGACGCCATCTCGGCTTCCATCAGTTTGTCCCGGCCGATTTCACCGGCAGCGAACTGCGTGCGCACCTTGGCCTTCTCGTCATTCGGCAGGCCGGAGGTCATCGGCCCCGCAGGCACGAAAATCCCCGGCAGATGGCCAAACGTGCCCGCCGCAATGATCAGCCCGGGCACGATCTTGTCGCAGACGCCCAAATACAGCGCCGCGTCGAACGTGTTGTGGGAAAGCGCAACACCGGTGGCGAGCGCGATCACATCCCGCGAAAACAGCGACAGTTCCATGCCGGTCTGGCCTTGCGTGACCCCGTCACACATCGCCGGGACACCGCCAGCCACCTGCGCCGTCGCGCCCGCCTTTCGGGCCGCGCCCTTGATGCGATCCGGGTAATCCTTGAAGGGCTGATGAGCGGACAGCATGTCATTATAGGCCGTGATGATCCCGATATTGGGGGCGCGTTCCTCGACGAGAGCATCCTTGTCGCCGCCCATCGCGGCATAGGCATGGGCCTGGTTCCCGCAGGAAAGATGCGCGCGTTTGACGCCCGCATCCTGCGCTCGCGCGACTTTATCAAGGTACTTTCTCCGCACCGGTTCCGATCGTTCGATGATCCGATCTGTGACGCGGATGACGGTGTCATTCAGGGCCATTTTACTCTCCGACTGGATCTTCAGCTGCTATTGATAGCGCTAACATGTCTATCGAGTCGCGGCAATGACAACTGTGCAGGTTGATGCATTGAGCCTGTTTTGGACGCCTGCCTGCTTTTGTCCGCAGCAGCGATGACCGGTCAGCACCTTGAGTGTTGACCCGATAGTTTCCAAAATCCGTCTATCTCGGCTACGTCGGTGCCGCGCTTGTTGTGGTCGCTGTCGTTCTGGCGATGCTCTCCGGCATCCTGCGCGAAAACTGGCACCATGCCGTCTACGGCACCGGTCTCGGCCTCACTGCGGTGTTGTTCTACTTTTTCTGGTGGGTCGCGCTTCTGATCTGCGAAGTGATGTTGTTGATCGCCATTATTGAGAACCTCGGCAGTTTCTTCAGCTTTGGTCTTTGGGATCAAGCCAGCCAGGCGAGCGTTCCAAGCGACAGAACCGACGTCCAGATGATCACGGGCGCGATCCGGTCCGTGCGAACCCCGTGCAGCAGGGCGAGGGAAAACGCCATCGCGCCCGCGGGGCCCCCTGCGTTCAAAAGGAAAGGCGCCTGCCAGGGGTTTGCCGGTGACAGCGCCTGAAACCCAACCCAAACCAGCACCGGAAAGACCAGAAGCTTCATCGCGCTTATGGCGATCACCGGTGGGGACGGGCGGAGGGGCGCGGCCGACAGCACAACGCCCAGTGCGAACAGGGTCAGCGGTGCCGCCCCGGCGCCCGCAAACCGTGCGGCGGTCAGAACAGGTTCGGGGATCGGCACGTCGCTTACGTTAAGTGCCAGCGACAGAACAATCGTGATCAAAACGGGATTGCGGATCAGCTTTGGCAAAGCAGCGGCAACACCGTTCTGGCCTTTGATAAGTTCCATCCCGATGATGAAGAACGCGAAGGACACGGAGGCATCGAGTGCCACGATCGCACTGATCGGGCGCGCACCAGCTTCGCCGTAGATCAGCGTTGAGATTGGCCAGATATAGAGGAGCGAGTTGACGAAGACGACACACATGCCCAGCAAAAACGCCTCCGCAAGCTCACAGCGAAACACAATGCGCGCGATGGCGAAGGAGACAGTGAAAGCAATGACTTCCACCAAGAAGTAGATCCCAATCGCGTCGAACCGCACGGCGGGCAGGTCGAGCCCGGTGAGCAGCATGAAAATCAGGGGCGGCTGAAGAACAAGAAACGCGATGCGGTTGATCGCGCGCGCTTCCTCCTGCTTGGCCGCTCCCAACCGCCCCATGACAAAGCCGAGGGCCAGCATGGCGAAGACCGGTAGGATGTTCTGGGTCAGGACGTGGAGCATCTCAGTTCTTGATCCACCCCTTATCGATCATGGTCTCAAGCGCGTCGGGAAACGCGGTCAGATCAATGTCGACGGGTTGGTACAAAGGGTGGGCCCCTGCACGTGGACTGACTTGATGCCACCACTCCAGTTGCTCCTGACTGATGGGGCGATAGGTCAGTGTCTTGTTTGTCAGTTCAAGGCTGCTCAAAGAAAGCGCCAGGTTCCAATCGACCTGATCAAGCTGCGTAACGGCGGTCGAAAGCAGCGGTTTGCCCCGGTAGAGCACACATAGATCGCGGCGCGTGGTCAGCGGGTCGATGAAGACGTCCAATCGGACCTTGAGCGGCGTCCCCTCAATCACGCCTTTTTTTGTGCCAAAATGGGTGACGTAGTTGTTTTCGCGAAAGGTCTCGCAAGAGGCGCGGATAAGATCCGCTGGAAACCCCTCGAACTCAGCCAGTTTCCCCACACCGTCTTCGGTTGCCGCGATGAGACGCTCACCGATGATTTCGGGATCGTCCGACATATCAAGGAAGTCGCGAGGGTCGAATTGGACATCGGTCCAAAGGCTGGCATCCGCCTGCACGTCAAGCCCGGGTTTCGGGTGGGTCGCAAACGATATGCCAAAACCTGTAAGCCATGTGTTGCCTGAGGCAAGTGTGCGCCGCTCGGCATAGAGGTCACGACTGACCTGCGTTGTCAGCGCCACCGTTCTTTCGCGTCGGACCGTTTCGATCTTTTGGCCGAGTGCGACGAGCTCTTTGTCCTCGCTGCCCTCGGGCAACACATCGGTCATCTCCCAAGAGGTATCGAACGCTCTAAAGTACTTTGGCTTCGGTGCCACTTACCCCCGCCCGCGCGCCATGAAGGCCAAGCGTTCAAAAAGCTGCACATCCTGCTCGTTCTTCAACAGCGCACCATGCAGCTTGGGCAGGCTTTCGGAACTGCCGCGTTGCAAATCCTCCGGTGAGAGGTCTTCTGCAAGGATCAGCTTCAGCCAATCCAGCACTTCAGAGGTCGACGGTTTCTTTTTCAGGCCGGGTGTTTCACGTATCTCGAAAAACTGTTCCAAAGCAGTGGATAACAGTCGTTTCTTGATGCCGGGGTGATGAACCTCGACGATGTCCTTGAGCGTCTCGGCATCAGGGAACTTGATGTAATGAAAGAAGCAACGGCGCAGGAAAGCGTCCGGCAGTTCCTTTTCGTTGTTCGAGGTGATGATGACGATGGGGCGCTGTCTGGCCTGTACGGTCTTACCGGTCTCGTAGACAAAGAACTCCATCCGGTCGAGTTCTTGCAGCAGGTCGTTCGGAAACTCGATATCCGCCTTGTCGATCTCATCGATCAGCAGAACGACGCGATCTTCGGCCTCGAACGCCTCCCACAGCTTGCCCTTCTTGATATAGGCCGCGATGTCATGCACCTGCGCCTCGCCCAGCTGGCTGTCCCGCAAACGGCTGACGGCGTCGTATTCATAAAGGCCCTGCTGGGCCCGGGTGGTCGATTTGACGTTCCACTCGATGATTCGAAGACCCAGCGAATCCGCGACCTGCCGCGCAAGCTCGGTTTTCCCTGTGCCGGGCTCACCTTTCACCAGAAGCGGCCGTTCCAATGTGATCGCGGCATTGACCGCGATGGCCAGATCCGCGCTTGCGATATAGCTTTTCGTGCCTTCGAATTTCATCGCAACTGCCCCTGATCTGATCAAATCCGAGCGGACCGTATCCTGCCCTCAATTCGCCTTCAAGACGGTGGAAGATGTAGTGACAAGGGGCAGGGGATGCGTTATCAGCCGCCCAAGATCAGCGGCCGGACGTGCCCAAATCATTGCCCGACGTTCGGAGTGTGTCTGTATGACCAAGAAAAAAGGGAACGCGATGAAAGCCGAAGTTTTCCTTCCGGATGATTACCGCCCAGCCGAGGGCGAACCGTTTATGAACGATCGTCAGCTTGAGTATTTCCGCCGCAAGCTTCTGAACTGGAAGGCGGAATTGCTCGATGACAGCAAAACAACCATCGAAGGCTTGCAGCACTCGACCCGGAATATTCCCGATATTGCGGACCGCGCGAGTGAGGAAACCGACCGCGCGCTGGAACTGCGCACCCGGGACCGCCAGCGAAAACTGGTTGCCAAGATCGATGCGGCACTGCGCCGGATCGACGAGGGCGAGTATGGGTATTGCGAAGACACGGGCGAGCCGATTTCGCTGAAGCGTCTCGACGCGCGACCGATTGCGACCTTGAGCCTTGAGGCGCAAGAGCGCCACGAGCGCGCCGAAAAGGTGCATCGCGACGACTGAGCGAAAGCGATGTCTGTGACGAACATTTGGATACCTTGGGTTTAAGCTCCCAATGACCGCCCGCTTTGACGTAGCTCAAGGCGGGCGGTTGGCATTTGCGACAGGTGAACCGGTATGACATCGCCTCTCAACATCACCATCGCGGGTGCCGGTGTGGCCGGGCTGGCGGTGGGAACCGCACTTGCGTCCCGGGGTCACCAGGTGCGGGTCGCCGAGCGCGCGGCAGAGATTGCGGAGGTCGGCGCAGGCATTCAGATCAGCCCGAACGGCGTCCGGGTCTTGCAGGCGCTGGGACTGGCAGAGCAACTGGCCGAGCGGTCGATCCGGATCGAGACGGTCCGGCTGATCGACGGCCCCAGCAACAGGGATGTCCTGACGCTTGATCTGAAAGGGGCGTTCGATGACGTGCCCTGGTTTGCGGTGCACAGGGCTGATCTGATCGATGTGCTGCAAAACGGTGCCAGTGCGGCCGGGGCAAGGATTGAAACAGGCGTTGAGATTGCACCACCACCCGAGGGCCAACCGCTCACCGGCGACGATCTTCTGATTGGCGCGGATGGGCTGAAATCGAAACTGCGAGCGCGTGTCGATGAAGCCTCCAAACCCTTCTTCACCCGGCAGGTCGCGTGGCGGGCTGTGATCGAAGACCCGGACGACCGGATACCAGAGGCCCGCGTCTATATGGGGCCCCGGCGTCACCTTGTGAGCTACCCGCTGATCGGCGGTCGCCGCAACATCGTCGCTGTGGAAGAGCGCACGGCCTGGGCCGAGGAAGGGTGGAGCCATTCCGACCACCCGGCCAATCTGCGCGGCGCCTTTGACATGTTCAAAGGCCCGATTAAGGGCTGGCTGGCGCGGGTGGAGGAGGTCTATCTCTGGGGGCTCTTCCGCCATCGTGTGGCGCATCGCTGGCATGCGGGGCGCCAGGTTCTTCTGGGCGATGCGGCCCATCCAACGCTGCCCTTTCTGGCGCAGGGCGCCAATCTCGCGCTCGAAGACGCGTATGTCTTGGCGAAGATGCTGTCGGAACATCCGATCGACGACGCGCTGTCCGCCTATCAGGCGGCGCGCTCGGAACGCTGCCGGCTGGTCACCGAAGCCGCCACCCGCAATGCACGCAACTATCACCTGAGTTTCCCACCCGCACGGTTCATCGGGCATTCGGTCCTGCGCCTGGCCGGTGCCATCGCGCCGGGACGGGTGCGGGACAGCTTGCGTTGGATCTACACCCACGACGTCACATCCTGACGCCGGGCTGTTCCCAAACGGACGCCGCTCCGCGGCGACACGATTTATCGTTTTGCGTCGCGCGAACTGAATTCCGCGCACGCTTTCGTGGGTGGGCTGGCACTTGTGGCACGGGCGGTCTAGGTTTCGCCCAATGACTTGTCTTGTGCGCCCGCTCACATCCGCCGATGAACCGCAATGGCGCGTGCTCTGGCGCGCGTATCTGGCGTTTTATGAGACAGAGGTGGCGGACGATGTCTATGCCACCTATTTCCAGCGTCTGTTGGGCGACGATCCACAAGACTACCACGGGCTGATCGCGGAAGTGGATGGAAAGCCCGTGGGCTTGACGCATTACATCTTTCACCGTCACGGCTGGAAGATCGAAAACGTTTGCTACCTGCAAGACCTCTATGCCGCGCCGGATGTCCGGGGCAAAGGCGTGGGGCGGGCCCTGATCGAAGCGGTCTATGCCGAAGCCGACAAGGCCGGGGCGCCTAGCGTGTATTGGCTGACCCAGGACTTCAACGCGACGGCTCGCCAGCTTTACGACCGGATCGGAACGGTCACACCTTTCATCAAGTATACGAGGCCTGCATGAAACGGTACGTGCTGTCTGTCTGTCTGCTGCTCATTGCAGCCTGTAGCAGCGAAGAAACGACCCGGTTGGACACACCCGACATTGTTCTGCCACCCATGAAGACCTTCGCGCGGACGGCACCGACCCCGCCACGGTATTCGAACGCACAATTGGCACGCGATTTTCTCGACCTGACCTTCACGCTGGAAAACGGCGAAGCCGTCCCGGTCTTCACCCGGTTCGAGGGACCGATCACGGTGCGCGTGCTCGGTGATGCGCCGCAAACGCTGGGGCCCGACTTGGACCGGCTGCTGCAACGGCTACGGCGTGAAGCCGGGCTGGATATCTCCCGCGTTGCGGCAAATCAGGACGCGACGATCACCGTCGAGCCGATGCCTCGTCGGCAGATACGCCGCGTGGCGCCGGCGGCGGCCTGTTTCGTGCGCCCGAATGTCTCAAGCTGGGCCGAGTATCGGCAGCGCCGCAGTGATCCGACCACGTTCTGGAACCGTTTGTCCGAGCGGCGCAGCATGGCGGTCTTCCTGCCGAATGACGTGAGCCCGCAGGAAATCCGCGATTGTCTGCATGAGGAAATCGCCCAAGGGCTTGGACCGGTGAACGACATCTTCCGTCTCGCCACCTCGATCTTCAACGATGACAACTTCCATGCCGTGCTGACGGGATATGACATGATGATGTTGCGCGTGACCTATGATCGCCAACTCCGCTCAGGTCTGAGCCGACAGCAGGTGGCGCAGCGCGTGCCGGGCATTCTGGCCCGGATCAATCCGCGCGGCGGGGCAGGTGACATTGCGCCGCCCGCCGTTCAGCTGGGCGCCTGGAACCGCACGATTGCGCAAGCGATCAGCCCGCGCGGCTCGGATGCCCGCAAGCTCGCTGCCGCGCGCCGGGCGGTGGGGCTCGCCGCCGCTGCCGGACCGACGGATACACGGCTGGCGTTTTCCTATTACGTGCTTGGACGCCAGACCCTCAGCTCCGACCCCGCAGCTGCGATGAAGGCGTTTCTGACCGCCGGAACCATCTATCAAAACCGGAGAGACAGCGCCCTCCAAGAGGCGCATGTCGCCTTACAGGTGGCGGCCTTCCAGCTTTCGGCCGGTCAGGCGGCCATTGCCCAGCAATTGATCGACCAGAACCTGCGCACGGTCCAACGGGCGGAACATGCCTCCCTTCTGTCCTTGATGCTGCTCGTCAAGGCAGAAGCGCTGGAGTTGCAATCGCGGCCGGCGGAAGCTGCGAAAATACGGCGTGACGCCCTGGGATATGGCCGCTATGGGTTCGGGGCAAGTTCTGAGGTCCGCGAACGCGCGGCCGAGATACTTGCCATTTCACCACGCAGCCGCCGAACGAGTGAGGGGCCCATATGATCGTCATTGCCGGGGGATTGCTTGGGGGGCTGATGGGCTATCTCGCGGCCAAAAAGCGGAACGGCAACAAGCTCGACATGGCGCAATATGCGGCGGGCTACGCCATAGCCTTCATGCTGATCAGCCTGTTCCTGACCCTTCTGCTCGAACACCTGATTTCCTGATGTTCCTGCCGTTTTACGAGGCCCTGCGTCGGGCGGGCGTTCCGGCAAGCCCCCGGGAATACATCGATTTCCTGGCCGCAGTCGGGGCCGATCTTGTGACCTATGACGTGGACGGGTTCTACTATCTTGCCCGCACTGCGCTGGTGAAAAACGAGGCGCATCTGGACCGGTTTGATCGCGCCTTCGCCGAGGCGTTCTCGGGCGTGGAAGCCATTCCCGCCGAGGCGGTGTTCGAGATGGTCGACATCCCGCAGGACTGGCTTGAAAAACTGGCCGAGAAATTCCTCAGCGAAGAAGAGAAGGCCGAGATTGAGAAGCTCGGGTCTTTCGACAAACTGATGGAAACCCTCCGGGAACGGTTGCGCGAACAGGAAAAGCGCCACCAGGGCGGCTCGAAATGGGTCGGGACGGCGGGCACCTCTCCCTTTGGGGCATACGGCTACAACCCGGAGGGTGTGCGCATCGGGCAGGACAGCTCACGCCACAAGCGCGCCGTGAAGGTCTGGGATCGACGGGAATTCAAAGACCTCGACGACACCCGCGAGATTGGGACGCGCGCGATCAAGCTTGCCTTGAAGCGGCTCAGAAACTGGGCGCGGGAAGGGGCGGCGGAAGAACTGGACCTTGATGGCACCATCCGCTCGACCGCGGAACACGGGTATCTCGACGTCCAAACCCGCCCGGAACGGCGCAACGCCGTCCGTGTGCTGATCTTCTTCGATGTCGGCGGGTCCATGGACCCGTTCGTCGAAATGGTGGAAGACCTGTTTTCCGCAGCCCGCAGCGAGTTCAAGCACCTTGAGTATTTCTACTTCCACAATTGCCTCTACGAGGGCGTCTGGCGCGAAAATCGCCGCCGCTGGAACGCACGCACCCCGACCTGGGATGTGATCAACCGGTTCGGCAGCCAGTGGAAGTGCATCTTCGTCGGCGACGCGGCCATGTCACCCTATGAGATCGCTGTGCCGGGGGGCGCCAACGAGCACTGGAACGAGGAAGCGGGCGAGGTCTGGTTGCGCCGCGCCCTGGCGCAGTGGCCCGACCTTCTCTGGATCAACCCAAGCCCCGAGCCACACTGGCAGTACACCCAGTCCACGCACATGATCCGCGACATCATTGGGCCTGACCGCATGGTGCCCCTGACACTGGAAGGGCTGACACGCGGGATGAAAGTGCTGGGATGAGTGTGTTCTTCAAGCAGAACAGGGTTTTGATCTTTGCGTTCGCGCTTCTTCTTGCGGGCAGTCTGTTCTTTGGCTGGAACACCTTTCAGCACACAGCCCACTACCGGGCCGCGTCGCAGGATAGTTCCGTCGAAGCTTGGATGACGACGCGCTACATCGCGCATACATGGCGGTTGCCCCGAGAAACGATGGAAAGCCTCGGCTTCGAACGCCAATCGGATGGGCCGCGCCCACTCAGCAAAATTGCCGATGAACGCGGTGTGCCGGTCGACACGGTGATCGCAGAGGTTGAAGCCGCAATTGCCGCGCATTTGGCCGAGATGACGCAATGAGTGCGACGTTTTTTCGAACTCGTGGCCACCTATGGCGTTTGGGTTGTAGGCGTGTCTTCGTTTTTGTCCTGCTTGCTTGTGCCCATTCCGACGGCTCTGGTGATGTTGGCCGGCGGTGCTTTTGCGGCGTCGGGTGACCTGTCCTTGATGGCTGTTCTGGGCGCGGCCTATGCCGGTGCGCTTCTTGGCGATCAAACCGGGTTTCGAATTGGCCGGGCGTTCGGTTCCCGCTTGATAAATCTGGCCGAAAGGCGGCCCAAGGTTCAGGACAGGTTTGCCAAAGCACGCGATATGGTGTCCGAGAAGGGCGGGCCAGCAGTGTTCTTTTCCACCTGGCTCCTTGCCCCGCTTGGGCCCTGGGTCAACATCGCGGCGGGCGCAGGGGGATTGAACGGGGTGACATTCACACTTTGGGATGCCGCGGGTGAGGCGATTTGGGTCGGGTTTTATGTGCTGGTCGGATATACCTTCGCGTCGGATATCCAGTCCCTGGCCAATATTCTGTCCAACGCTGTTGGGTTTGTTGTGGCGGGCGTCCTGACACTGGGATTTGGTGTCCTGTTGCTGCGGCGATGGCGCGCACGCGAAACTGTGTAGGCCCTTGGACGCAGGGCCTCACCGCCCCATATTAACCCCATGTTGAAGTTCGCACCCATCCTGCTGGCCATTGTCTATGCTTTGGTGATGTACAAGTTCTCCGCGTGGAGAACGAAGGCCGAGCTTGATGCCAAATCGGCCGAGCTGGCCGACCCGGAACTGAAGCGGCTGACCGACAGGATGGCGGCGTCGCTCGATTTGCCCCGGATCAAGGTGCATCTCTACGAGGTCGAGCCGGTCAATGGTCTCGCAGCGCCGGATGGGCGGATTTTTCTCACGCGCGGGTTCTACCGGAAGTATCGCGAGGGTGAGGTCACGGGCGAAGAATTGGCCAGTGTGATCGCCCACGAACTGGGGCATGTCGCCCTTGGTCACTCGCGCCGGCGGATGATCGATTTCTCAGGTCAAAACGCTATCCGGGCAGCCCTTGCGATGATCCTCGGGCGCTTTTTGCCGGGCATCGGTGTCTTTATCGCAAACGCCCTCACATCGCTGATCGCCGCCAAGCTGTCTCGCAAGGATGAATATGAGGCTGACGCCTATGCCTCGGCCCTGCTGGTCAAGTCGGGGATCGGAACCGAGCCGCAGAAATCGCTCTTCCGGAAGCTGGAAAAGCTGACAGGCATGCGCGGAATGGGCATGCCGGTCTGGTTGATGAGCCACCCCAAAACGGAAGAGCGCATCGCAGCGATTGAAAAGCTTGAGGCGCGTTGGGCCGGGGTTGGCAAGTCTTAACGGCGAATCAAAAAAATTCGAGCAAAGCGCCTCCGTCCTCCCACCCCTAATCTAGGGGGCGGTACGTTAAGAGCGGCTTAATTTGTGGGTGTCCGAAGGTCATTTTCGCCGAAGGAAATCCGGTTAGGTGAAAATATCTCTTCGAAACCTTCAAGCCGGTTGTCCGCCTTTTGCACCGTAGAGCGCTTTTCCGAACCTCGGCAAACGTGCGCGCTTCAGAAGGGCGCGCGGGTTCGACGTATCTATGCCATGCGTCCTTGCACGCTCCAGAACCTCGTTCACGACATCTCTCATGCCGGTGGGATCACTGTGACAAGCCTCCCATAAAAACTCGTCCGGATGCCGCCGAAGAAGCCCCTCGGCCGCGAGCACATTGGTCGGAAAATCCTTCACATTCAGGGTCAGCAGCGCATCTGCCCCTCCGGCGATGGCGGCGGCGAAGACATGTACGTCATCCGGGTCGGGCAGGTGAAGGCGATCTTCCAGCGCGATGTCATGCGACACGGCAGCCTCCGGGTACTGCGCCTTGAGAAGCGCGATTTCCCCGTCCGCGATCACCTGATCCCGCTCGGAATGCCGGGCCGCCGCGCGCCGCCATTCTTCCAGAATGCGTTCGGACCAAAGCGGCGTGAAAGCGCCCGTCGCAGCCCAGCCGATGACAAGTTCCCGCAAGACGGTGGGATAGAGGACGCAGGCGTCAATCAGCACTCTCATGACAGACGAAACGTCAGGGTCTTCAGATAGCCGCTCTCGGCCAGGGCAGGCAGCCCCGGATGGTCCGGCCCGGCCGCACCCACGCGCAGAAGTTGCACGCTCCGCCCCGCACGTCCAATGCCGCGGGTAGAGGCCGACTGGAACGCGGCCAGATCCGCCGCACCACTGCACGAACAGAGTGTCAGAAACCCGTCTTCCGCAACCAGAGGCGCCGCCAGGCGGGCGATCTTCTCATAGGCGCGCAAACCCGCATCGCGGGCGGCTTTCGTGGGCGCAAATGCCGGCGGATCACAGATCACAGACCCAAACTGCCGCCCTTCCTCACCGAGCGCCGTCAACACATCGAACGCATCTCCTTTGCGCGTCGTGAACCGGTCCGCCACTCCGCTCGCCGTCGCCCCTGCTTCGGCAAGGCGCAGTGCAGCCTCCGACCCGTCGACAGCCAACGCCGTGTTTGCGCCAATGGCAAGAGCTGCCAGCGCAAAGCCCCCCACATGGCTAAAGACATCTAGCACATCGCAGCCCTGCGACAGCGTCGCGACGAACGCGTGATTTGGGCGTTGGTCGTAGAACAATCCGGTCTTCTGCCCGCCCTCCAGATCGGCCATGTAAGTGGCGCCATTCATTGGCACGGGAACGGGTCCGTCCAACTGACCTTTCAGCAGGGCTGAGGTCTCATCCAGCCCTTCAAGGCTCCGCGCCCGCCCTTGGGCATTCTTCACAAGGGTCTGTGCGCCTGTCACGTCTTCCAAGACCGCTGCAAAGTCAGGAAGCAGCGTTTCGATCCAGGCGGCATTGGGTTGAATGACCAATGCGTCTCCGAAACGGTCGACCACGGTGCCGGGCAGGCCATCGGCCTCGGCGTGGATCAGGCGGTAATAGGGGGTGTTGTAAAGGGCCTCGCGCAGCGACAAGGCCCGGGCCACTTTGCGATGCAGCCAATCCGGCCCGATCTCAGCGGTCGGGTCAAGGTCCAGAACACGCGCGATGAGCTTCGAGTTGGGGTTGATTGTCGCCGTGGCCAGCGCTTGGCGGTCCGCGTCTTCCAGCGTGACAACCGTTCCCGGTGCAAGCGCTTTGGTGCGCCGGTCCGTGACCAATTGATTGGCGTAGACCCACGGAAACCCGCGCTTCAAAGGGCGCGGATCAATCTTCGGGCGGAGGCGGATGACAGGTCTGTCGGACATGGGGCACCCCATATCCGGTCGCGTCCCCTAGTGAAAGAGAGCCTTACTGGCTGCGACGCTTGAAAAACCCGGCAATGTACTGCGCGCGAAGCTGGCGCGCACGTGTTTCAATCAGGGTCAGGTCAACGGGGTTGAGTTCATTCTTGGACATGTTGGTCTCCTTTGAACAAGGATTTAATATGCTGCACGTGCAGCATGTAGGGGGAGAACATGCAGATCCGATATGCAGTTTGGGCATGGCTCCGCGCTGATTTTACTTGAATGTTCAGGCATAAGGCGGTTCCAAACGAGATATGGGTAGTCTGACCGAAACCTACGAGGCGCGCGTCGCCTCCGGCGCTTTGGACGCGGACCCGGCGCAGCGGGCGGTCTTGCCCGAGTTTGATCGGATCGCAGCCGGTCTGGCCGAAGTCAAACCGCGCTGGCGCAAGGGGCTTTTCGCCAAGAAACCGGTGGCCGTTCCGGGCCTCTACCTTTGGGGCGGGGTCGGGCGCGGCAAATCCATGCTCATGGACCTTTTCCACGAGATCGAAGGCGGGCGCCGCGTGCATTTCCACGCGTTCATGCAGGAGGTGCAAACCAAGCTTCATGCCGCGCGTCAAACCGGCGTGGATGATGCGCTCGCACCCGTCGGCAAGGAGATCGGGGAGGGGCTGCGCCTTCTTTGCCTTGATGAGATGCAGATCACGGACATCACCGACGCAATGATCGTCGGACGGCTGTTCGGCATGCTGATCGATGACGGCATCACAGTTGTCACCACGTCGAACCGGGTGCCGGACGATCTTTACAAGGATGGCCTGAACCGGGCGCTGTTCCTGCCTTTCATCGAACTGATCAAGGAAAAGCTGGTCGTTCACGAACTGACCTCTCCGCGCGACTACAGGCAGGATCGCTTGAAGGGCGAACAGGTCTATTTCCATCCCGCCGACCGCGAAGCGCGCGATGCCATCAACGCAATCTGGGCCGACCTGTCGATGGGCAAGTCCGAGGAACTGGTGCTCAACGTGAAGACCCGCGAAGTGCATATCGCACAGTTCTCGAACGGTGTTGCACGCGCGCCCTTTTACGACCTCTGCGGTCAACCGCTCGGCCCGGCGGATTACCTGGCCTTGGCGGAGGCCGTGCGCGTCTTGATCCTTGAAGACATCCCGCGCCTGTCGTCAGAGAATTACAATCAGGCCCGGCGCTTCGTCACACTTGTTGACGCGCTCTACGAAGCCCGCGTGCGCCTGATCGCCTCCGCCGCGGATGCGCCCGAGAAGCTTTATCTTGAGGGCGCCGGGAGTTTTGAGTTCGAACGCACGGCCAGCCGTTTGCGCGAAATGCAGGATGCCAATTGGGGCGCGGATCAGCCGGAAACCGGGACGTCTGCTTCAACCTGAGACAGGATCAGAAGCGCAACACCGACCAGAACCCCAACGCCCAAGGTCAGTGGCAAAACGGTTCCATCGAAGGCCAGCCCGATGGGCACCGAGAGCACGCCAGCGCCAATCGTGGCGAGCGCGGTAACGATCGACGCGGCCAGTCCGGCCATATGCCCCAAGGGTTCCAGAGCCAGGGCGTTCATGTTCCCGATACAAAAGGCGACAAGGTAGAAAATCGATGTCATCCAGAGGAACGTCAGCGGAAAAGCCAGCACGTCCGGGATGCTCCCCGCAAGCTGAAGCGCCACGAAAATTAGTGTGAAGCTGCCCTGAACAAGCAACGCTCGGCGCACCACTTCGCGCATACCCAGCGTGACTACGATGCGCGCGTTCACCAGATTGGCCCCCGCGGTCAGAATGGCCATCAAGCCGAACCAGAGCGGAAAACTCTCCGCCTTGTCGAACACTTCGTCGAAGACCTGCTGGCTTGACGCGAGTGAGGCGAACAATATGCCGAACACCAGGGTTTGAACGAGCGTCGCAAGAACCACCCGGCGATTGCCAAGAACCTCGCGTGTTCCGGCCCACAGCTTGCCCGCGCGAAAGGGGCGCATGTTCTCGGGTGCCAACGTTTCCGGCAAACGTACCAGAAGCCACGTGATGGAGATAAAGGAGAACACGGCGAAGCTTGCAAAAACACCCCGCCACCCAAAGACAAGGCCGATCCCATAGCCAATCGTGGGCGCGAAAATCGGGGTGAGTGTGAAGACGAAGATCACATAGCTCAGCACCTGCGCCATGCGTCGGCCTGAAAACAAATCGCGCGCAATGGCCATGGCTGTCACCCGCGGTCCGGCTGCCCCAAGCCCTTGGATGAACCGTGCAGCCAGCAGTGTTTCCAGATTAGGCGAAAGCGCCGCAACCAGCGCAGCCGCGCAGTAGATCAACGCGCCAACCACGGCGACGCTCTTGCGTCCATAGGCGTCGCTGAGCGGACCTGTGAAAAAAGTGCCAAGGCCAAGCCCCAGGACAAACGACCCGACAACCAGTTGCGCCCGGTTCGGTGCGTCCGGGCTCAGGGCATCGCCAATCTGCGGCAGAACCGGCAGCATGGCATCGAGTGAAAACGCCACCGTGGCCGAAAGCATGGCAAGCAGCGACACCAGTTCGAACTGGGATATGGGTAGCTTCCGGTCGCTCATTCATGTCTCCAAAAGCGCAGCCCTTCAAAGGAGGATGCGATCGGTGGGAAAATTTCGGGAAAGGCGGCGACACGAACTGTCGCGGGCCCTAAGTGTCAGTGTCGCTGTTCTGAGCGAGTTCGTCCAGCACTTTGCGCCAAAGCTCGGGCGGTTGTGCCCCGGCCACGACATGCGTGTTCGCCACCACAAAGGTCGGAACGCCTGTCACACCACGCTTGCGGGCATGGGCATCGCGCGCGCTGATGTCCTCCCGGTCGCCATCGCCCTCCAGAAGTCGCGCGATCATGTCGCGATCCATACCAGCGCCTTCTGCAATATCGAGCAGCACGGCGCTGTCGCCAATGTCCTGACCCGCCTCGAAATAGGCTTTGAAAAGCCGTGTGACGATGGCCGTCTGCACACCTTCCAGCCCGGCCCAATGGATCAGCCGATGCGCGTCAAGCGTGTTGGGCGTGCGCTCGATCTTGTCGAAGGCCACGCTCAACCCGGCAGATTTGGCAACCTCTTCAATCCGTCCATAGGTCTGTGCCGCCCCTTCGGGCCCACCGAACTTCGCCTCCAGATAGGCGCGCCGGTCCATACCTTCGCGCGGCATCTCCGGGTTCAGTTGGAACGGATGCCATTCAATACTGAACGGGTGATCGGGATGCGCTTCCAGCGCCCGGTCCAGATAGGTTTTCCCGATATAGCACCAGGGGCAAATCGGATCGGAGAGAATGTCGAGCTTGACCATAACCCGCTTTGGTTCGCAGGCCCCCGGGCTTTAGGCAAGCGGAAAGTCAGGCCGTAAGACGCTCCGCCTCAAGATAAAGCGGCAATCGGAAGGTCACGACCTCGGCGGCTTCCGCGAATGTCAGGTCATGGGCTTTGGCAATCAGGTCCATCAGACCGGCAATGTCGCCTTCGCGTGTCAGCATGGCGTCTGAACAGGCTTCCGGAAAATGGCGGCCGGCTTCTGCCACGAAGGCCTGCCAACTGGTCACAACTGTCATGGGCAAACGGCTCCCTTTGCTTACTCTGTACCAACCGTAAGACGGTGTTTCCTAAGCTTTGGTTAAAGCTCAGGCGGACTGGACGTGCCGGTCGGCCAAACGGCTGGCAGCGAGCCAGCTCAAAGCCGACATGACCGCAGCGGCGGCCAGGCAGCCGCTGACACCGGCAAGCTGAAAGCAAAGACCCGACAGCAGCGTCCCCAGCAACCGGCCCGCCGCGTTGGCCATATAGTAAAACCCCACATCCAGCGTCACCCGGTCCGAGGTCGAGAAGGCAAGGATCAAATAGGAATGCAAGGCGGAGTTCAGCGCAAACACCACGGCGAAGGCCAGCAGGCCAGCCACAACAATCGGCACCAGGGCAGGCACGTTGAAGGCGGCGGCCAGAGCAAGCACGGCAGGAATGGCAGTCAGGACGGCCACCCAAAACCGGGCAGAGGCCACGGTTTCGGCCACGGTGCCGGTTTGACGGGCCAAAAGCTTCGGCGCAAAGCCCTGAACGGCGCCGTAAAAGATGATCCACGCTGCCATGAAACTGCCGATCATGAAAAACGCTGCTCGGTTCCCCTCCACAGTCCCGTCGGACAAGACCGCGTAGAAGAACACCGGGATCCCCACCACGAACCAAGTGTCTCGTGCGCCGAACAGGAACACCCGGGCGAGGGAGAGGGCGCGGATGTCAGGGTCCTTAGGCCAAACAGCCGCCATTTTCGTGCCCTTTGTGCCGCCGGGCAGCCCGGCCGGCATGAAGAGCAGCGTCGCCAGCAAGATCACAGCAAGAACGGCGGCCATGAACAGAACCGCGCTTTGAAATCCGGTGATGCCCAGCATGACCGCCCCGATGAAGAACCCAAGACCCTTCACGGCATTCTTCGACCCGGTGAGGGCCGCGACCCAGCGAAAGAGGCTTCCGCCTTCGCTCGGCGCCAACAGTTTCACCGCGCTTTTCGACGACATCTTCGACAGGTCCTTGGCCACCCCGGACGCGCCTTGCACCGCCATGACATAGATGACCGACGCCGTCAGTCCCCAGGCCGGGTCAAGGGCTGCAAGCGCCAGGAGTGCTCCGATCTGAATGGCCAATCCGGCATAAAGGGTCGATGTCAGACCAAACCGGCTGGCCAGCCACCCGGCGGAGAGGTTGGTGACGATGCCCATGACCTCATACAGCAAGAACAGATAGGCCAGCTGGACGGGCGTGAACCCAAGTGTATGGAAGTGCAAAAGGACCAACATACGCAACGCGCCATCGGTCAGCATGAACGCCCAATAGGCCGCCGTAACGGTCAGATACGCTTTGAAGCCGTTGGTTTCAGCCATACCCCTCGTCCCATTCATGGTTAACGAATCCTTAATGCAAGCAATCCGTTAAGCCACCGTCCTCCCACCCCTAGTATCGGGGGCGGGTCATGAAGACTCCGTTCACGTCAGAGTGTTCGAGACCATTTTCGCGATATCCGCCATCCGGCAGGTGTAGCCCCATTCATTGTCATACCATGCGTAAACCTTAACCTGGCGCTTGTTGATCACCATGGTCGACAACGCATCCACGATGCCCGAGCGCGGATCGTTCAGATAGTCGCACGACACCAGCGGGCGTTCTTCATAGCCGAGAATGCCGTCGAGCGGCCCTCCGGCCCACGCCTTGAACGCCGCATTCACTTCTTCAACGCTTGTCTCGCGCTCCATCTCGAACACGCAATCGGTCAGGGACGCGTTCAAGAGCGGCACGCGCACCGCAAGCCCGTTCAACCGGCCCTTCAATTCGGGATAAATCAACGTGATCGCCGTGGCTGACCCGGTCGAGGTCGGGATGAGGGAGTTCAAAGCCGAACGGGCGCGGCGCGGGTCTTTGTGCGCCTTGTCCACGATGGTCTGGGTGTTGGTCACATCGTGGATGGTCGTGATCGAGCCATGTTTGATGCCAATCTCCGTGTGCATCACCTTCACGACTGGGGCGAGGCAATTGGTCGTGCAAGACGCCGCCGTGATCAGGTTATGCACGCCCGGATCATAAATGTCGTGGTTGATGCCATAGACCAGGTTCAAAGCGCCCGTGTCCTTGACCGGCGCAGACACCACCACCTTCTTCACACCCGCCGCATAGTACGGGGCGACCTTGGCTTCGGTCTTGAAGACACCCGTGCAGTCCAGAACAAGGTCCACCCCCATCTCGGCTAAGGGCAGGTCTTCGATACGCGTCTCCTGCCGGAACGGCATGCGCACGCCACCAACCTTCAGCGCATCTCCGTCCACACTGATGTCGCGGGGCCACGGCCCGTGCACGGTGTCGAACTCCAACAGCAGGGCGTGCTGCTCCAGATCGGCGCCCGGCTCATTGATCAGCACGATCTGATCGGCCATGCCTTCGTCGACCATCCGCCGCAGCAGGAGCTTTCCAATCCGGCCCAATCCATTCAACGCGATCCGCGCCATGTCAGCTATTCCCTCATATGAGTTTGGTGTGTGTGTCCGGGCAGATGGCCCGTTTGCGCAAGTGAAGCTTTTATGACGCGTCCATCGTATCAGCTGCCCCAATCTCATCGACCCGGGCTTGCAACGACATGCGGTCGAGGCTGTCGAAGGGCAGTGCGGAGAACGCCATCACGCGGCGGCGCATCTGTGCATAGGTGTCCGCAAAGGCATAGGCTTTCTCAGCATCTGTTCCAGTCACTTGTACCGGGTCCTTCAGCCCCCAATGCGCTGAAATCGGCTGCCCGGGCCAGGCGGGGCAATCTTCGCCTGCGGCAGCGTCACAGACGGTGAAGACGAAGTCGGGCTTGGGGGCGTCTGGCCCCTGAAATTCTGACATATGCTTGGCCCGCAAGCCGTCCGTCCTGTGCCCGTTCCTGAGCAAAACGTCGAGTGCGAACGGGTTCAACGCTGACTGCGGCAAGGTCCCGGCGGAGTACACCTGAAACCGGTCGCCGCCGATGTCGCGCAGCAGCGCTTCGGCAAAGATCGAGCGGGCGGAATTGCCAGTGCAGATAAAAAGCACGTTAAAGGGTGTCTCTGACATCATGCGATCCTGTTGTGAAAAGAAGGCCGAGGTCTTTGTGGCGCAAAGGTCGGGGCGCCCACGACAGCAATCGGCGACAAGGAAATCCACCAGCGCTCCCATGACGCCAAGGTTGGCCTTGTAAAACAGCCGTGTGCCATCCCGCGTCGACTGGACCAGCCCGGCCTCGGCGAGCGCGCCGAGATACACCGAAAGCGTGTTCGGCTTGAGGTGCAAAGATTGCAGGATCTCCCCCGGGCGCACGGCTTGCGGCGCCCGGCGTACGAGCAGGCGAAACACTTGCAAACGGCCGGGATGGGCCAGTGCAGAAAGTCTGCGTGTTTGTTTCTCTAATTCCATAATTCATGAATAATAGAAATATATACTTTGGCAAGACCTATTGCGGTGTGGTGTGGGGTCGGTTGTGCGTCTGCTTATGACTGCTGAAGATGGTATCTTTGTGCCGCATTCCACGGCGAACTGACGCTTGCCCACTATTTTCATAAGGGGCATCTACAGCGAGCTTGTGCACCAAGTGGGCAGTCTCAGCGTGCGCCAGGGAAGGGGGCGACGGTCAGGGGTTTACCGAGCTAGAGCCGCTTTTCAGGATCACGCGCACGACATTCCTTCCGACCACCGTACTTCTGGATGTCTCAGGATCTGGAGTTAACCGCGAAACGCCCTAGAACGCCCGGTCGATTGCGCGCGCTCCGGCGGAGACATCTTCGCCTAGCCCTTCAATCGTGTTGCAGCCCGCAAGCGCCAGCATCAATGCGGTGAAAACAGCCAGTTTTTTCATCTGCTCTTACTCCTCATACCACCAGACATCTGGCTGGAACCCAATCCAGTCGCCATACATCGGCAGGCTGTCCGGATACTTGAGTTCCTTGGCATGAGCAATCCGCGACACCGGATTGTACCAGATCGGGATCACGTAGCGCCCGGTGGTCAGGATGCGGTCGAGCGCGCGGGTCGCGGCCAGAAAATCCTCCTGACTTTCTGAGGTCAGCAACGCCTCGATCATCGCCTCCGCCGCCGGGCTCTTCATCCCCATCAGGTTACGGCTGCCCTCCGTATCGGCGGACGCGCTGCCCCAGTAAAGGGATTGTTCATTCCCGGGCGAGAGGGAGAGGCCCCGTCCGTAATTCGTCATCTCGAAATCGAAGACCGTCGTCCGCTCTTTATACTCCGCGCTGTCGACCGTTCGGATCGTCACATCGATGCCCATTCGCTCCAGGGCGGCGGCATAGATATCGGTGATCTGGCTCCACTCGTTCGAACCCGCCGCCAGCAGGATCTCGAACCCGAACGTTTCACCGGCGGCATTCTTCAGTGCGCCATCCTGCAACGTCCACCCGGCCTCCGCCATCAAGGCGAGCGCCGCACGCAGGTTACGGCGGTTCCGCTCGGTCCCGTCGCCCTCCGGCAGGGCATACCCTTCCAGCGCCCCGGGCAGCAGGTCACCCGCAAGGGGTTCCAACAATGCAGCGACCTTGCCCGTGGCCGGGCCGGGTTCATAGCCGAGAACGGAATTCGAGAAATAGGTGGTCGCGCGCGGCAGCCCCTCACCGCCATTGATCGTCTGATTGATGAACTCGTAGTTGAACGCCGTGATTAGCGCCTCGCGCACCCGCCAGTCCTGAAACTTTGCGAGCCGCGTGTTCATCACAAGGCCCCACATGCCGGACGGGCGCTCATGCGGGATGATCGATTTCACCACATCCCCCGCCTGCACGGACGGGAAATCATAGGACGTGTCCCACTTCTGAGCATTGGTCTCGCGCATCGTGTTAAGGATGCCCGCCTTGAACGCCTCGAACATGGCGGTGCCGTCGGTGAAGAATTCCATCCTGATTTCATCGAGATTCGCCATGCCGTTCATGTACGGCACCACGCCATTGCCCCAATAATCGGGGTTCCGGGTGAGCGTGACAAATCGCCCCGCCTCAAAATCGGTGATCACGTAAGGCGCGGAGGATATCGGGATGATGTCCACACCGGACTCGGCGAAATCGACCCCATCCCACTGCGCCTTCTTCAGGATGGGCCGCATGCCAAGGATCAGCGGAAGTTCATCGTCGCGCGTGTTGAAGGTAAAGCGAAAATTCCGCTCACCGGTCTGCGTGGCGGTGTCCACCTTGGCCCAGGACCCCTGATAGCGCGGATGACCTTGCGTGCCCAAAGTCGCATATGTCCAAAGAACGTCGTCCACCGTCACAGGCGAACCATCCGAGAACCGTGCCTCCGGGCGCAGCGTGAATTCCACCCAGGAGCGGTCCTCAGGTACTTCAATACTCTCTGCCAACACCCCGTAAAGCGTGAAAGGTTCGTTATAGGACCGGCCCATCAGGCTTTCATGCGCAAGGAACCGAAGCTGCCACGGCACGCGGCCTTTCAGGATATGCGGGTTGAGCGAATCGAAACTGCCGACCTCGCCTTGCACGATTCGTCCGCCTTTTGGCGCGTCGGGATTCGCATAAGGCAGGGACACAAAATCGTCAGCCAGCGCCGGTGCGCCGTACATTGCGATCCCGTGTTGCGGTTCAGCCGCAACCAGCCAACCCGAGCAGATCCCTGCAAAAGTTAACGCCACAAGCCTCCATGGTCGCATAGTCGGCAACAATCCTCTGCTCATTCTCGCTTTGTTCGGAGCCTATGTGCCTTCCCGCGCCTTTTCAAACTTTTAGCTTGGCCGGAGGCGAAACCTTGCGTATAAACAATGCACTGCTCGATAGGTTTCTTGCCTGTATGAAACCTGCCTCAATAACTTAACGCCCGCCTTGTGCGGGCGTTTTTTTTTGTAACGTCGCCGTGCACATCGGAGGTGTATTGTGGCTGAAGCTTTGAACGAAGTCAGTATGGCACAGGTTGGAACCCGTATCCTCGCCGCAGGGTTTTCGCCGGAGAAGTGGTTCGGCGGAGATACCTTGATCGGGAATGGCGGCATCTTGGCTCCCAAGCCAGTCAAGCCGCCACTGGGTCAGGCCTATTTCCGGTTTGTCTCAAGTCATCGTTCGATGGCGGAGCAATCTGCGGGAGCTTGGTGGATTGAGTACGAAACCTTTTCGAAGTTGAGAAACTTCGCGCGCGATCAAAACGTGCCTCTGCTGGAGGCAGCTCGCTATTTTCTGGCCCTGCCGCCCGAGTTCAACACCGCAGATCGCATCCTGCGGGTCATCCTCACCGCGCCAATTAAGGCATTTCGGGGGGTAGGTAAGCCAGCAACGGCAAGGTCAGGAAAGTGGATTCCGCCCCAACACACGCAGGTGATCCAGCTCTACATTCCCGGGCTTCGACTAACGGAGGCTGGCCAACCGCCCGGGGCTTGGCGAAAGCCCAATCGTCCAAAGGGTTTTTCCTGCCCGTACATGGACACTGATGTCCACAGCAGCCTAGGAAGGTACGTTTTTTTACTCGGCAGGGCTCGCAGAGCGTTTTCCGAACATCAGCCACAGCAGCGCGAAGCCGGCGAGCATCAGGAAGGGCACCATGGCAATGTTCACGGCGGTCCAGCCCTGAACCGCTGTGCCGCCGGAGCAGTTCATCAACCCGCCAGAGGAGACCGACGCAAGCGTCACGCAACCAAAGACGATCATGTCGTTCATGCCTTGCACGCGCCCACGCTCTTCTGGCGAGTGTGCTGTGGCCAGCATTGTCGTGGCGCCGATGAACCCGAAGTTCCAACCAAGACCCAAAAGGATCAGCGCGCCGAAGAAGTTCTCCAATTCCGTCCCGGCCAAGGCCACGGCCCCGGCACCGGCCAGGATCACCAGACCGGTCGCCACGATCTTTTCCGCGCCGAAGCGGACAATCAGGTGGCCGGTGAAGAAGGATGGCACGAACATCGCCAGCACATGCGCGGTGACCACATCGGCCGCATTGTTCTGCGTGAAACCGCACCCAACCACCGCCAGCGGGGTGGAGGTCATGACAAGGTTCATCAGCGCGTAGGACACCATGGCACAGATGATCGCGACCAGAATGCGCGGGTCGGCGAGCAACTCGCGCCGGGTGCGCCCACCGGTGCTGTCGCGGGCCGCCACGGGTTTCGGTATTTTCAGCCCGAAGAACAGGAACGCGCCGATCACGTTGATCGCGACCACCGCCAGATAGGCGCCAAGGAAGGGGACAACCATCTCATTGGCTGTCATCTTGACCAGCGACGGTCCGATCACCGCGCTCACCAAACCTGCGGCCATTACATAGCTGATCGCTTTCGGCTTGAACGCATCGCTTGCGGTATCAGTGACGGCAAAGCGGAAAAACCCTTGGCTGGACATATAGATGCCGGTCAAAAGTGATCCAAAGAGGAAAAGCGGGAAGCTCTGCTCGACCAGCCCCCAGGCCGCCATCGCCCCGCCCGCCGCGCCGCCCATGGCGCCCAGGAAGAACCCGGCCTGCCGCCCGTACCGCTGCATGAAGGACGACAGCGGTGTCGCCGTCAGCATCGAGCCAAGAACGATCAACGCGATAGGCAGAGTGGCGAAGCACGGATGCGGTGCCAGTTGCTGCCCGGCCAGACCGCCAATCGTGAAGATCAGCGGCATCTGTGCGCCAAGAAACGCCTGCGCCGCAACAAGCACGGCAAGGTTGCGGCGTTGAAGGGTGGGCGAAGCAACTTCCATATCTTGCGGTTACGCCGATCCCATGGTCAGAGCAATAGGCCAGCCGGTCGCGCCCCACCGCGTCAGAATGCGCTCTGCAAAGGCCCAACAGGTCACCTGAACACCTGCGAAACTAGGAACTGTTGGCAAAACACGCGAGTTCTGCAATGTGTCGTAGCATGAGTGTGGGGCGCATCATTGAAACCCCGGCCTGCGTGGCAGAGGGGGCGGATTTCCTTGCGGCGATTGAGCCACGCTTTTCGCATGCGCTGTCCCTGACGGGTACCTTGCCGCTCAGACGCCGAAAAGACGGCTTTGCAGCCCTCCTCGACGCCATTGTGTCCCAGCAGGTCTCGGTTGCAGCTGCCGATGCCATTTGGGGCAGGCTGAAGAAAGCCGGATTGACCGGACCACGCAAAATCATGTGGGCCAGCGATGACGATCTGCGCGCATGCGGGCTGTCGCGCCAGAAAATTCGCTATGCACGGGAATTGGCCGCGTCTGGCATTCGGTTCCCGAAACTGCGGGACGCCCCGACAGACGACGTGATCGAAACGCTGATCGAAGTGCCGGGCATCGGGCGCTGGACGGCAGAGATTTACGCCTTGTTTTCACTCGGGCGGGCAGATGTCTTTGCCCCCGGTGATCTGGCGCTACAGGAAGCCGCGCGCATCCTGTTTGAAATGGAAGACCGCCCCTCGGAGAAAGCATTGCGGCAACAGTCGGAAGCCTGGTCGCCCTGGCGGGGTGTCGCGGCGCGACTGCTTTGGTCGTATTACCGGGTGGCGAAAGAACGGGAGGGGATCCGTTGACACAAGAATTGAATTTCTCGCGCCGGGCGAGCAAATCGGGCGAGGATACGTCAGTGGTCCTCTTCCTGCATGGCTATGGCGCGGACGGTGCCGACCTGCTCGGTCTGGCCGATCCGCTGTCGCAGCATCTGCCGGACACGGTCTTTATCGCCGCCGACGCGCCCGAGCGGTCGATGGCGAACCCGATGGGATACCAATGGTTCCCCATCCCCTGGATCGATGGCTCGACGGATGCGGCCGCCTCCGAAGGCATGCACCGCTCGGCCAAGCTGCTCGACGCGCTGATCGACCGCATTCTGGCGGAAGAGGGGATCGATGCGGACCAGCTGATCCTCCTCGGCTTCAGCCAGGGTACGATGATGAGCCTGCATGTCGCGCCGCGGCGGCTGGAGCCCGTCGCCGGGATCGTCGCCTTCTCGGGTCGGCTCATGGTGCCGGAACGCCTCGCCGAAGAAATGCAATCCACCCCGCCAGTTCTGTTGATCCATGGCAATGCAGATGACGTTGTGCCGTTCGAAGAGATGCAGGCGGCGGGCGAAGCGCTGCAAGGCGCAGGCTTCACGGTCTATGCGCATGTCATGGAAGGCACCGGCCACGGTATTGCGCCCGACGGCCTCTCAGTCGCGCTGGCCTTTATTCGCGAGCATCTGGGGATCGAATAAGCATCTTCCGCATGCGGATCGAGGTCGGTCGATCATAACCCGGATGCGCTGTCTCATTGATTTTCCGAAACCCCAAGGCGATGAAAAGCGCATGATTTTCCGTCAATTCGACGCGGGTCTGTAACTCCAGCGCCGGGGCTCCAAGCTCGGTCGCACGTTGCTCCGCCCGCGCCACGAGGATGCGCGCCAGGCCCTTGCCACGATGGCTTTGGGCAACCGCCAGTTTCGACAGATAGAGCGCGCCGCCCTGCATCGACAGGATCACGCAAGCCACCGGCGGTATCCCCACGACCCACACCTCGCCCTCCGCAGCCGCACGTTCCAGATCGCTTAAGGTCAGCCGATGCATGGAAGACGGCGGATCGATCCGCCCGTCATGCGCGGCGAAGACACTTTGAATCAGGGACAGCGTCGCTGCAAGCCGGGGATCGCCCGGAAGGAGTTGGTCGGGTGCCATCCGCTCACGCTGGCCTGCGCACCCGCAATTGACAAGCGCGACAGGGCCCATACGATTTGTGTCATGCCACGGGATTACTCATTGCTGGGGGAAGAATGGCGGCGCGCCGAAGCCGAAGGGCTCTCCAATCCGTCCTGGTTCCGCCCGTCGGTCGATCCGGTGGCCATTCGTGCATTGATGAAGAAAGATGACGTGCGCGCCATGCGGGACACCGTGCTTTGGATCGGTTTGATGGTCGTGTTCGCGGGCATCGGCATCGCGCTTTGGCCCTCGCTATGGTCGATCCCGTTCTGGCTGGCCTATGGGGTGCTCTACGGTTCGGCCTCCGACTCGCGCTGGCATGAGTGCGGGCACCGCACGGCGTTTGAGACTGGCTGGATGAACGAGGTTGTCTATCACCTGGCCAGCTTCATGCTGATGCGAAATCCTTATGTCTGGCGGGCCAGCCATGTGCGCCACCACACCGACACGATCGTCGTCGGCCGTGACCCGGAAATCGTCGCCATGCGCCCACCGGACCTGATGCGCCTTGGGCTGAACGTGTTTGGCCTGATCGATGCCTGGGTGCTGGGCAAACGCATGATCCTGCATGCGAGCGGTCGGCTGCACCCCGAAGAAGAAACCTATCTGCGGGCCCAGGACCGGCCCAAGGTTTTCATGGTCGCACGGCTCTGGCTCTTGATCTATGCCGTGGCGATCCTGCTCGCCATCGGCATGGGCTCGATCCTGCCCCTGATGGTCATCGGTCTTCCCCGCCTCTATGGCGCCTGGCACCACATCATGACCGGGGTGCTCCAGCATCTGGGCCTGGCCGAGAACGTGACCGATCACCGGTTGAACACGCGCACGGTGCTGATGAACCCGATCAGCCGGTTCATCTACCTGAACATGAACTACCACCTTGAACACCACATGTTCACCATGGTGCCCTACTACCGGCTGCCAGAGTTGCATGAGTTGATAAAACACGACGTGCCGCCGCCTGAGCCATCGATCCCGGCGGCGTTCCGGCGGCTCTTGCCCGTTTTGAAGCAACAACTGACCTATCGCGAAGCGGTGATCGTACCGGAGCTGCCGGACGGGGCCACGCCTTATCGGGATGAAGTGCAACGGTTGCTGCCGCACGCACTCTAGCGGCCCGAGACTTGCCATAATCACTCGCTAGATCAAGCTCATGGAACTGTTCTATGCCTTGGCGGGTCTGGCTTTGCTGCTGTACTTTATCGGCTACAGCATCGGCTACTTTCCGTCTGATGACGAGAAACCGAGCCTGCACGGCGTTGGCGCGATGCTCACGGGTGGTTTTGTGTGCCTCGTCCTCTGGACCGCAATGCAAGGCAGCGTGCGCGCCCCGGGCGGCGCAGTGGTCATCGTTATCTTCATGCTCCTCTTCGGTGCGCTGTTCCTCTTTGGCCTCGGGCGCTTTCTCGGCACGCTGGTCTCTGCCCGGTTTGCGAAAGGCGCCACGCGTCGGTTCATGGTTTTTGCGACAACCGGACTGCCCGTTCTGACCGTGGCGGGGACATTGTATAGCGTTTCGCGCGCTGAGGCCGCCTTGCAGGCCGAACAAGCGGCGGCCCGCGCCGCCTTGCAAAGCGGAACCTATCAAGCCCGTTTCGGGGCACACGACATCGTATTTCCGGGCGCGCCGGTGTTCGTGGTCGTCCATCCCTGCGCCACGCTCAGCCGCAACTGTACCACGCTGTTCTGGACCAGTGCCGGGTGGAACAGGCGGGCAGACGGGCCGCTTGAAATGGTCTCGCTCGAGGTCAATCCCAACCCTACGGCGCTGCAAGACCTCACCGCGTGGTGCGCCGAGCGACCTGCGTTTGAGAACGCGTTTTGGTGTCAATTTGCGCCTTATGACGAGATGCGTTTGAAACGTGATAGGGACCTGCGCGGGGTTGAGAGCGAGCGAACCACCAGTTGCACTCAAATCTTCAACGGCGCCTTCACCTGCCGCGCGACCCATGATTTGGCCGAGGGCATCGTCGCTGTGCTGAACACAGTGACCAAAACGCAAGCCAGCGGTCGCGACCTGATTGAGACAAAGCGGGAGCGGGCCGAACTGCTCTGGTCCGCTCTTACCGCCGATCCGCAGCGCTGAGCCCTGTGCACAACCCGGTGGATAACTGTCACGTTCCTGTCATCCGCCGCGACTAAATGTTCCGCCAAACGAGGGCTTGTCAGTCTGGGACCGCCAGATATAGTGCCCCTGAAGGTTGGGGCGGGACCCCCGCTCTGACGCCAGGACATGAGGCAGCAGAGCGAGGTAGGAGTCTTTAATGACCGGTGAATTCAGAACGAGTTTCGTGCGCGAACCCAACAATCTGAGGCACCATCCCGCATTGGTCCTGAATGCGGATTACCGTCCGTTGTCCTATTATCCCCTGTCGCTCTGGCCCTGGCAGGATGCCATCAAGGCGGCGTGGCTGGATCGCGTGACCATCCTGGCGGAATATGACGAGGTGGTGCGGAGCCCGTCGACCGAGATACGCATACCCTCCGTGGTCGTGTTGAAGGATTATGTCCAACCCCAGAAACGGGTCGCCTTCACGCGCTTCAATCTGTTTCTGAGGGATGAATTTCAATGCCAGTATTGCGGCGCCAAGGGTGAGTTGACCTTTGACCACGTCGTGCCGCGCGCCCGGGGCGGGGTGACAAGCTGGGAAAACGTCGTGGCCGCCTGCTCGAAATGCAATCTGAAGAAAGGGTCGAAGTCGCTGGCCCGCGCGGGCATGTCGTTGCGCAAACCTCCGCGCCAACCGGGCGCCGAGGAGTTGCGCAATCAAGGCCGCAAGTTCCCGCCGAACCATCTTCACGAGACCTGGCTCGATTTCCTCTATTGGGACGCTGAACTGCAAGCGTAATTGCCGCCGCCCTTCGGGCGTCGACCCGTTGGGGGGGCTTTGCCCCCCAAGCCCCCCAGGATATTTGTAGGTCAATGGAGAGCATGGCGGGGATTCTATGAGCGACGCGTTTTTCACACCGGTTTCGGGTTTCGACTTGCCACGCTTTGCGGGCGTGCCCACCTTCATGCGTCTGCCATATGTGCCGCCGGGACATGATCGCTTTGGCGAGGTTGAGATTGGCCTGATCGGCGCGCCCTGGGACAGCGGGACCACCAACCGACCCGGGCCCCGCCATGGGCCACGGCAGTTGCGCGATGCTTCCACCATGATCCGCGCCCAGCATCCCGTCAGCGGCATGCGCCCCTTCGAACGGGCGCGCTGCGCAGACCTGGGGGATGTCGGGCCGAACCCGGCGAGCATCCCGGACAGTCTGGAGCGTATGTCAGCGTTTTACGCCTCCGTGAAGGCGGCCGGTATTCGACCGCTCACGGCCGGGGGCGATCATCTGTGTTCTCTCCCCATCCTGCGGGGGCTGGCGGATCAACCTTTGGGGATGATCCACTTCGACAGCCACACGGACCTGTTCCACAGCTATTTCGGGGGCGAGATGTACACCCACGGCACGCCCTTCCGGCGCGCCATCGAAGAGGGACTGCTGGACCCCAAACGCGTGGTTCAAATTGGCATCCGTGGCACGATGTATGATCGTGAAGACCTTGATTTCGCCGACAGTGTTGGCGTGCGTATCATCCGGATCGAAGAATTCTTCGACCGCGGCGTGGCCGATGTGATGGCGGAAGCGCGCGAGATCGTCGGCTCAGCGCCAATCTATGTGAGTTACGATATCGACTTTGTGGACCCGACATTCGCGCCCGGCACCGGAACGCCGGAGGTCGGCGGGCCCAACAGTTTCCAGGCGCTTGAGGTCTGTCGGCACCTCTATGGGCTCGACATTCGCGGGGCAGATTTGGTCGAGGTCTCCCCACCGTTTGACGCATCCGGGGGCACCGCCTTCCTCGGCGTGTCCATCATGTTCGAATTGCTGTGTGCGATGGTCACGTAGGGTGACGCGGGCTAGCTGGCCTCACCCAGCTGCACTTCGCCGCGTGCGACGCGTTCAAGGAAAGACACGGTGCCTGGATTGTCCTGCCGCCATTGGTAGAAGGCTGTGAAACCGGCCTTGTTGATCATCTGCTGATCTTCGGGCGGCATCTGGAAGTAGGTCCGGACATCAACGCCGGGGACGAAGCCCAGTTTGATTTCCTGGTATATGGCGCTGCAATACTGGACCTCTGGGGGCGACAGGAGCCGCTCTTCGGCGGCATGGCCGCAGGCGATGTATCCAACGATGAGTGAGAGAAGTTCGTTTGTCATTTGGCCAACTCCGGCTGAAAGTGGGCCTCCCTGACACCTGTGGTGCCGCATATCGGCTGCGTTTGCCGAGAAGATCGTTTTGTGAACCGCTCATATCGGGGGAATTGACCGATATATTGGCAGATTAGCTGCGATAACGCCTGCTTTTTAGGCGCGCGCTACAGGTCTCCCGGGGCTCTAAGGGGCTCTTCCCCGCGGGCGACGCGTTCAAGATGTGCCACAATGTCTTCGTTCGCGTCCCGCCACGCGCTGAACGCAAGATACCCGGCCGTGTTGACTGCGGATTTTTCCGCCACCGAAAGCTCGGCAAAGTTCCGGGCGCTCACGCCCGGCACAAAGGACAGCTTCACATCATCGTAAACGGCGGTGCAATGTTCAATCTCAGTTTGCGTCATAAGGTGCGTGTCGCTCATCTGCGAACAGGCAAAATGCACAGCGATCAAAGTGAGCAGTTCAGGTGTCATGGCGCGCTCCAGCTCGGTGATGCCATGCAACGTAGCGCGCCGCGACGGAAAGTCGCAGCTTTCCCTCACTCAGGGGAGTGAAACCTGTTTCTGAGTAGACTGTTCAGGCAGTTATGCCGAGCAACTCGCACCGCCCAACACGCAGAACTTGGCACAATGCGGGTGGTTGAGCTGCACCGGACGTTCGGCCTCTTCCAGCGTTGTCCCAAGCTCGAATTGCGGGTCATAGGGCAGGAGCGTACAGGCCAGAACCGTCGGTGACGCAGCGCCCTTGCGCTTCACGACCATACGCGACGAGGAACACATGACCTCACGCGGGGATTTGTTCAGAATGCCCCAGCACGCAGTGGTAATTTCGGGAACATCGATGCTTTCATCCATCTCGGGGAAGAGGACCGTATCGCCCGGGTTCTGTGCGTCGATGTCAAAGCCTTCGCGTGCGTACAACTCGGCATAACCCGCACGGGCAGAGGCATCGTCCTCGTGCCACATGGTCCGACCGGCCACCGTCATCCGAATGCCGGTGTCCCGCAGCCACCGCATGCCGGTCAGCGATTTCTCAAACGCGCCTGCGCCACGTTCTTCATCGTGATAGGACGCCGACCAGTGATCGAGCGAAATCCGCAAGGTCAGCTTCCGGCTATAGGTCGCAACCAGCCGTTCCAGCCCGGCGCGCATCGTCTTGCGCATCATCGGCCGCATCGCATTGGTCAGGATCAGAACCTCGTAACCCCGCGCCAGTGCGGCCTCCGCCATGTCGATCATGTCCGGGTTCATAAAGGGTTCACCGCCGGTAAACCCGATTTCCCGCACGCACCAGGCACGCGCCTCCAACTGGTCGAGGTAGTCGACCACTTCGTCTGTCGTCAGATAGACAAGCCGATCGTTTTTCGGGGAGCTTTCGATATAGCAATTCACACACTCAATGTTGCAGAGCGTGCCCGTATTGAACCACAGCGTTTCCGGATGCGTCAGCTCCACCGACGCGCGGGTGTCTCCTTTGGCGGTCACCATCGGATCCTGGAACTTCTTTGGATCCAGCTCGGAAAACGTGTCTTTCATGGGGGTCCCGTCCTTCGTCAGCCCACAGGTAAGCGGCTGAGAGGACGAGGGAAAGGGAAAGCTGGCAAACGTGACAAACTTGTGATGTCCATCTGCCATCTGGACTTTGCAAAGCGCAGTCGTTAATCGGAACGCAAAGCTTGTTAGCGTTAACATGCGCGCCGAAGGAGGGCCCCATGGTTTCACGCGTCATTCCGGTGGACGATTTCGATCTCGTCATTTTCGGGGGCACAGGCGACCTGGCACGGCGCAAGATCCTGCCAGGGTTGTTCCGACGGTTTCACTCCGGGCAAATGCCGCCTGAGGCACGGATCATCGGTGCGGCCCGATCCAGCATGGACCGCGCCGCCTACCAGGCGGAGGTCAAATCCGCGCTGGAAGAATTCGTGCCAAAAACCGCGCGCAGTGAAGAGAGTATCCAAGGCTTCCTCGATGGCATCGATTACGTAACGATCGACGCCATGGGCGAGGGGGGTTGGAAAGACCTTTCGCAAATGCTGCGCACTGATGTGGTGCGGGCCTTCTACTTCTCGGTCGCGCCCTCGCTCTTCGGCGCTTTGGCCGAAAGGCTGCATGGTCACGCCTGCGCCGGACCAACCTGCCGCATCGTGGTTGAGAAGCCCTTTGGCCGTGACCTCGAAAGTGCCAAGGCGTTGAACAAGACGCTGCGCGATCATTTCGATGAAAGCCAGATTTACCGCATCGACCATTATCTCGGTAAGGAAACGGTGCAAAACCTCATGGCGGTGCGTTTCGGCAACGTGCTCTTCGAGCCGCTCTGGAATGCGCAATATGTCGATCATGTCCAGATCACCGTGTCGGAAACCGTCGGCGTCGATGGGCGCGGCGCCTATTACGACAAATCCGGTGCCATGCGGGACATGGTTCAGAACCACCTGATGCAACTTCTCTGCCTCACCGCGATGGAGCCGCCCTCCCGCTTTGACCCGGATGCGGTACGCGATGAAAAGCTCAAGGTCATTCGCGCGCTGGAACCCGTCGAGCCGGAGTGCATCGTGCGCGGTCAATACACGGACCCCGAGAAGGGGCGCGGCTATCTCGAACAGGTGGGCGATCCGGACAGCCGGACCGAAAGCTTCATCGCCATGAAGCTCGCCATTTCAAACTGGCGCTGGGCCGGTGTGCCGTTCTTCCTCCGCACGGGCAAGCGGTTGAAAGCGCGCTATTCCGAGATTGCCATCGTCTTCAAGGATGCGCCGCACTCGATCTTCGGCCAGGCGCAGGGCCGCCACCGCAACGTGTTGACGATCCGCCTGCAACCCAATGAAGGCATTGACCTTTTCGTGACGATCAAAGAACCCGGACCGGGTGGTATGCGTCTTGTCGACGTACCGCTCGACATGTCCTTTGCAGAGGCGCTCGGCCCTGATGTCGAAGACGTGCCGGATGCATATGAACGGCTCATCATGGATGTGATCCGGGGCAATCAAACGCTCTTCATGCGCGGCGATGAGGTTGAGGCCGCCTGGGCCTGGACCGACCCGTTGATCAAAGGATGGACCGAACGCGGCGACCGCCCTGTGCCTTACGAGACCGGCACGACCGGCCCGGAAGAGGCGGCGATGCTGCTGCACCGCGATGGGCGTCGCTGGCGGGAGATCCGACCGTGAACCTGATCGAGTATCTCGACCGGGACATGCTGTTCCTTGATCTTGCGAGCAAAATCGCGGGCGAGCTGGACACCGCCTTGCTGCATTCTGACCGGGTCAGCCTTGCCGTGCCGGGGGGCACGACGCCGGGCCCGATGTTTGACGAGCTTTGTGCCGCAGACATCGACTGGAGCCGGGTCGATGTGCTTTTGACCGACGAACGGCAGGTGCCGGCGGACCATGAACGCTCGAATGAGCGGTTGATCCGCGCCCGTTTGCTCACCAGCCGCGCCGCTGCTGCAAGCTTCGTGCGGCTCGTCCCTGAAGGCGATGACGCAAGCGCGGAGAACGCACGTTTGAAGGCGCTTCTGCCGATCAATGTGATGGTGCTCGGCATGGGGGCGGATATGCACACCGCGTCCCTTTTTCCCGGCTCACCCGACTTGCCCGCCGCGCTGGACCACCATGCACCGCCCTTGATGGCGGTCGCGGCGTCCGAAGGATTGGAGCCACGGTTCACCCTGACCGGACCGGTTCTGGCGGGCGCGATCTCGTGCCATGTGCTGATTACGGGCGAGGAAAAGAAGGCGGTTCTGGAAAAAGCGAAACGCGCTAACCATTTGGAAGCCCCCATTGGGCTAGTACTGGGACAGGCAGATATACACTGGGCGCCTTAACCATGACCAAGACCTTCGAAGCATCCCTTCGCGAAAGCCTCACCAACCTCGACATCGACTTGCCGCACGCGCTTTGGGCGTTGATCTCCTGGCTTGAAGAACGCGGCCACCGGCACGAAACACCGGCCGGGCTGCCTTTTCTGTCCATCGCCGATAAAGACGACAGCGGCACGCTCTGGTGCGATGTTTATTTCGACCTGCCGCCCGACCTTGTCCGCTTCTGGTTCGGCAAGGATGGCATGGAAAAGCAGGTGATCCCGTTCATCCACTGCGGCGGTGACGGCAGTTGCATCGCGCTTTGGCGCCACGCCGGTGCACCGGATCGCTTCGTCTTCCTAGGATCAGAAGGGGAAGCGTTCACCATCTCGGACACCGTTGATGGGCTGATCACACTCCTGACGATGGGATACCCGGCGATTGAGGCGCGCGATGACCTGACCGTCTCGCCCGAGCAGGTTTGGGAAGACCTGCACGATGGCGCATGGCCAGACATGGTTGAAGTGAAAGCCTGGGTGCAGGCCCATTTCGGCATCCGTCATCCCATGACGGCGGGCACGGTTTTGCCTTACAGTGTGTCAGATGATCCGTTTACCGCCTTTGCAGCGCATGAAACGAGCATTCACGCGTAGCAAGGGTTAACGTATACCGATCCCAATAGAGTGCTTGAGGGGGCAACATGGATTGGACCAGACTGAAAGCCGCGGCCGCGCGCGCCGCCGAGACACCCATTCTTGCCCGTTTTGAGGATCCCGGTCGTGCGGATGACTTCTCAATTGAAGCCGGTGCCTTGCGCTTCGACTATTCCAAGACAGCGATGAGTGTCGAAGATCGCTCCCTACTGGTCGACATGTATCTAGACGCAAATGTCCCGGCGCGCCGCGACGCGATGTTTGCGGGTGCGAAGATCAATGAAACCGAAGGCCGCGCCGTGCTGCACACGGGTTTGCGCAACCTCTCCGGCGATCCGGTTCTGGTCGACGGCGAAGACGTCATGCCGGGCGTGCTGGACACGCTCGACCGGATGACCGCCTTTGCGGAGGATGTGCGCGCCGGCATCTACCGTGTCTCGGGCGGTCAGGTGACGGACGTGGTCAATATCGGCATTGGCGGCTCCGACCTCGGGCCAGCGATGGCAACACTGGCCCTCGCGCCCTATCACGACGGGCCGCGCGTGCATTTCGTGTCCAATGTCGACGGCGCGCAGATCAACGACACGCTTCTCGGCCTCGACCGCAAAACCACACTGATCATCATCGCGTCCAAGACGTTCACGACAATCGAGACGATGACCAACGCGGACACCGCACGCCGCTGGCTGGAAGAAGAGATTTCGGGTGCAGATATCGGCCGCCACTTCGCAGCGCTTTCAACCGCTCAAAAGGAAACGGCCGCCTTCGGGATCGACCCCGATCGGGTCTTCGGCTTCGAAGACTGGGTCGGGGGTCGCTATTCCATGTGGGGGCCCATCGGCCTTTCGCTGATGATCGCAATCGGCGGCGATGCCTTTCGCGCGTTTCTCAGCGGCGGCGAAGCCATGGATCGCCACTTCCGCGCGGCGGAACCGCTCGAAAATATGCCGGTCATGCTCGCCCTGACAGGCATCTGGCACCATCAGGGCATGGGCTTCCCCACGCGCGCCGTTTTGCCTTATGAGCAGCGGCTCTCGCGCTTGCCCGCTTATCTCCAACAGTTGGAGATGGAAAGTAACGGCAAATCGGTGGCACTGGATGGCAGCACGCTCGACACCGTGTCCGGGCCGATTGTCTGGGGGGAGCCGGGCACCAACGGCCAACATGCCTTTTACCAACTGATCCATCAAGGCCGCGCCGTCATCCCGTGCGAATTCATGGTGGGGGCCGAGGCTCACGAACCCGAACTCACGCAGCACCACCGGTTGCTGGTGGCAAACTGCCTCGCGCAATCCGAGGCGCTGATGCGCGGTCGCACGCTGGACGAAGCGCGCGCCCTCATCGCCGGCACGTTCGACGGGGACGAATTGGAACGACAAGCCCGACACCGCGTGTTCGAGGGCAACCGCCCATCGACAACACTGGTCTATCCAAAACTGACCCCCTTTGTGTTGGGCCAGATCGTTGCGCTTTATGAGCACCGCGTGTTTGTCGAAGGCGTAATGCTCGGGATCAATTCCTTTGACCAATGGGGCGTGGAACTGGGCAAGGAGTTGGCCAAGGCACTGGAACCCATCGTCTCGGGGGAGAAATCGCCCGATGGCAAGGATGGATCGACCGCTGCACTGGTCGCGTTTCTGCAACGCAACTCTGGCTGACATGGCGTGATCCGCCGGTTGAAAAGGCGGAAATTCCCAAGCCCACAGAGACGTGATTTTTCGCATCTGGACTTCGGCGCACTAAGACACCAATTTGCGATTTATGTTCACGCGACGGCAATTGATTGTTTCCTCTGCCGCAACGATGGCGGCGCCCCAGCTTCTGCGGTCACAGACAGCAGATCTCCGTAACTTTTTCGATACCACCCCGCAAATGCGGACCTTTCAGGTCCTGCGCGGTGACGATCTGATCTTCTCGGACGCCCGAGCGCCCGGCAGCCTTGAGCGGTTTGCAAACATCAAATCCGTCTCCAAAAGCGTGGTGTCCTTGCTGTTGGGCACTGCTTTTGATCGTGGCGAGATCACAGATATCACTGCGACCATCGGTGACCTCGCGCCGCGCCTTTTGCCGCGCAATGCCACACCCGGCGCGGCGGAGATCACGGTGCAAGACCTCGTCACGCTCCGCGCCGGTTTGGAACGGACCTCCGGGGCGAATTACGGGGCATGGGTGAATGCGCCGAACTGGGTGTCCGATGCCTTGTCGCGCCCGATGGTGGCCGACCCCGGCAGCAGGATGCTCTATTCCACCGGGTCGACGCATATCCTGGGCGCGATCCTGACCGAGGTCACGGGCCAAAGCCTCCTCGATCTGGCGCGGGCACGCCTCGGCCAGCCGCTCGGGATCGAAATCCCCGCCTGGACACGGGACCCGCAAGGCTACTTCATGGGCGGCAATCAGATGGCGCTGCGCCCCTCCGCGATGCTCAAGCTTGCGCAGGTCATGCGCGACAATGGGCAATACAACGGCACACAGGTTGTCTCTGGCAATTGGGTGATCGCCTCGACCCAGCCGCGCACCCAGTCCAACTGGTCCGGGCTGTCCTACGGCTACGGCTGGTTCCTGTCACCGTCGGGCTTCGTGCTTGGACGCGGCTATGGCGGGCAGGTCATCGCGTCCCATCCCGCGCGCGGACTGGCGGTGGCCATTACCTCCGATCCCACCTTGCCGGCCCGGTCCAACGGGTACTTCGGAGAGTTGATCCGTCTGCTCGACGGACCCATCCTCGGCATGTCCTGAACGCGAAAGACGCGCTCTAGAACCCGTCTTTCTGCGCGCCGTCCCGCGTGACCATGGCCTCAACTGCGACCGCACGGTGTTCTTGCCGCGTGCGGCCATCCGGCGACAAGCTGACAACCACGGCTTCCCCCGAAGCGACGTGGCGTCCCTCCACGAAAAGCCCGTACTCCATCAGAAAGCTTGAGGGTTTCACCAATGTCGTCCGGGCCGTCACCACATAGGTTTGGTCCTGCACCACAGGCGCCAGGTAATCGGCCGTGACGCGCCTGACGACCAGTTGGGGGTCATCCTCTGCGCGATAGGTCGACAGCCCGTAATCCACCAGATAGCGGACCCGAATGGTCTCGAACCAGCGGAGATAAACGGTGTTGTTGACATGGTTCAACGCATCCAACTCATGAAACCGAACACGGTCCGCATAGCCATAAGCGAACCCCTCGATCCCGAGAGCGTTCAGGGTAGGTCGATCAAGCGGGGCAAGATATTCGGTCATTCATCCAACATGGCTGGAGCGGGTAGCGGGAATCGAACCCGCGCGTTCAGCTTGGGAAGCTGACAGGCTACCATTACATCATACCCGCACTGAGGAGCGGGGTAATCGAAGCGCGCGCACCGGTCAAGCGGTGCGGCCCCCGGTGCACATCGAAGCCCCATGCCACACCGGTGCACGCCAATGATTGAAAACTTCACGGACAAGACTAGGTTATAGGTACAATCTTGGGTTGTTTTTCTGCGCACCGGATCAAAACGCATTCCGGCCCACCGCCGAGACGACGCGCTGTCAACAGTTGAACTCTGAAAGGTCCGTGCTAAGTGCCTGAAAAATCAACCAGAGCCGTTGAAACATCAAGCCGATGACCGACACTGCGCATGACCTTCAAAGTCAGTCTTCCGCCCCTTGGGACGCGCATGCGCAAAAGTTGTCGGGCCTGAAGGTGCTCGTGGTGGAAGACAACCTTATCATTGCCGCATCCGTCGAACACATCGCCCGGTCCTTTGGTGCATGTGACGTGCATGTGGCGCAAACGGTCCATGCGGCGTTGGAGCTTCTGGCCCAAGGCGGTGTCGATCTTGCGGTGCTCGACGTTAAACTCAGGGGCGAGACGTCAGAGGCTGTGGCACGCGCCTGTACGGATCGGAACGTGCCCCTGATCCTGGTCACAGGATACGAGGCCAAGGACGAAACGCTGGCCGCCTTTCCAGACGCGCCCGTCTGCGTCAAACCACTCTCGCAAGACCAATTTGCAACGGTGCTGCACGGCATGGACCGCCCGCGACACGACCATGACAGCCGTTGAGCACGACAGCCGTGCGGAGCGCGGGGCGGTTTGGGCCTGGGCGGTGGCGGGCATCACGCTCGCCTTTGCCGCAGCGCCTTTCTTAACGGAACCGTTTTCCGGATACACTGACGACCAATTGCCCATTCCGCAGCCCGACCCGGTCATTCAACCGCCCGGTTGGGCCTTCGGGATTT
>JBCBBB010000012.1:0-37964 GCA_038532095.1 Pseudomonadota bacterium
CCCCTGTCTATTGAGGAGAAGACATGGCTGACATTCCTTCAACCGCACGCGTCGTCATCATCGGTGGTGGGGCCGTGGGTGCTTCGTCTCTCTACCATCTGGCAAAGGCCGGGTGGACGGATTGCGTGCTGCTGGAAAAGAACGAGTTGACGGCAGGCTCGACCTGGCACGCGGCGGGCAACGTACCGACCTTCTCGACCTCGTGGTCGATTATGAACATGCAGCGCTATTCGACCGAACTTTATCGCGGGCTGGCCGAAGAAGTTGACTATCCGATGAACTATCACGTCTCCGGATCGCTCCGCCTCAGCCATTCGAAAGAACGCACGCAGGAATTCGAACGTGCACGTGGCATGGGTCAGTATCAGGGCATCGACATGGCGATGATGACCCCGGCTGAAGCGGTCGAGATGTATCCGTTCATGGAAACCCATGAATTGCACTCGGTGCTCTATGACCCGACCGATGGCGACATCGATCCGGCGCAGCTGACCCAGGCGCTGGCCAAGGGCGCGCGGGAGATGGGTCAGAAGATCATCCGCTTCTGCCCGGCAACTGGCGTGACCCAAACGCCGGCGGGCTGGATCGTTCATACGGAGAAGGGCGACATCGCCTGTGAGTTCGTGGTGAACGCCGCCGGGTACTACGCCCAGCAAGTGGGCGAGTGGTTCAAGCCCTATGGCGGGCGCACGGTACCGATGATGGTGATGAGCCACCAATACGTGCTGACCGAGCAGGTTGCGGAGATCGAAGCCTACGCCAAAGAGAAGGGCGGCAAGCTGCCTTTGATTCGTGATGTCGATATCTCTTATTACCTGCGGCAAGAGAAAAACGGTTTCAACATTGGGCCTTATGAGCCCAACTGCAAAGGCCACTGGATGACGCCGGATGATCCGATGCCGGATGATTTCAGCTTCCAACTCTACCCCGATGACCTCGACCGCATCATGGATATCGTGGCCGATGCGATGGAACGTGTGCCGCTCTCGGGCACTGCCGGGGTCGAACGGATCATCAACGGTCCGATCCCCTATGCACCGGATGGCCTGCCGCTGATCGGGCCTATGCCCGGTGTCCGCAACGCCTTCGAGGCCTGCGTTTTCACCTTCGGCATTGCGCAATCAGGCGGCGCAGGCAAGGTGCTGGCCGAATGGATCACAGAAGGCGAAACCGAGTGGGATATGTGGGCCGTCGATCCGCGCCGCTACACGGCCTATGCCGATCAGGACTATTCCAACAAGAAGGGCATGGAGGTCTACGGCAACGAATACGCCATGCACTTCCCGTACCACGAATGGCCCGCCGCGCGGGACAAGAAGCTCTCGACTTTGCATTCCCGTCTGAAAGACGCAGGCGCTGTCTTTGGTGTTTACAACGGATGGGAGCGGGCCAACTGGTTCGCGCAGCCGGGCGACGACACCTCTGAGGAATCCACCCATACATGGCAACGCAGCGGCCCGTGGGAGCCGCGCATTCGCGAGGAATGCGAAGCGGTGCGCGACCATTGCGGTGTGCTTGCAATCACCGGCTTCTCGCGGCTCAAGGTCACCGGCCCGGGCGCGCGCGATTATGTCGACAGCCTCACCGCGTCTCGCTTGCCGAAGCCGGGGCGGGTGAGCCTTGCCTATTTCGCCGACAGTCGCGGGCGGATCGTGACCGAGATGTCGGTCATGGTGCATTCGGACGACGAGGTCGGGCTGATCACGGCGGCCTCTGCGCAGTGGCACGACGCCGAACTTCTGTCGCGAAACGCGCCCGACGGGATCAAAGTGACGGATCACACGGAAGAGGCCGAGTGCCTACTCGTCACGGGGCCAAAATCGCGCGACATTCTCGCGGGCCTGAACGACGGTCACGACCTCGAAGCGGGCTGGCTGACCGCCAGCATGGACGGGACAATTGCGGGCAAACCCTGCGCGTTGCTGCGCGTCTCCTTCGCCGGTGAGCTTGGCTGGGAACTGCATTGCGACCCGCAGGATGCACCCGCGATCTGGGATGCGGTCACGGCGGCGGGCGCAAAGCCCTTCGGCATGTACGCCCTGAACTCGCTCCGCATCGAAAAGGGCTACCGCGCCTGGAAGGGCGATCTTTCGACCGATTACACGCTGCTGGAAGGCGGGCTGGACCGCTTCGTCAAACTGGACAAAGAAACGGACTTCCCCGGCAAGGCAGCGCTGCTGAACGAAAAGCAGCAAGGCTCAAAGAAGCGCTTTGTCACGCTCAGGGTCGACGCGAACGGTGCCGATGCGCCCTATATGTCAACGCTCTGGCACAAGGGCGAAGTCGTGGGCGAAACCACAAGCGGCGGCTGGGGCTACCGTGTGAACGCCTCCATTGCGCTGGGCATGCTCCGCACCGATCTGACCGATGTCGGCACGGAGGTCGAAGTGGATATCTACGGCAATCGGTGCAAGGCGGTGGTGCAGCCAGACGCGCCCATGTGGGATCCGAACAACGAAAGGATCCGTGCGTGACGATCACCCTTCTGGACGGCGGGATGGGCCAGGAACTGCTGGCCCGCACCGGCGCCGAACCGACCGGCCTCTGGGCCACGCAGGTGATGATCGACCACCCGGAGGCCGTGCGCAGCATCCACGATGATTTTTTTGCGGCAGGCGCGGATGTTGCGACGACGAACACCTATGCGATCCACCACGACCGGCTGGACCCGGCGGGCCGAGGCGATGCGTTCGACGAGTTGCACCGTCAAGCCGTGACCCTCGCCGCAGATGCCCGCGATGCGCATGGCTCCGGTCAGGTCGCGGGCGCACTGGGGCCGCTCGGGTGGTCCTACAAAGCGGAACTGGCCCCGCCCAGTCCTGTCGCCGCCGAGCTTTATGCCGAGATCGTGGCGCTGCAAGACCCGTATGTCGACCTCTTCATTCTGGAAACCATGTCCGGCATCGACCAGGCGCGCGGTGGCCTGATGGGCACGGCGGACACCGACAAGCCAGTTTGGATCGCGCTCAGCGTCGATGACGAAAACGGCACCAAACTCCGCTCTGGCGAGCCGTTGGAAGATGCTCTGCCGCTCCTCGCCGAGTATGAGGCAGCCGCTGCGCTCCTGAACTGCTCTACGCCGGAAGCGATCAGCACCGGCCTGCCCATCCTGTCGCAACTCGGCATCCCCTTCGGTGCCTATGCCAATGGGTTCACCACGATCGCGGAAAGCTTCAAAGCCGCAGGCGAAACGGTCAAACGCCTTGAGGCGCGCACCGATCTTGGACCTGTCGAATACGCCAACATCGCTGAGAGCTGGGCGGAACTCGGTGCAACAATCATCGGCGGCTGCTGCGAAGTCGGCCCCGCCCACATCCGCGAAATTGCCACTCGTTTTGGAAAGCAAACGTCATGACCCTTCCTTCTGAAGCCCGTGTTGTCATCATCGGCGGCGGCGTCTCCGGCTGCTCGGTCGCCTATCATCTGGCGGAGCGTGGCTGGACCGACATCGTGCTCCTTGAGCGCAAGCAACTGACCTGCGGAACGACCTGGCACGCGGCCGGGCTGATCGGTCAGCTTCGGCCGAACCAGAATATGACCCGCCTCGCCAAGTATTCCGCCGAGCTCTACCAGCGTTTGGAAGCGGAAACAGGTGTCGCCACTGGTATGCGGATGGTGGGGTCTATCACGGTGGCCCTGACAGAACATCGGCGCGAAGAGATCCTGCGTCAGGCCAGCCTCGCGCGTGCCTTTGGTGTCGAGGTGGCCGAGATCGCGCCCAGTGACGCCAAGGCTATGTACCCGCACCTGACAACCGAAGACATCGTGAGCGCGGTGCACCTGCCGGGCGACGGGCAATGCGACCCGGCCAACATTGCGATGGCGCTTGCGAAAGGCGCTCGGATGAAAGGCGCGCAGATCGTTGAAGGCGTGAAAGTGACCGCCGTCAACGATGATGGGCAGTCCGTCACCGGCGTCGATTACGTTCAGGCCGACGGCACGCCGGGGCATATTAAATGCGCGCATGTGGTGAATTGCGGCGGCATGTGGGGCAGGGACCTTGCCGCGCAATCCGGCGTCACCCTTCCGCTGCACGCCTGTGAGCACTTCTACCTTCTCACCGAACCTGTGGATGGTCTTGGCCATTTGCCGGTCCTGCGCGTGCCGGACGAATGCGCTTACTACAAGTCCGACGCAGGCAAGATGATGCTGGGCGCCTTTGAGCCCAAGGCCAAGCCATGGGGCATGAACGGCATCTCCGAAGACTTCGAGTTCGATACGCTGCCAGAGGATTTCGATCACTTTGAGCCCATCCTCGAGATGGCCATGCACCGCATGCCGCTCTTTGAAACGGCGGGTGTGCATACGTTCTTCAACGGCCCGGAAAGCTTCACGCCGGACGACAAATACTACCTCGGGGAAGCGCCCGCCTTGAAGAACTACTGGGTCGCGGCGGGCTACAACTCCATCGGCATCGTGTCATCGGGCGGCGCGGGCATGGCGCTCGCAGCCTGGATGGACGAAGGCCACCCGCCTTTCGATCTTTGGGATGTGGATGTGCGCCGGGCGCAGCCGTTTCAGCGCAACCGCCGGTATCTGCGCGAGCGCGTGTCCGAGACGCTGGGCATGCTCTACAGCGACCACTACCCGTTCCGTCAGGTGGAAAGCGCGCGCGGAGTGCGCCGCTCGCCGATCCATGAGCAGCTCAAGGAAGAAGGCGCTGTCTTCGGCGAAACCGCGGGCTGGGAACGGGCGAACTGGTTCGCCGACCCGAACCAGAAACGCGCTTATGAGCATGATTGGGGCAAGCAGAACTGGTTTGAAAACCAGAAGGCCGAGCACATGGCGATGCGCGAAAGCGTCGGACTTCTCGACATGTCCTCCTTCGGCAAGATCCGGGTCGAGGGGCCGGGCGCGCTCACCTTCCTGCAACGCGTGTTCGCGGGCGATCTCGACAAACCGGCGGGCACGATCACCTACGGCCAGATGCTCAATGAGAAGGGCGGGATCGAGTGCGACCTGACCGTGACACGGCTGTCGCAAACCGCGTTTCTGTTGGTGGTTCCTGCCGCGACCGTGCAGCGCGACCTGGCCTGGCTCCGGCGTCACCTGCGCGATGACATTGCCATCATCCTCGACGTGACAGCGGCAGAAGCCTGCTTCCCGGTCATGGGGCCAAAATCCCGCGATCTGTTGCAGGCGCTCTCCCCTGATGACTTCTCCAATGACGCCTTCCCGTTCGGTACAGCGCGCGAGGTTGAGATGGGACTCGGCCTCGCCCGGGCGCACCGCATTTCCTATGTCGGAGAACTGGGATGGGAGCTTTATGTCTCCGTCGATCAGGCCGCACATGTCTTCGAGCAGTTGCGCGACGCCGGTCAGGATCACGGCCTCAAGCTCTGCGGTCTGCACGCCATGGATTCCTGCCGGATCGAGAAAGCGTTCCGCCATTTTGGCCACGACATCACGGATGAAGACCATGTGGTCGAAGCGGGCCTCGGCTTTGCCGTCAAAACCAAAGCGAAAGACAGCTTCATCGGGCGCGATGCTGTCATCCGGAAACGGGAAGAGGGTGTGTCGCAGCGCATGCTGCAATTCAAGCTGACCGAAACCGAGCCGATGCTCTTCCACAACGAAGCGCTGGTCCGCGACGGTGAAATCGTCAACATCGTCACCAGCGCGAATTACGGCCATCACCTCGGCGGCGCGATCGGCATGGGCTACGTGCCCTGCGCCGGGGAGCGCGCGGATCAGGTGCTCGCCTCATCTTACGAGATCGAGATTGCCGGAACGCGCGTCGCTGCGGAGGCCAGTCTTGCGCCAATGTATGATCCAAAGTCGGAGCGCATGAAGATGTAATGTCGCGAACGGGTTAGACCGGGTCGCGAAAAAGCCAAACACTGAAAGGGCATAGCGCAAGGGAGGACGTGGTATGCTGTTTTGGAAGGTGATCGCGTGAGCCGCCGGTCCGGTGGTCGCGCCGCCCGCGTTGCGCTCCGCGCAGCCCCTCTGGCAGAGGACATCCGGCCCATTCGGCCGGGCATGAAAGGCGGGTGGTATCGTCCGCTGGATGATGCGGCCGTGTTGCGCATCCACGAAGCCGCGCTTGAGGCGTTGGAAACCATCGGCCTGTCGCAGGCTCCGCCCTCCGGCGTCGAGGCCATGGTGTCAGCCGGTGCGCAACTGGGCGATGACGGGCGTCTGCGTTATCCGCGCGCGCTGGTCGAGGATATGGTGGCCAAGGCGGCCAAGAACATCACGCTCTGTGCGCGTGACCCCAAATTCGACCTGCATCTCGAAGCGGATCGGGTCCATTACGGCACCGCCGGGGCCGCTGTGCACGTCGTCGATGTCGAAACCGGGGATTACCGTGACCCAACCACGCGGGACCTCTACGACGCAGCGCGTTTGGTGCAAAACCTCGACAACATCCACTTCTTTCAGCGACCCATGGTCTGTCGCGATATCGAGAGTAACCTCGATCTTGACCTGAACACGATCTACGCCGCCGCCTCCGGCACGCAGAAGCATATCGGCACCTCTTTCGCGGACCCGGAGAATGTCGCGCCCTGTATCGATCTGATCCACATGATCGCAGGCGGGGAAGAGGCATGGCGCGCGCGCCCGTTCATCTCCAACACCAACTGTTTCGTCGTGCCGCCGATGAAGTTCGCCGAGGAAAGCTGTGTCGCGATGGAGCACGCCATTCGCGCGGGCATGCCGGTGCTCTTGCTCTCCGCCGGGCAAGCCGGTGCGACAGCGCCCGCGCCGATAGCCGCCGCCATCGTGCAGGCAGTGGCAGAGTGTCTGGCGGGCGTGGTCTATGTGAATGCGATCCAGCCGGGTCACCCCGCCGTTTTTGGCACCTGGCCGTTCGTGTCAGACCTGCGCACAGGCGCGATGTCAGGCGGCTCTGCCGAACAGGCCTTGCTCACGGCAGGCTGCGCCCAGATGCACCGGTTCTATGGATTGCCGGGTGGCGCTGCGGGGGGCATGGCCGACAGCAAACTGCCTGATATGCAGACCGGCTGGGAACAGGGGATCACCAATGTGCTGGCGGGCCTCTCTGGGCTCAACATGGTGTATGAGGCCGCGGGCATGCAGGCCTCGTTGCTCGGCTTCTGCCTCGAAGGGCTGGTGCTGGGCGATGATCTGGTCGGCCAGGCGCTGCGCTGCGTCCGGGGGATCGATGTCACCGAAGACAGTGTGTCGCTCGATGTGATGAAAGCCGTCTGCCTCGATGGGCCGGGTCACTATCTGGGGTCTGATCAGACGTTGCAGCTTATGCAGACGGAGTACACCTATCCGGTGCTTGGCAACCGCATGAGCCCGAAAGAGTGGAATGAGGCTGGCCGACCCGAACTGCTTCCGTCAGCCAAGGCGCGCAAAGAGGCGATCCTCGCCACAGCGGCACGCCAGGTCGACCCGGATGTGGACCGGCAGGTCAGAGAGCAATTCTCCATTTACTTCTGACGCGCGCCGAATCGAAATTTCAGCGCAAAGCGCCACCGTCCTCCCACCCCCAATATGGAGGGCGATCGGTTGATACACCGTGGAGAATTTTCGCCAGGCCCGTAGATTTCCCGGCACTGCAAGGAACCCACATCACCTTGTGGCCGCGGAACAGACTGGATACACCGCGCTCAAATCACAGGAGACGCACAGCCCCCATGTCGTTCGACCGTTCCGTCAAGATTGCCCCATCGATCCTGTCCGCCGATTTCGCGGATTTCGGGCGTGAGATTCAGGCCGTGGAAGCGCAGGGTGCCGATTGGATCCATGTCGATGTGATGGACGGGCATTTCGTTCCAAACCTGACCTTCGGTCCGCCGCTGGTAAAGGCGATCCGGAAACACGTGACAACGGTGATGGATGTGCATTTGATGATCGCCCCGGTCGATCCCTATATCGACGCCTTCGTCGACGCGGGCGCCGACATCCTCACAGCACATCTCGAAGCCGGGCCGCATACGCACCGCACCTTGCAAGCCATTCGCGGCGCCGGGGTCAAAGCAGGTCTTGCCCTGAACCCAGGCACCCCGGTCGAGGCAGCCGCTCCGCTGCTCGACCTCTGTGATCTCGTCTGCGTCATGACGGTGAACCCGGGCTTTGGCGGCCAGAGCTTCATCGAGACCCAGGTCGACCAGGTGCGGCGCTTGCGGGACATGATCGGCGACCGCCCGATCCATATCGAAATCGACGGTGGCGTTGACCCGACGACGGCGCCAAAAGTGGCCGAGGCCGGAGCGGATGTTCTGGTGGCAGGCTCCGCCGTGTTCCGCGGCGGTTCGGTGTCAAACGCCGAGCCTTACGGTGAGAATATCCGTGCCATCCGTGAAGCCGTTCAAATTTAAGTAAAATTCGCGCTTCATCTCTTCAAAAATACGCATGGCGCAGCTCAGGCCACAAGCGCCTCGGCTTTCTTAAGGTCGACCGAGACCAACTGGCTGACGCCTTGTTCGCCCATGGTGACGCCAAACAAGCGATCCATCCGCGCCATGGTGACGGCGTGGTGCGTGATGATCAAAAACCGCGTCTCGGTCCGGCGACACATCTCGTCCAGCAGGTCGCAGAACCGGGTGACATTCGCATCGTCCAGCGGCGCATCCACCTCGTCCAGCACACAGATCGGCGCCGGGTTCGCCAGGAAGACGGCAAAGATCAGGGCCAGCGCCGTCAATGTCTGTTCGCCGCCTGACAGCAGCGATAGCGTCGACAGCTTCTTGCCCGGCGGTTGGCACATGATTTCCAACCCGGCTTCCAGCGGGTCATCGGATTCAACCAGCACCAGCTTGGCTTCGCCGCCGCCGAACAGATGGGTGAACAGCATCGAGAAGTTCTTGTTCACCTCGTCAAAGGCTTGCAGAAGTCGCTCGCGCCCTTCCTTGTTCAAACCTTGAATGCCGTTGCGCAGTGTGCGGATCGCCTCTTCCAGGTCGGCCTTCTCGGTCACGAGCGCATCATGTTCCTCCTGCACCTCGCGCGCGTCTTCTTCGGCTCGCAGGTTCACCGCACCCAAAGCATCCCGTGACCGGCGGAGGCGCATTACATCCGCCTCGATCTTTTCGGCTGGCGGCAGGGTCTCCGGATCGACATCCAGCGTTTCGAGCAAGGCGTCCGGTGTTGTTTCCTGCTCCTCTGCAATCCGTTCCGCAGCTTGCGCGACCGTCTCACGTGTGGCTTCGGCGCGCGCTTCGGCGGCAGCGCGTTTTTCGCGCACCTCGGAGGCTCCTCGCTCTGCTTCTCGCTCGTTCTCCTTGGCGTCCCGCTCAGCGGTTTCGGCCAAGGCGAGCGCGTCATCCGCGGCCTTGCGGCGCGTCTCCGCACCGTCCAGGTCGTCCTGAAGCGTCTCACGTTCGGCGGCAATGCGCTCCGGCGCCCCGCGCGCCTCTTCCAGTTCCGCTTCCGATCGTTCGCGCCGCTCCGCCAATTCAGCGAGGCGGTGCTCGGCATTGCCCAGACGCTCCGTCCAGGTGGTGCGCTCGCGCTCAATTTCTTTCAGACGTTTGGTGCGGGCTTCGCCTGCGCGTTTCAGTTCCTCATGCTCCGACCGGCGGGCCATCATGGTCATCCGGGCGGCCTCCACGGTGACTTTCACGTCCTCGACGGTCGTCCGCAGCGTGTCGAGGTCATCGAGATCGTCTAAAGCGCGGGCCGCGTCTGACTTGCGAGCCCGAGCCGCCGTCGCTTCGTCGCCATGGCGTTTGACGGCCAGTTCCGCCGCTTCCAGCTTGCCCGCCGCGATGTTCCGATCGGCCTCGGCACGGCTCACGGCACGGTTCGCCTCGGTCAACGCATGGTCCGCCGCCCGGCGCGCCTCTCTGGCGCTGACCACCCGCTTGGCCAGTTCCTCAAGCTCGGTTTTCAAAAGATCATGCGCCTGAGCGGCCCCGTCAGCACGTGCCGTCGCTTCCACAAGGTCCTGCTTGAGTTCCTGTAACCGGTTCAACTGCTCCAGTCGCAAAGCGGCGGCGGAGGGCGCGTCGCCAGCACCGGCGCGAAAGCCATCCCAACGCCAAAGATCCCCGTCCGCGGTGACAAGCCGCTGCCCCGGCGCAAGCGAGCCTTGCAGCTGCGCGCCATCGTCGCGCTTGATCAGCCCAACATGGGCGAGGCGCCGTGCCAGAACCGGAGGAACCGACACCATGTCCGACAAAGGGGTCGCCCCCTTTGGCAAGTCGGTCGGCGCATCATAGGCGGGAAGAGAGGCCCAACCCGATGCGCCATCGCCTTCGATCACCGGCGCGCGGAGGTCATCGGCGAGTGCTGCGCCAAGGGCCTTTTCATAGCCGGACTTGACGGTTAGCAGGTCCATGACCTGACCACCCTCGGCGGTGTCGCGATCGACAAGCTTGGCCAGGGCCGCCACTTCGGCCTGTAATGCCTTGACTTCACCTTCGGCGGAAGATCGTCCGGCACGCGCGTCCGCTTCCTTGCTTTGCGCCGCCTCCCGCGCTTCGTCTGATGCGGTGAGGGTGGTTTCGGCAGCCGTCGCCGCCTCGTTGGCCTGTGCCAAGGCAACGGTAACGGTGTCAAACGCACCCTCGGCAAAGGCCAGATCACTGGCCGCCGATCGGGCATCTTCTGTCGCCTTGACCTCGGCCCCTTCGCTGCGGGTCAGCGTGGTTTCCGCATCCTGCAACAGGCGTTCCGCCGACTGGTGGCGTGCCGCGAGCCGGGCCACGTCTTCCGTCAACTGGGCATAGGCATTTTCGCGATCCTGAAGGATACGGGCTGCCTCCTGCGCCTCGCGCGCGGCGGCGTCGATGGCGTCCGCATGCCCGTCTTCAGCGGCGATCAGCTCCTGTGCTTCGGCTTCCAGCTGTTCCAGGGTCTTGCCCGCATCGGCGTTCAACTCGGTTTCGCGCGTCGCATCCGTACTGAGTTGCGCAATGCGGGCTTCCAGCGTTTCGATTGCGTTTGCCGCGCGGTTTTCTTCCTCGTTGAGCGCGCTGACCCGCACTTGCAGGCGGTTCAGCACCGCCGTTGCAATGGCCGCTTCCTCGCGCAGAGGGGGCAGCGCCTCTTCGGCTTTGGCCCGATCCCCGGTCGCTTGACGCGCCAGCCGTTCCGCCTCGGCAGCGGCCCGAACCAGCTCTGCCAGTGCGGCTTCAGCGGCAACCCGCGCGTTTTCCGCTTCCCGCCACCGCAAATAGAGCAAGAGCCCCTCGGCATGGCGCAACTCTGTACCGATCTCACGATAGCGTTGCGCCTGTCTGGCTTGCCGCGCCAAGGTCGAAAGCTGCTGGCTGAGTTGTTCAATGACATCATCGACACGGGTAAGGTTCGTCTCCGCACCCTTCAGCTTAAGTTCGGCCTCGTGGCGTCGTTGGTAAAGTCCTGAAATGCCTGCCGCTTCTTCAAGAACGCGGCGCCGGTTTTGCGGTTTCGCGTTGATCAACTCGGAGATCTGGCCCTGGCGCACGAGAGCGGGCGAGTGCGCCCCGGTCGACGCATCGGCAAAGAGCATCTGAACATCGCGCGCCCGCACATCCTTGGTGTTGAGTTTATAGGCACTGCCCGCATCCCGCGTGATCCGACGGATGATCTCCAACGTGTCGCTGTCGTTGAAGCCCGAGGGGGCCAAGCGCTCCGAATTGTCGAGCACCAGCGACACTTCGGCAAAGTTCCGGGCCGGTCTGGTGGAGGCCCCGGCAAAGATGACGTCTTCCATACCGCCGCCGCGCATCGCGGTTGGTCGGTTCTCCCCCATGACCCAGCGGAGCGCTTCTAGCAGGTTAGATTTGCCGCAGCCGTTTGGCCCCACAACACCGGTCAGCCCGTCCGCGATGATCAGATCGGTCGGGTCAACGAAGCTCTTGAAACCGTTGAGGCGTAGTTTGTTGAAGCGCAAGGTCAGGTCCTGCTCAGGTCCGAATCCAGTGCCTGAGTGTCCGGTCTGGGACCTGCCATGTCAACGGCCTGCCCCTAATTGCGGTGTAATCGGCAGGTTTATCCACAAGATATTGTCAAATTGACCTGCGGACGCTGGTACGAGGGCGTGCCGCCCTCGCGCTCCCTGCATTTTGCGTATTTGGGAAGAGATGAAGCTCAGGTGAGGTGTTTTGTGTGGAAGCTGTCGGGGATGGTGTCTTGATTGTCGAGGACGAGGTCGAGCAGGGTCTCGGCGCATTTCGGGGCCATGCCGAAGCCGATCTTGAACCCGCCATTGGCAATGAAATGACCCGGACGATCCGGCCATGGGCCGAGTAGCGGCGCGCGGCTTTGCGCGCGGGGCCGCACGCCGGCCCAGCGTTTGATCACGGGAGCGTCGCTTAACGCCGGAACCTGGGCGATCGCGCGTTTGTGCAGGTCGTTCAGTTGCTCATCGGTGCGGGACGGGTCATCGAAGTCCCGCTCGGAGGTCGAGCCAATCGCCACCGTTCCATCGAGATGCGGGATGATGTGCAGCCCGTCTGCGTAGATCTGGGGTTTGCCGGTTGCGTTATGGTCGAGGAGCAAAGCTTGCCCTTTCACGCCGTTTCCGACCGGGTGTCCAAGCGCCGTGCTGAGGTCAAGCAAGCCGGCCCATCCTGTGGCCCAGATCACGGCTTCGCTGTCCCGGGCCTTGGTTTCTATTGCCCCGCCTTTTGCTTCTATGGCTGTTGCCAGGCTGCGTGTGGCACGTCGTGGGTTCAGGATGGCCGAGAGTGTGTCGTGCAAGTACAGCCCCGTCGGGGACGGGGGTGACCAGGTGTCATCTTCTGCCCTGTCCAGAACCTCCCAGGTTGCGGCGCGTCCCCAGTTCCTGTCAGCCGCCTGGCGCCGCATGGCTGCCAGCTCGGCTTCCTTTTGGGTTTTGAGGGGTTGCAGGCGGCCAACCGGCGCATAGCCGCTGCTTTGACCCGATGTTGCATCGACCTCGGCCCAGAAATCCTTGGCCATTGTCAGGCTCTCGAACTGGAACTGTTTCTTTTCATTCCAGGGGGCCGGCGTGTGCGGCTGCAACGCGCCGACAAGTCCTCCGGATGCGCCGGCACCCGGGCCGTTAGGATCGACCACCGTGACCGATGCACCACGCTTCAAGGCCTGCCATGCCAGCGTCAGGCCGAAGATTCCGGCGCCGTAGATCGTCAGATCGGCCATGGACACGGGTCCCTTGTTTTGTCACCTTCGTGCGGCGCATGAGGTAGACCGGGGCGTGAGCGAAGACCATCCTAAATCTGACGGGCCCAAACTTGACGGGCCCAAACTTGATTGGAAAGGTGATGTGCCTGTGGCGCGGGCCTTTGACGACCCTTACTTTTCGTTAGGCGACGGGTTGGCGGAGACACGGCATGTGTTTCTGGCCGGAAACGGATTGCCGGGCCGGTTTTCACCGGGCTTTCACATCGCTGAATTGGGGTTTGGAACTGGCCTGAACGTGCTGGCGGCCTGGGCCGCCTGGCGCGCGTCCGGCGTGGACGGTCCCCTTCGCATGACCAGTTTTGAGCGTTTTCCGATGTCTGCGTCCGACATGGCGCGGGCGCATCGCGCTTATCCGGAACTGGCAGGGCTGTCGGACGGGTTTCTGGGTGGCCTGGGACCGGATGGATTTCAGTCCGACAACTTGCAACTGGACCTGATCGTTGGCGACGCACGCGAAACATTACCGCTCTGGGAGGGGAAGGCGGATGCGTGGTTTCTTGACGGGTTCTCACCCGCGAAGAACCCGGAGCTTTGGGAGCCTTCTCTTTTGGCCGCAGTGGCACACCACACCTCTGCCAAAGGCACGGCCGCGACTTATAGCGCGGCGGGCGCAGTGCGGCGTGGGTTGCAAGATGCCGGCTTTGAAGTTCAGCGCGTGCCCGGATATGGGCGCAAGCGGCACATGACCGTGGCCCGCTTGCCATGAGCGCCCACCAAACGCGCGCCGGCATTCTGCTGATGATTGCGACAACGTTTGTGTTCGCAACGCAAGACGGTATCTCGCGGCACCTTGCGGCAGAATACAACACGTTCATGGTGGTCATGCTGCGCTACTGGTTCTTTGCGGCCTTCGTGCTGGCAGTTGCGGCACGGCGACCCGGCGGCATCCTGGCCACTGCCCGCACATCTCAGCTGCGTTTGCAGATCGGGCGCGGGGTGCTGCTGGCGTTGGAGATCTGTGTCGCCGTGGTCGGCTTCACCTTGATCGGGCTGGTCGAAAGCCATGCCATTTTTGCATCCTACCCGTTGATCATCACCGCCCTTGCCGGGCCGCTTCTGGGGGAGCGGGTGGGGTGGCGGCGCTGGTTGGCGGTGCTCGCCGGGTTCATGGGCATGCTGATCATCCTCGCGCCGGGCGCGGGGGCTTTTGATCCGCTGGCACTTATCCCGGTGGCGTCTGCCGTTCTGTTTGCGCTTTACGGGATTGCCACCCGCTATGTCGCGCACCGCGACAGCACGGCCACGTCATTCTTTTGGACCGGGATTGCCGGTGCGGTGGTGATGACGGTGGTCGGCCTTCCCGCGCTTGAGCCCATGTCGCCCACGGATACAGCGTTGATGCTGGCCTTGTGCGTTACCGGTGTTCTCGGGCACTGGCTGTTGATCAAGTGCTACGATCTGGCGGAAGCGAGCGTGCTGCAACCTTTCGCATTCTTCCATCAGGTCTTTGCCGCTCTGGTCGGCGTCTTTGTATTTGCCGAAGCGCTGCGGGCGAATGTGCTTGTCGGTGCCGGGATCATTCTCTCTGCGGGCCTCTTTGCCCTTTGGCGCGCATCCCGCGCGGCGCGAACGGCAGTGGATTGATTGCGCGGCGCTGGCATGTGCATAGTGGTCAGGCACATGCTGGGGTCATGAAACATGAAGACCAATCGAACACGTTGGCTTCTGGCCGTTGTGTTTTGCCTCTGCGGAAGCGCGGTCATCGCGCAGGATTTGCGCGTGGTGACGGTCACGCGCACGCCATTCTCGCAAGTTGAGAACGGGGAAGAGACCGGGTTCTCGCTGGAACTCTGGTCGGAAATCGCGCGGCAGCTGGGCCAAGGATACTCCATCGAACGGTTGGACAGCTTTGCCGAGATGCTGGCGCGTGTGGAAGATGGCACGGCAGACATTGCGGCGGCCAATGTTTCGATCACCGCCGACCGGGAGGCACGCTTCGACTTCAGTCAGCCGATTTTTTCGGCCGGTCTGCGCGTGATGGTGCCGGCCGGTCAGACGAAAAACTCCCTTGTGTCCGCGATCTGGAACCGGGATTTTCTGCTCGCGGCGATGGCGGCCTTTGCGCTCCTTCTGGGCGGCGGACTTCTGATGTGGTGGTTCGAACGCAAAGGCGGGCAGGAATACTTTCAGGGATCAGCGCGAGAGAAAGCCTTTCCGGCCTTCTGGTGGGCTCTGAACCTGGTCGTGAACGGTGGGTTCGAAGAACGCGTGCCCCGCTCCGCGCTTGGCCGGTTCTTTGCGACGCTTCTGGTGGTGTCGTCGCTGTTTATCGTGTCTGTCTTCGTTGCGCACATCACTGCCACCATGACGGTGAACGCGATCCAAAGCTCTGTGCAATCGGTCAATGATCTCTACGGCAAACGCGTTGGCACGACGTCAGGGTCCACGGCGGCCGGGTTTCTGGACGGTCGCGATCTGACGTATATCGGCTTTGATGACCTCGACAGTTTGCTGGCCGCGTTCGAGGACGGGCGCATCGACGCCATTGTCTTCGACGCACCCATTCTTTCGTATTATGTCACCACGCAAGGGGGAGGGCGCGCAGAGCTGGTTGGCCCCATCTTCATGCGAGAAAACTATGGTCTGGCACTTCAGCCCGGCAGCGAACTGCGCGAGCCCATAAATCGCATCTTGTTGCGCCTGCGGGAAGACGGCACTTACGACGCGCTCTATCGGGAATGGTTCGGAACTGATGCGGTGCGCTAGGGCGTTCGGCCTTTCACCTGAGGCATCGCGTATCGCTTTTTGCGTCTCCCCGAAGGGAGAGGCAGTGAAAAGCGATTCCGGGTTTAAGCCGGATGCTTTAGGCGTTACCCCGCCCGTTGAAGATCACCGATCAGCGCGTCGATGTCGCCGCGTCGTTTGTCGAGCATCGCGCCAATCTCTGCCCGTTCTGACTTCAGCAGGCTGATGCCTTCGATCAGCAGGTCGAAGAACTTGCTCGACCCCGAGCGATCTGAGACCATGAAATTCACGGCAAAAGGCGACCGGCCCGGTATACGCGCCACGGCAGACACCTCTTGGAACTGCTTGACAGCGCGCGACCCGGTGACTTCCACCTGACCGCCGGCAAAATCGCGGAAACGTTTGCCGTACTTTCGCGACATGTAGCCCGCGAATGCATTGGTGAACTCTGTCAACTGCTTGCGCGATGCCGAACGCGCAGGGGGACCAAGCGCCGAACGTGCAATCGTTGGCACATCCGCATATTTGCGAAAGATACCCTCAAAGGTCCGGTAAAGACTGTTCCCGGACTTGCCTGAATTGATGGCGCGATTGATTTCGCCCACAGCTTGACTGATCAGCTGCTGGGCTTGCCCGGCAGACAACGCAAAGGCTTGCGGTGCGGCGGCAATCAGCGCGATGGATGCGGTGCCAGCCATGACATGGCGACGGGACAGATCAGAATTCATCATAGAGACCTTCATAAACCTCTTCGTAGAGGTTCTCATAGGGATCGAATGCGTTCTCGGCAGAAGTTTGCCCGGAGAGCTGGAACCGGCGGCTCTCAAGATAGAAAAGTCGCAACTGCGCGTAGCTGTCGGCACTCTCGTAGAGAATACCGTCCACAGTATCCGCCAGTTCGAAACGCGAGTTCAGCACAGACGGGAAAGACGTTGCAGCCGCAACATCTGCGCCATCTTCAAAGATCGAATCGAGCGGGTTGGCAAAAATGTCCACAACCTGACCGATGGCATCCCGCTCCGTAGAAGGTCCGAAGAGCAAGAGTTCCAGATAGGCGCCTTCTTGCGCACCCCAGACGGCGAGCGTGTCGCCAAAGCCGGTGTCACGTGCCTCCAGACCGAAGGAGCCGCTGGCCGGATCAAAGAGCCCGAACACCCCGACGGTCGTGTTGACCAGAAAACGCATCAGATTGTGACCGGCGTCTTCCACATTGCCCTGCAACAAGTCATTGGCCACGTTGCGGGGACCGGACAGGTTGGAGGACGCATTGCTCAGCCCTTGCCGCACAGGCTGTGGAACCACGGTCCCATACACCTGGCTGGCAGGCCTGAAGAACACGCGGTCCGCCCCTTTGTTGACCGCATGTGCAACCCGGTTCGCAGGTTCATAGGGGTCATGAATCTCTGTTGGCGTGTTTGGTGTGGAACACGCGGCAAGGGAAAGGGCGGCGACCAAAAGGCCGATTTTGGGATCTAAAAGCAGCTTCACAACACGTTCCATAACATTCCGTGTTGCTCCCACATAGGTCGAAATCCTGGCGATTGACAGGTCTCGTGAAGCATCCGTGAACGGATTTGCAAAAGAGTGTTGCGCTGGGGATGCTCACGCACATTATGGCGCCAGATCCGGAGGAGAACAGGTATGACCGCTGAACTGAACGCCAAGCTTGCTGAACTGGGGCTGGAGTTGCCGAATGTCCCGGCACCCGTGGCGAATTACGTGCCCTTTGTCATTGTCGGCAACGTGGTCCATGTCTCCGGGCAGATCTCCCAAAACGCGGATGGCTTGATCCGGGGCAAGCTCGGGGCGGATATGTCGGCCGAAGATGGCGCGAAGGCCGCTGAAACATGTGCGCTTTCCCTGCTGGCGCAGGTAAAAACGGCCTGTGGCGGTGACCTCGGGCGCTTGAAGCGCGTGATCAAACTGACGGGGTTTGTGAACTCCACGCAAGACTTCACCGAACAGCCCAAGGTTATCAATGGGGCCTCCGACTTGCTGGTCGCCCTTTTGGGCGATGCCGGAAAACACGCGCGCTCGGCGGTCAGTGCGGCGGCGCTGCCGCTTGGCGTCGCCGTTGAAATTGAAGGTCTCTTCGAGATCGTCTGACCGATGCTGCCCACAGCCTTTCTCACACATCCGATTGCGCATCGTGGCCTGCACGATGTGTCGAAAGGGGTTCCCGAGAACTCCCGGGCTGCGGTTCAGGCGGCCATCGATCACGGCTATGGTATTGAGATTGATATACAATGCACGTCAGATCAGGCGGCGATTGTCTTTCATGACGACACTCTGGACCGGTTGACCGCTGATACGGGCCGCGTGTCCAGACGGACCCGGGCGGATCTGGCAACGCAGCGTTTGACGGGCAGCGATGAGACGATACCGGACTTGCCCGAGATACTCGCGATGGTTGATGGTCGTGTGCCTTTGCTGGTGGAAGTGAAAGACCAGGATGGCGCGCTCGGTGAAAATGTTGGGGCGTTGGAAGCTGAAATCGCGCGCAACCTTGATGGCTATCAGGGGGCGGTGGCGGTCATGTCCTTCAACCCGCATTCCGTATCGGCGCTGCAAACCCTTGCGCCGCAGGTCCCGCGTGGTCTGGTGACGGATGGGTTCGACGCCGCCGAGTGGGACGTTGCCGAAGCCAGGCGCGATGAGCTGGCGGGGATCAGCCATTTTGATCGTGTGGGTGCCTCTTTCATCAGCCACAACCACAAACGGCTTGAGGCTAAGGCCGTCGCAGACCTGAAAGCAAGGGCGGTGCCCATCCTCTGCTGGACCATTCGATCCATTGCCGAAGAACACGCGGCGCGGCGGATCGCGGACAATATCACCTTCGAAGGGTATTTAGCGACCACACCGACTTGAACTTGGCGCCTGCCGGGTCACTTTATGCGCATGGCTTTGACCGATACGGGCATGACCGAACAACAGCTTGAAATCACGGCTCTGTCTTCTCTTTCGGCGATACCGGCCGCCGAGTGGGACAGCTGTGCTTGTCCGGAGGTGTCAGACGGCGGACGGCCAAGGGATCCCTTTACCACGCATCGGTTTCTCTCTGCACTGGAAAAGAGCGGATCGGTCGGGCCGGGTACAGGCTGGGAGCCAAGGTATCTGGTGGTGCGGGACGGGGACGCTATTGCCGCCGTCGCACCGCTTTATGCCAAGGGACACAGCCAGGGTGAGTACATCTTCGACCACAACTGGGCCCACGCGTGGGAACGTGCGGGAGGACGGTACTATCCAAAGCTACAGATTGCCGTGCCGTTCACACCCGCCACCGGTCGGCGGTTCCTGACCCGCCCCGGCTTTGAAGCGGAAGGCACTGAAGCCCTGATCCATGGCGCGCTGCAAGTGGCGCAGTCGAACGGCCTGTCCTCGGTCCACGCGACATTCTGCACGCCAGAGGAAGCCGAGCGGGGTCGGGAGATCGGCCTTTTGCCGCGGGTGACCCAGCAGTACCACTGGCAAAATGACGGTTACGCGGATTTCGACGCCTTCCTCGCCGCTCTCTCGTCACGCAAACGCAAGACCATCCGGAAGGAACGGCGTACCGCACAAGGCTTCGGCGGTGACATTGTCGCGCTCACTGGTGACGCGCTCCAGCCCGAGCATTGGGACGCCTTCTGGCATTTCTACCAGGACACCGGCGCCCGCAAATGGGGCACGCCCTATCTGACGCGGAAGTTCTTCGATATCGCCCAGGACACCTTGCGGGACGATATGCTTCTGGTGCTGGCGTATCGCGAAGGGCGACCCGTTGCCGGCGCTTTGAACTTCATCGGGCGGGAAACGCTTTACGGTCGCTATTGGGGCGCGACGGAGCATCACGACTGCCTGCATTTCGAGCTCTGCTATTATCAGGCCATCGACTATGCGATCGCCTGCGGCATGCGGACGGTGGAGGCAGGGGCGCAGGGCGACCACAAGCTGGCGCGGGGCTATCTTCCAGTGGAAACGCATTCGCTCCACTGGATGGCGGATGAAGGGTTTTCCCGGGCCGTTGCAGACTATCTCGAAGCGGAGCGGCGCGCCGTGGGGGAGGACATCGAGGTTCTCACCAGCTATGGCCCGTTCCGCAAAGTGACGGAGGAACCGGTATGAATGAGAAACTTGAAGGTGCCGCCCGGACCGATGCCTTGAGTGCTTTGGAAACACGCGGATGGGTCTTGGCCGAAGACCGGGACGCGATCCAGAAAACGTTCAAGTTCAAGAGCTTCATCGAGGCCTGGGGCTGGATGTCCAGGATGGCGATTGAGGCAGAGAAACTGAACCATCACCCCGAATGGTTCAACGTTTACAATCGGGTAGACGTTACGCTGACCACGCATGACGTGGACGGTTTGTCGAAACTCGACCTTGCGCTGGCGGACAAGATGGACGCGTAGGCGGCGCGTTAACCTTCGTTAACTTAGAAATACGTAAAGCCACCGTCCTCCCACCCCTAGGGTGGGGTCGATTCGGACAATTTTTGCTGAACGCAACACGGTAACTGATGAGGGCGTCCGGTCTTTAACCTGAGACATCGCGTATCGCTTTTCTGCGTTCGACCGAAGGGAGAGGCCGTGAAAAGCGCGTCAGGTCCTAGGCCGGGTGCTTTAAGCCCTGCTGACGGTCAACCAGGGTCTCGCGCATCGTCCCTTTAACCAACCGACCTTTACGCTTCGCTAATACCCAAATGCAGTTTGGGCCGATAACGCCAAACGGATCGCCGCAAGGGAAACGTACTAAGGCGCTACACCATCTCCAACAGGGTCTCACCCGCAGTCAGGTTGCAAACCCCGTGATCCTCTTCAAACTGGAGCACACGCACGACACCGTCTTCAACCAACATTGCGCAGCGGGTCATTCTGTCCTTGAAGCCAAGCGCTGGCACACTGAACTCCAACCCGAGCGCTTTGGTCAGTTCTGAATCCCAGTCGGCCAGCATCAGAATGCCCGCGTCATGCGCGCCGGAATGCGTCCCCCAATGGTTCATCACGCGGACATCGTTGACGGACACGCAAATGATCTCGTCGATCCCCTTGGCACGAAAGCCATCCGCGGTTCGGATGAAGCTGGGCAGGTGGGCGGCCGAGCAAATGCCCGTATAGGCCCCGGGCAAGCCGAAGATCACGGCGCGTTTGCCCGCGATGCGTTCGGCGATGTCAATCTGCCGGACGTCCCCTTCACCGATTTGATTGATCAGTTTGACCGAAGGGATCCTGTCGCCCACAGAAATTGCCATTTGCCCACTCCTGAAATTGCCATTCGACTTTTGTCGATATAACCCATGTGAGCGCGCGAACCAGAGTGAACGGGCATGAACGATTTTCTGATCATTGGCGGCGGGCAGGCGGCCACGTCGCTGGCCGAGAAACTGCGGGCCCTTGGGGCGGAGGGCACGATCACCATCGTTGGCGACGAACCCGTCCCACCCTACGAGAGACCGCCGCTCTCAAAGGCGTATCTGTTGGGGGAACAGGCCAAGGAACGCCTCTTTCTCAGGCCCGAGGCGATCTATGCCGAGAAGAACATCACACTGCGCCTCGGCGCGCGTGCCACCCGGATCGACCCGGCAGCCAAGACCGTATCGGTCGGCGATGATGTCCTGTCCTATGGCCAGTTGGCGCTTGTGACGGGATCGGTGCCCATGCGCCTGCCCGCTGCCATTGGGGGCGATCTTGAAGGCGTTTTCACCGTCCGCACCTTGGCTGACATCGATGCAATGTCGCCGCTCTTCCAGGAAGGCGCGCGCGTCCTCGTCGTGGGAGGTGGTTACATCGGTTTGGAAGCCGCTGCGGTGGCGGCGAAGCTGGGCCTTAAAGTCACGGTCGTGGAACAGGCCGAGCGCATTCTTGGGCGCGTGGCGGCCAGCGAAACAGCTGATGTGATCCGCGACGCGCATCTCTCCCACGGGGTCGGTCTGCGCGAGGGTGTCGGGTTGGCACGCCTTGTTGGCGACGACCGCGTGACCGAGGCTGAGCTGTCGGACGGCTCAGTCCTGGATGTGGATTTCGTGATCGTGGGCATCGGCATTCGCCCCGATACCGCCGTTGCGGACGAGGCCGGGTTGCACTGCGAAAACGGCGTTTCGGTCGATGCCTTCGGTCGCACGTCTGCCCCGGATATCTGGGCCGCCGGGGACTGCGCGTCGTTCCCCTATGAAGGGCGGCGGCTGCGCCTCGAGTCTGTGCAAAACGCCATTGATCAGGCGGAGTGCGTGGCAGCGAACATGCTCGGCGCCGAAACGCCCTATGAACCCGTCCCATGGTTCTGGTCGGATCAATACGACCTCAAGCTGCAGATCGCCGGGCTGAATACGGGCTATGACCGAGTCGTCCCGCGCGGGGGCGGCGCCAGCGTCAGCCATTGGTACTTCAAAGGCGACCGGTTTCTTGCTGTAGACGCGATCAACGCACCGCGCGACTTCATGGTCGGCAAGCGCCTTTTGGAGGCGGCAAAGCCCGTGGATGCCAAGGCCATTGCCGACCCGGACACCGACCTGAAAGCGTTGCTTCGGGCATGAGGATCATCGGAGGCCGGTTCAAAGGCCTCGGCCTCGCCTCTCTCGGAAAAGGCGACGCCGCCGCGCATCTGCGACCGACGACAGATCGTGTGCGCGAGAGCCTCTTCAGCATGCTTGAAGGGGGGCGGTTCGGGGCGCCCATTGAAGACGCCATTGTACTCGATCTGTTCGCGGGCACGGGCGCGCTGGGCCTCGAAGCCCTGTCGCGCGGTGCCGCGCATGTGACCTTTGTCGAGAATGGCCGGGCGGCGCTCAGCCTGCTGACCGCCAACATCGCGAAAACCCGCTGCAAGGATGAGACCCGCGTCCTCCGACAGGATGCCACGCGGTTGGGACAGTGTACTGCTCAGGCGGCCAGCCTCGTGTTTCTCGACCCGCCCTATGGCAGTGGTAAAGGCGCGCGCGCGATCGAGGCGGCGCTGGCTGGCGGGTGGGTTGAGTCGGAAGCTTTGATCGTTTGGGAGGACGACCACGAGGCGGAGACGCAGGCGGGATTGGACAAGCTCGATGCGCGCCGCTTCGGCCAAACCTGGCTCACCTTCTTCTCGGTGAGAGACAGTTAAGCGTTGCTGTGATAGAGTTTCGGCATGAGCATCTTGACCCTGTCTTCCTGGTCTTGGCCGACTGAGACTACCGCGCCCAAGCCGCAGCCAGCCAAACCGGACTGGCCGCTCATGTGCGACGTGGCAACGGTTCGGGCAGGCGTGCCAGAAGCGCTTGTGCACTGGCGCCGCGCGCGTGGGGAAACGCCGCCTATGCCCTCGGATCCGGACCTGCGCTAGAACTCGTTATACGAGCGTTCCCACTCTTCGCGCATCTTTTCACCGATAAAGCAGTCATACCCGTCGGTGCGCCGCCCCGAGCGTGCAACAGGTGTCAGCGCGTCTGGCGACCCCACCAATTCCAGAACGATCTTGCGGCGCACGGCCAGCGGAAACTCCTGCCATTCCCAAACCGGGATCACAAACGCGCCGGGGCCGCCGATCACGCAATGCTCGTAATAAAGGTCAAGGTCAGCCAGGCTCCAGAATGTGTTTCCATCCTGGGTCATCAGTGGCAAGCCGTTGATGACAAAGCCTTCTTCAATGGCCTGGTCCCGCGCCATCTCGACCGGTCCGCCTTGATTGTTCGGCCCATCACCCGAGATGTCGATCACGCGGCGCAGCCCATCGAACCCGTTGATCTCCATGTCTTCCATGGCGAACTGAATGGCCCCGGTGATCGACGTGCGCCGCATCCCGGAGGAAAAATCGGCAGTGAGCCGGGCCGAGATATCTTCCGCCACCTCCCGGCTATCCACCAGCGTCCATGGGATGATGACACGGTTGGAGCCTTTCCCGGCCCACTCGACATAGGTCAACGCAATGCGCCCGGTGAACCCGTTGAGAATGGCGTTGACGACTTCGTCTGAGGCGATGGCCTCCGCATAACCCCGGCGCTGCAACTCCAATTCGCTTGGCCCCATCGAGCGAGAGACATCGACCATCAAGGCAAGCTCAACATCGACCTCGGTGGCACGCACCGGCCCCGCGAAGATCAGCAAAAAACAGAGCAACCACCGCATGCGGCAAGGATGGCACATTTCCTGCATCGGTCCAGTCACAACTTGCGTGATAGGGTGCGTAGAGCCTAACATTCATGCGGGGGAGAGCAGAAAAAGGGCAGGAACATGCTCGGCAAGAATTTCCTGATTGGCGGCATCGCGACCGCTCTTCTTGGCTGGCGGATGGTCGATCCGAAGGGGTCCTACGCCGCTTTGTACGACGCGTCCCACATGTTGACGGATGCCGTTGCAGGGTACGAGATCCTGACGCGCCTCATTTCGCTTGTGTTGGTCGATCAGTTCAACGGGTTGATGCTGGGCGTGGCCGTGACCGCGTTTCTCTACATGGCGCTCGGCGGCATTCGGCGTGTTGCGAGCTGGCCAATGCGGTACCGGGCCCGCACCCGCGTGCCACTCTCGCGCTATGCCGTCCCCGGACGTGCCATGCGGGTCGGGTGAACCGGTTCGCAATCCTCATGCATCTCATTGCATAACCGCATGACACGGGTAATACCGCGTGGATCACAATCGATCTGCGCGAGGTCCCATGCCCGAATTTGCCATCCATCCCAGCCTGAAAGACAAGACCGTCATCGTCTCTGGCGGTGCTCAGGGCATCGGCGCCGAGATTGTGAAGGCCTTCGCCGCGCAAGGCGCGCGTGTCGGGTTTCTGGACCTCGATGCCGAGGGGAGCGCCACGCTCGCCGATGGGTTTGAGAATGTGACGTTCGAAGTCTGCGACCTGCGCGACATCCCCACGATGCAGGCCGCCATGGCCGCGCTGACCGAACGTCTTGGTCCGGCGGATGTGCTTGTGAATAACGCCGCCCGCGATGATCGCCACAACTGGAAAGATGTGACCCCGGACTACTGGGACGAACGTCAGGCCACCAACATCCGCCACATGTTCTTCGCCATTCAGGCCATTGCCCCCGGTATGATCGAAAACGGCGGCGGCTCGATCATCAACATGGGCTCAAATTCCTGGTGGGAAGCCGGTGGCGGGTTCCCCGCCTACACGACAGCGAAAGCGGCCGTGCACGGCCTGACGCGCACGATGGCGCGCGATCTGGGCGATCACCGCATTCGCGTAAACACGGTCGTGCCCGGCTGGATTATGACTGACCGCCAGAAGGAGCTTTGGGCCACCCCCGAAGCGCTGGAGGCGCACCGCGCCCGCCAATGCCTGCCCGACCTGATCGACCCGGTCTACGTCGCGCGCATGGTTCTGTTTCTTGCCTCCGACGACGCGGCCATGTGCTCGGCCAACAATTACATGGTCGAAGCCGGTTCGATCTGAGCGGGGCCGCCTCCCTTCAGATTGCGCGCCTTCGGCGCACACGATGATTTGCGTCTGCCTCCGGCAGCCGCGTTTATGCGTATTTCAGAAGAGATGAAGAGGCTGTTCTTCCTGGCTCAAATACGGCGGGGAGTCTCTCGAAGAGAGACGGGGCAGCGCCCCCAAACAAAACATTGTATGCGCCGCAGGCGCGCATTTAATGCGTCCGGTCCTCAGCCTAAGATGTCGCGCATCGCCTTTTGCGTTCGACCGAAGGGAGAGGCAGTGAAAAGCGATCCAAGTTTTAGGCCGGGTGCTTAAAACAGCGACGGGCAAAGCTTGCCCCTTAGAACTCGCTGTCCTGCTGCCACGGCTTCACCAGGTTCCCAAACCGGGTGAACCGGCCCTCGAAGGAAAGCTCGACCGTGCCGATGGGGCCATGGCGCTGTTTGCCGATAATCACTTCGGCGCGACCGTGGAGACGTTCCATCTCCTCCTGCCACTTCGCCATGCCCTCCAGGTCGTGATCGCCGGGTTTCTCCCGTTCCTTATAGTATTCCTCCCGGAACACGAACATCACGACATCGGCGTCCTGCTCGATAGAGCCCGATTCACGCAAGTCACTGAGTTGTGGGCGTTTATCCTCCCGCGCTTCGACCTGACGGCTCAGCTGCGAAAGCGCGATCACCGGAATATCCAGTTCCTTGGCAATCGCCTTGAGCCCTTGGGTGATCTCTGACACCTCGTTCACCCGGCTGTCCTTGGCCGACGCGGGGCGCACAAGCTGTAGGTAGTCTACGATCAAAACATCCAGCCCGTGCTCGCGTTTCAACCGCCGCGCGCGTGCGGCCAGCTGGCTGATCGGCAGGGCAGGCGTGTCGTCAATGAACAGCGGACAGGCTTCCAGCGTCTTTGCGGCATCGACAAACCGGCGAAACTCCGGTTCCGTCATGTCGCCGCGCCGGATTTGTTCGGACGGCACCTCGGCCGCTTCCGACAGCACACGGGCGGCCAACTGCTCTGCACTCATCTCGAGCGAGTAGAACCCCACGACGCCACCATCGACCGCGCCGTCGCTGCCATCCGGAAGTTTGCCCTTGCGATACGCCTTGGCAATGTTGAAGGCGATGTTGGTCGCAAGCGAGGTCTTCCCCATCGACGGGCGCCCGGCCAGGATCAGAAGGTCCGACCTGTGAAGACCGCCCAGTTTCTTGTCCATATCGGTCAGGCCAGTGGACACACCGGCCAGGCCGCCGTCCCGCTGATACGCGGCGTTGGCCACATGGACCGCGTCGGTGACCGCCTTCAGAAAGCTCTGGAACCCGGACGAGGACGTGCCGGTCTCCCCCAGCTTGTAAAGCGCCTGTTCCGCCTCGACGATCTGCTCTTTCGGCTCATTGGCCACTTCAACTTTGGCCGCGCGCGCCACGATATCGCGACCGAGCTCGATCAACTTCCGACGCACCGCCAGATCATAGATCATCTGCGCATAATCGCGCGCCGCAAACGTGCTGATGGCGGCCCCGGCAAGGCGCACCAGATAGGCCGCCCCGCCCAATTCGGCGAGGCCCGGGTCATCTTCCAGAAACGCCTTCAGCGTAACCGGAGAGGCCAACTGGTTCTTGGCAATCCGGCTGGCGGCAACTTCATAGATCCGCGCGTGAACCGGGTCGTAGAAATGGCTCTCGTTGATCACGCTCGCCACCCGGTCATAGGTATCGTTGTTTGTTAAAATCGCGCCGAGGAGTTGCTGCTCTGCTTCGATATTGTGGGGAAGTGCCTCGACGTCTCCGTCTTCCCCAACAGCTCTTATTTGAGCGATTTCGCTCATTGCCTGCCCCTTGTACTTGTTCCTCAGCCCTGGTGGCCTGCATAGGCCAAACTGCTGCCGCGGGTCTATAAGGATATCTTTGTGGACAAGGTGTGGAACCCGCCAAGCGCGCTTCATCTTGCGGTGAAGAAGGCCCATGCGTCAACATTTAGCGGTGACGCGCCCGAAATTATTTTTTACGCGCGTCTTGCCAGGCCCGCGGCGCACGCAGGAAACTTTCGACCTCTTTCAGGGTCTCGCGGTCGAATTTTTCGCCCTCCCGGGCCACCTCCAGAACGTCCCACCAGGTGCATAAATGATGCAGGCTAACGCCATGGCCTTTCAGGGTTTCGATGGTTTCGGGAAAGATGCCGTAATAGAAGATCACCGCGGTGTGGCCGCATGTCGCACCTGTCTCGCGAATGGCTTCGACGAAGGAAATCTTGCTGCCCCCGTCGGTCGTCAGGTCTTCGACCAAAAGCACGCGCTGACCCTCCGACATGGCGCCTTCGATTCGCGCATTCCGCCCGTAGCCTTTCGGCTTCTTCCGGACATAGGTCATCGGCAGCGCCATACGCTCGGCCACGAGGGCGGCGAAAGGAATGCCGGCAGTTTCGCCCCCGGCAACATTATCGAACGCCTCAAACCCCGCATCGCGCATGACCGTCACCGTGAGGAAATCCATCAAACTCGCCCGAATGCGCGGGAACGAGATCAGCTTCCGACAGTCGATGTAAACCGGCGAGGGCAGTCCAGAGGCAAAGATGAACGGCTCATCGGCATTGAAGTGCACCGCCTCAATCTCAAGCAGCATGGAGGCTGTCAGCCGCGCAATCTCGCTCTTGTCGGGGAAACTTGTGGGGATCATGCGGCCTGCCTCTTCATCTCTTCAAAAATACGCGCGGGGGTCTGGGGGCAAGGCCCCCAGCGGATCGGCGGGCAAAGCCCGGCGACACTCACACGACCCGCCAATGCACCGGTCGGCCCGGATCAAACACGGTGACAGGCCCCGCGCCGGTTTCAACGGATGTGGGCCACGCCACTGGGTCGCCCTTCTCAAGCTTTACAGTGCCTGTATTCACCGGCAGCCGATAGAACCCGGGCCCATGACGGGAAACGAAACCGTCGAGTTTGTCGAGCGCACCCGCCTCGTCGAACACTTCGGCCAGACAGGCCAGTGCGACCGGGGCTGTAAAACAGCCAGCGGCGCAGCATTCGGCTTCTTTCTTGTGCTGTGGATGCGGCGCACTGTCGGTGCCCAGAAAAAACCGGGGCGAGCCGGAGGTCGCAGCCTCCACCAGTTTCCAGCGATGCGTGCCGCGTTTCAGGATCGGCAAACAGTAGTAATGTGGGCGCATGCCCCCCACCAGCATGTCGTTCCGGTCAAGCATCAGGTGCTGCACCGTGATCGTCGCCGCCAGATCGTCGCCTGCCTCGGTGGCGTAAGCAGCCGCCTCTGCCGTGGTGATGTGTTCCATCACAACGCGAAGCCCGGGCACGGCGCGGCGCACCGGGTCTAGCACCTCTTCGATAAAGACAGCTTCCCGATCGAAGATGTCGATCTCGGCCCGTGTCACCTCGCCATGGACGCAAAGCGGCAAGCCGATCTCGGCCATGACCTCCAGCACGCCACGGACACGGTCGACATTGCGCACGCCGCTGTCTGAATTGGTGGTCGCACCCGCAGGATAAAGCTTCACGGCCTTCACGATGCCACTCTCCGCTGCCGCGCGGACATCGTTCGGGTCCGTCGTCTCGGTGAGATAGAGCGTCATCAGCGGCTCGAAACTCATGTCGTCGGGCAGGGCGGCCAGAATGCGATCCCGATAGGCCGCGGCCTGATCTCCGGTCACCACCGGGGGCACGAGGTTGGGCATGACAATGGCGCGGGCAAAGTGGCGCGCGGTGTGGGGAAGCACACCTTCCATCATTGCACCGTCTCGCAGATGCAAGTGCCAGTCGTCCGGTGTGGTCAGGGTAAGTTCGCGGGTCATACCTTTCCTGTAGCGCAACGGCCTGGAAGGAACCAGAGCCCGTACAGCACCCGCTGCGAATCGGTTAATGTCTCGCTCAGAACAGCATGAGGGAGCAGCAATCGTGATCTGGACCATACTACTGGGTGCCCTTGCCGGATGGGGTGCCGCCGCAGCGGAGGATCGTCTTCGCCCAATCATCGAACAGAACCTGCCGGGCATGCCGCCCACACCGGTGGAGATGCGCGCCATCGCCCTTTCGCTGTGCCTTTTGGGTGCTGCTCTTGTCGCCTATTTCACCGGCGGGGGTGGCGCGTTATCACTGACGCTTGGCGCGGTGCTCGGTGTGCTGGCGCCGAGACTGACAGCCAAAGTGAAAGCGGCGCGGGCCCCCGACTACGACAGCTGAAGCGGCGCAGCGATCGTCACAGTGATCTATTGCGTGTCGCGCGCGGGCGCGTCGTTTTCCGAAGGGGTGCTGCGCAGCCCCAATTGGATCTCGGCACGCTCCAGGTGATCTCTAAAACGCGGCAGCGGCTGTTCGGCCAATACCGCGCGACAAAGCGCCATCGTCAGGCGTGGACGATCTTCGGCCAGCACCCGGGACAGCAGGGCACGCAGATAGGGCACATGCCGCCGTCGGACACGCATCAATTGACCGACGCGCGCGGGCGTCAAATCACCGGTGGCCGAAGCATCTGCCAATTTCGCAATCAGGGACATGCTGCGCAGGTCGCCTTCAATCGCCCCCGCGCTTCCTCTGCGATAGCGGTGGTGAATGACGTTTGGCCCGCGAAACAGGCTGGCATGCATCGCATCTTCCGCTTCGTCGGGATCGAACAGAACAAGCGCGGTCTCCGCGCCGCCAATCAGGTGGGAGGCGTCGCCATAGCGCTCCGCGAAATCGATACGTCGCGCCGACGGGAACCGGTCGTCCCAACCGGACAGTGCACGATCCAAAGTGGCTTGCGGAGAAATCAACAACACTGACGCGCCCGGCGCCGCCACGGAAAACGCACCTGCCGCATAGCCGCACATGCCCGCGCCGTAGAAAATGACGCGTTCGAACTGGTCGAAGAAGTCATAGTCGATCAATCGATCAAAGAAGCCGAACACGTTCTTGTCCCGGAACCAGCTTTGACGGCGCGCAGTGATCGTCAGGTGGGACCACCCGCGACGTTCACAAAGATCAAACGCAAGGGGCAGCCCGGTTGCACTGTTGGCGCGAATGCCGAACACGGTCTCAAACGCGACAAAAAGCACGTCCTGGCTCTTCTCGACAAAGATAGCGGCGTGATCGGCGCCCAGATCGGAATAGCTTCCTTCGGCGTTGCTGATGGCACGCAACGCGTCGAGCCATTCAGGCTCGTTGAGATCTGCAGATATCGTAGCCCCCGCCACCATAAGCACTCGTTTAAACTGACCAGTGGATATTATGCGGGTCCGCGCAATTGTGGCAAGGCAAAGGCCGCTCGGGGTACAGATTGTTTCCTCATTTGGAGGAAGTTCCAAAAGGACTGTCGATTAAAGCGAATGAGAGAACGAAAGGACCGACACGAGCGCGGGCCCCCCTCCGGAACATGTGTCCGGTCCGATCATCATGACCATCTGTCGACCTTCCCCGGTGCCCGGCCTCAGGCTGGCACCGTGACCGGCAGGCGTTTGCGTGCAATTGCCGAGAAGTGGAAGGTTACTTGGCTGGCCCGATCATCATGACCATTTGTCGACCTTCCCCGGTGCCCGGCCTCAGGCGGGCACCGTGACCGGCAGGCGTTTGCGTGCAAATGCCGAGAGGTGGAAGGTTACTTGGCCGGTCCGATCATCATGACCATCTGGCGACCTTCCCCGGTGCCCGGCCTCGGGCGGGCACCGTGACCGGCAGGCGTTTGCGTGCAAATGCCGAGAGGTGGAAGGTTACTTGGCCGGTCCGATCATCATGACCATCTGGCGGCCTTCCATTTTTGGCATGTTCTCAACCTTGCCGATTTCCTCGATATCCTTGGCGACGCGCTCTAGCAGGTCGCGGCCGAGGTTCTGGTGCGCCATTTCGCGGCCGCGGAACCGCAAGGTGACTTTGACCTTGTCCCCGGCTTCGAGGAACCGGGTCACGTTCCGCATCTTGACGTCATAGTCGTGGGTGTCCGTGTTGGGACGGAACTTCACCTCTTTGACTTCAATGGTTTTTTGCTTTTTGCGCGCTTCGCTCTCGCGCTTCTGCTGTTCGTACTTGAACTTGCCGAAGTCCATGATCTTGCAGACGGGCGGCGCAGCGTTTGGAGAGATTTCAACAAGGTCGAGCCCGGCCTCTTCGGCCATGCGCATCGCGCGGTCTGGCGTGACAACGCCAACATTCTCCCCTTCGGCTCCGATGAGCCGGATTTCAGGCGCGCGGATGCGATCATTTACCCGGGGGCCTGTTTCACGCACCGGGGGTGCGTTGTGTGGTCTGCGAGCGATGGTGGTTTATCCTTAAGCTGTTTGTATCGAGTGCAAAAAAGTAAGGGGGAATCGGACGTTCTTCAACTGCTTTTGGCCAGATTCTTCCGAAATCTTGAAGCTGTTGAGCCAGCATTCGCCGGTGAGGCATATTGCCAATTCTTCCCCCTAGACCTTTGCGCGCCGGACCATCACTTACCAAGGCAAATCAAATTAGGGGAAATCGCATGAGACCATTTCTTATTCTCGCCGCCATCATCGTAATCGGAGCCGTTGCTTGGTTTGTGATGCAAGGGGACGTCGACGAGGCGCCAGTCGCCACGACATCCGAGGAGACAAGCGAAGACGTTTCCGAGGCCGAGGAAGCGGTCGAAGAGGCTGCCGACGAGGCCACAGATGCCGTTGAGGATGTCGCCAACGAAGCGGAAACGGCGGTCGAAGATGCCGTGACTGAGGTTGAAGAGGCTGTGGAAGGCGCAGTGGAAGAAGCCCGCGACGCTGTCGAGGGCGCCGTTGAAGAGGCTCAGGACGCGGTAGAAGGTGCACTAGGCGAAGCCGGTGACGCGCTCGGCCTGACCGAAGGCGCCAGCGACGCAGCCGAAGGCGCGACGGAAGCTGCAAGTGATGCCGTTGAGGGCGCGACGGAGGCGGCAGGTGATGCCGCAAGCGATGCCGTCGAAGGTGCTGCGGATGCCGCAGAAGGCGCGACGGAAGCGGCGAGTGACGCAGCCGAAGGTACGACGGACGCCGCAAGCGATGCCGTTGAGGGCGCGGCGGACGCAGCTGAAGGTGCCACGGACGCCGCAGGTGATACCGTTGAGGGCGCGGCGGAGGCGGCTGAAGATGCCGCGACCGACGCCGTCGAAGGCGCTGCGGATGCCGGAGAAGGCGCGACGGAAGCGGCGACGGACGCCGCAAGCGACGCAGCAGAAGGCGCGACCGAGGCAGCCGGGGATATCTCATCGGCGTTGACACCTGAGGGGTTCGATCCGGAAGCGCTGCGGACTTATGTGGCTGAGTCGGATCTCAACGCGCTGGCAAAGCAAGCGGCAGATGCGCTCATCACGCAAGCACAGGAAAACCCTGATCAAATTCAGGCGATTACAGATCAGCTGCGCGACGCTCTCGGTCTTTGAAACGTGTTGGACTGCGCCGTCGTAACGGCGGCGCAGCCGCAATCCAGGCTGTTGCAGAAGTGTCATGCTCCAGCAGAAAATCATCTTCCAGAGAGCGATATACTGAAATCCGCCGATGCACGCGGGGGCAATGCGCTGCCTTTGGCCGACCTTCTGGCGCCGCCCCCGAATGCCCTTTTCTCGGCTGAGTGAGGGTCTAAGAGTGCTCTTGTGGGACACCCGTTAGAGGATGTGACGATGGGGCGAGTTGTTTGGATTGCGGGCGCATGCCTGGTTGCGATTTTGGCCGCGGGCATGGCCGTGGAATTGGCGCCAGACCCGGTCGTCAAGCCGGTGGTCGCGACCAATGAGGTAGAGCTGTCCGAACCATTGGAGCGGGAGCCGATCAGTCTTGGATCGACCGGCTCGGCGCTGGCCACGGCTGCGTTTGGTCTCTCCGCCTTGCAGCCCGAGACGTTCAACAGTCAGATCGTTCGTGACATCATCGAAGCCTCGCCACTCGCCTATGGGGAAAAGGACAGGCTGACCGCAAAGCTTCTGGCGGCTGAGGCCGGCCAGGGAGAATTGCCACGCGTGCTGGCCGATATCAGGGTTTCTCTCGCCGTCGAGTAGCTTTGAGCGGCGGGGACACATGGCGCGAAAAGTTTCGCATGCGAAACTTTTCCGTTTACTAACAGTTAGTTAATCTGAAAATTCCGTAGCGCCACCGTCCTCCCGCCCCTAGTATACATCGCGGTTCATTAACAGAAAGCGAATGCCAGTCGGCGGTCGAGCAACCCGGCGTCCCGTCGCGCCGCGCATATCGACCGGAGATGCGTCTTGAGCAACTGTGCGCTTCGGACCATGGCGCGTTTCGAGCGCCGAGGCCTTTCGAGCAACGACGCGTTTTTAGCAACCATCCGTTTCTAGCGCCGATGCCTTTCGAGCAACGAAGCGTTTTGAGCAACCGTGCGTTTCGAACACGCTGGGGCTTTCAGTAGCGATGCGTTTCGGACAACTGCGCATTTCGAACATGCTCGGGCTTCCAGCGGCGATGCGTTTCGCGCGACTGCGCGTTTCGATCGCGCTGGGGCGTCCAGTGGCGATGCGTTTTGAGCAACCGTGCGTTTCGATCACGCTGGGGCGTTCAGCGGCTATGCCTTTCGAACAACGTCGCATTTCGAACATGCTGGGGCGTCCAGTGGCGATGCGTTCCGGACAACTGCGCATTTCGAGCATGCTCGGGCTTCCAGCGGTGATGCGTTTCGAGCGACCGTGCAATTCAAGCGAGGACGCCTTCCAGCGGCGATGCACTTTCGAGTGATGGCACATCTCAAGCGATGGTGCATTTTGTCCAACAGTGCGCTTCGAGCCATGACCCTCTTTGGGCGACTGTGTGTTTCGAGCGCACGCGCCACCGGCGTGTCGGACAACCGCCAAGATCGTCAGATGCCGTCGCCCACAAACGCCTTTTCAACCACGTATTGTTTGGGATCGCTGTTGGCCCCTTCCTCAAGGCCGAACCCTTCCAGAACGGTTTTCATATCGGTGTTAAAAGCGAGTGAGCCGCACACCATGCCGCGATCTTCTTCGGGGGAAATCCCTTCGATCCCGAGATCGGAAAACACCGTGCCGGATGTCAGGTTGTCGGTGATCCGGCCCATCTTTGGGCTCTCTTCGCGGGTCGTGGTCGGGTAATAAAGAAGCTTGTCGGCAAAGCCGTCGCCCATCAATTCGGCCAGCATTTCATCCTGGCGAATGTCGTCCACCAGGCGGCGACCATATTCCAGTTCGGCCACGTCGCGGCAAGTGTGCATCATGATCACCTGCTCATACCGTTCGTAGGTGTCCGGGTCGCGCATCAGCGACGCAAAGGGCGCGATCCCCGTGCCGGTGGCGAAGAACCAAAGCCGCTTGCCGGGCAGAAGCGCATCCAGCACCAGCGTGCCAACCGGTTTTGGGCGCAGGATGATCTGATCGCCAACTTCAATGTGCTGAAGCTTCGATGTCAGCGGCCCGTCCGGCACCTTGATCGAGTAGAACTCCAGTTCGTCGTCCCAGGCGGGCGAGGCGATGGAGTAGGCGCGCAACAGCGGTTTGCCAATGTCGCCCAGAAGGCCGATCATCACGAATTCGCCGGAACGAAAGCGCAAGGATTGCGGGCGGGTGACGCGGAAAGAAAACAGCCGGTCTGTCCAGTGCTGGACAGCGGTCACGGTTTGCGCGTCAGGCAGGGTTACGGGTTTGGCGGTGGTGTCGGTCACGGGTGTCTGATCGGTCATACTCATGGCACGGTCTTTGCAAGACCGCGATCCTCTTAGTCGTTGATGTGGGTCAAGGAAAGGCGTCTTACCCGCGCAGTCGGGCCTGATAGTCGTTGGCGTGCCAATCGGCGCGGGCTTGCCACTGATCTTCGGGCTGGCGGGCGGCCATGTCTGCGTCGATTTCGACCTCGTCGAAGCCGGAGCGGCGGGCCATGGCGTATTGGTCGGCGAGCACGTGGCCTTTGGCGCGCAGCCGCCCCGTGAAGCCTGAACGGCGGAGCGTTTTGGCCAGCGAGAACCCGCGTCCATCGGCGAAGCTTGGGAAGGCGATGCGGATCAGGTCGATCTGGTCGAGATGACCGTCAAGGGCCGACAGATCGGCGTCGGGTTGAAGATCGACGGCGCGCGCGCCCGTGTCGTCATTCGCAGCCCATTGATCGGCGGCGAGAAAGCCCTGGGTCCAGTCGTCCGGTGCGAAGCCGGTGTCGGTGACGATAGTGCTCATGTCTTAGTTCTCCTGAGGCCGAACGAGTTTGCCATTGACGAAATGGATGCCGCATTCGGTTTTGTCTTGTCCGCGCCAGCGCCCGGCGCGCGGGTCTTCACCTTCGGCGACGCGTGTTGTGCAGGGGGCGCAGCCGATGGACGGGAAGCCTTTTGCGACCAGCGGGTGCCGTGGCAGGCGGTTGTTGGTGATGTAGTCGCGCACGTCCTCGGGCGACCAATGCGCGAGTGGGTTGATCTTGATGCGGCCCTTGTCGTCGGCCTCAAAGAAGTCGAGTGCGGCGCGCTGGCCGCCTTGAAACCGCTTTCGCCCGGTGATCCACGCGTCGTAGGGCTCAAGGGCCTTTTGGAGCGGAATGTCCTTGCGCATGGCGCAGCAGCCGTCGGGGTTGTGTGCGTGCATCCGGTTGTTCGGGTCTTTGAGGAACGTCGTGTTCCGATCCGGGCGAATGACGTGCACATCGAGGCCGAGTCGCTGCGCGACCTCGCGCTGATAGTCCAGCGTTTCGGGAAACAGCATTTCGGTGTCGAGGAAGAGGACAGGCGTCGTGCGATCGATCACCGACACCATGTGCAGCAGCACGACCGAGTCCGCCCCGAAGGATGAGACCAGCGCGGTGCGTCCCACTTCGTGATCGTAGAGCGCATCTTCCATGACACGCATCGCCGAGTGATGCGCATAGCGCGCATTCAGATCGGCAACGCGATCCGCGACCGGAGAGAGCGGTGCCTCAAGCGGCATGCGCCTTTTCCTTCTCAGGGTAGAGCGCTGCCTTGAACGGCGCCATGCCGAGGCGGCGGTAGGTGTCGAGGAAGGTTTCCTCCGGGTTTTCGCGGTGGGCGAGATAGGCGTCGATCAGCCGCTCGATGGCCGGGATGATCTCATCTGCTGAGAAACCCGGGCCGGCGCGTTCGCCGATGGCGGCGGTTTCGGTGCCGTCGCCGCCGAGGGTGATCTGGTAGTTCTCGACGCCTGCGCGGTCGAGGCCGAGGATGCCGATATGGCCCACATGGTGGTGGCCGCAGGCGTTGATGCAGCCGCTGATCTTGATCTTCAACGGGCCGATCTCGTGTTCGAGTTTCAACTCGTCGAAGCGCGTCGCGATCTCTTGCGCAATCGGGATCGAGCGGGCCGTCGCGAGGGCGCAGTAGTCCATGCCGGGGCAGGCGATGATGTCGGAGATCAGTCCGACATTTGCGGTGGCGAGGTCATGTTCGCGGAGGGTCGCGTAAACCTCCGGCAGGTCCGACTTGTGGACATGCGGCAGGATCACGTTTTGCTCGTGGCTGATCCGCAGTTCGTCATAGCCAAGGCGCTCGGCCAGATCGGCAAGCGCGCGCATTTGATCGGACGTCGCGTCGCCCGGCGTCGCGCCGTGTTTCTTGATCGAGACGGTGACGATGGCGTGCTCGGGGTGGCGGTGTTCGCTCAGGTTCGTGTCGGTCCAGGCGCGGAAGGCGGGGTTCGCGTCGCGGGCTGCGTTGTACTTGTCCAACCCGGCTGACTTGAACGCAGGTGCCGCGAAGGCGTGTTCGATCCGGGCAAGCAGATGCTGGTCAAACCCGGTCCATTCGCGTCTCAAACGTTCGAATTGTGCTTCCACCTTGTCGCGGATCGTGTCGATCCCGTTTTCCTGCACGGTGATCTTGATGCGGGCCTTGTACTTATTGTCCCTGCGGCCTGCGAGGTTGTAGACATGCACGATGGCTTCCAGGTACGGCAGCAGATCGGCTTGGCTGACAAAGTCGCGGATGACCTTGCCGACGATGGGTGTGCGGCCGAGGCCGCCGCCGACGATGACTTCGAAGCCTGGCTCTCCGGCGTCGTTCCGCACCATGCGGAGGCCGATGTCATGCGCCTTGGTCACGGCGCGGTCATTGGGCGAGCCGGTGACGGCGATCTTGAACTTGCGGGGCAGGAACTGGAACTCCGGGTGGTCGGTGGACCATTGGCGGATCAGTTCGGCCACGGGGCGCGGATCGGCGATTTCATCGGCGGCAGCGCCTGCGAAATGGTCGGCGGTCACGTTGCGGATGGTGTTGCCGCTGGTCTGGATGGCGTGCATTTCGACATCGGCCAGCGCTTCGAGCATATCCGGCACATCTTTGAGTTTGGGCCAATTGTACTGGATGTTCTGCCGCGTGGTGAAATGGCCATAGCCTTTGTCCCAGCGGTCGGCGATCATCGCAAGCTGGTGCATCTGGCGGCTGTTCAGCGTGCCATAGGGGATGGCCACGCGCAGCATATAGGCGTGGAGTTGCAGGTAGAGGCCGTTCATCAAGCGGAGCGGCTTGAATTCATCCTCCGTCAGGCTGCCGTCAATGCGGCGTTCGACCTGCGCGCGGAACTGCGCCACGCGGGCACGCACAAAGGCTTCATCGAAATCATTGTAATGATACATGTTTTTCTCTCCTTCGCTGCTCCGGGCTTGAACCGGAGCCTCTGCGCTGAGGTCCCGGATCAAGTCCGGGACAGCGGGTCACTTGCTTGCTTGCCATGGGCGTAGTTGGATGGGCCGCGGGTGCGGAACGCCTCGCGGAAATGGACGGGTTCGGGGCCGGCCTTGCCGGGTTTCGCATCGACGAGATAGGCGCCGACGACGATGTTGCCTTGCGCGGCGGCAAACAGCAGGCGGTCATCGGCAATGGCTTCGTCTTCGATCAACTCTGCTTTGCCCATATCGCGGGTCCATTGGTCGTCTTCGGTGAGCCAAACGGCATCCCCTTCCAGCAGGTCGTTTACGCCAAAGGTCGTTGCCGCAAACGACCTGCTGGAAGG
>JBCBBB010000013.1:0-36845 GCA_038532095.1 Pseudomonadota bacterium
GTCGGCGTCGTCGTCCTGATCGGGCCAGAGGCGCTCCGCTCCAGCGGGGTGGCGGGCGAAACGGCAGGGCGCTTTGCCTGCATCGGAGCGGCAAGCTGCTATGCCATCGCCTCGATCCTGATGCGCCGCATTCCGCCTGCCGACCCGGTGGGATTGTCTGCCGTCACCCTTTGGATCGGTGCCCTCTTGGTCACCATCGCAGCGCTCTGGACCGAAGGGCTGCCACCCCTGCCCGCCATGGACGTGATCGCCGTCATTGTGACGTTGGGGCTCGTTCAAACCGCACTGGCCAATCTGATGCGGATCACGGTGATCCGGACCGCCGGGCCGACGTTCATGTCGCTGGTCAACTACATGGTCCCGGTCTGGGCCGTCATCCTCGGGGTGATATTCCTCGGGGAAGCGCTGGAACCGAGCCTCTTCACCGCCATGGGCCTGATCCTCGTTGGCGTCGCCCTGTCGCAATGGGGCGCACTCAGCCGACTTTTCGACCGGTTACGCGCAGGTTAGGCAAAAGCCGCTTGACCGGTTCTGCCCCCTTCGCTATCTGCTCCCGACGTGCTGACAAGGCACGCCCGGTGGGCGACAGGCCGCAAGGTGTGGCAGGGGACTGTAACTCCCTCGAGGCGACTCACGCTTGGTTCGATTCCAAGGTCGCCCACCACCGTCGATCTTTGCAAAGCAAAGTCGACGCGCGATAGGCGTTTTGCTTTGCAAAAGGCCGAAAGCGACCGTTGGCCTCACAAACAAAATGGAACGACGACAGGCGTGTCGCAACGCGACATGCCGAGAGTTTCTTAAGGTTTCCAGCGACACGGGCCGCATGCGGCTCCCACCAAAACCAACGCCCTCACTCCGCCGCGACGCTGTCAGCGATGGATTGCGGCTTTGCGACCGGCCGCAACACAAGGCGCAGAAGCGGCGGCACGGTCAGCAATGTCAGGAAAGCCGACATCGACAACCCACCGACGACCACAGCGCCAAGCCCGCGATAAAGCTCGGACCCCGCGCCGGGAAAGACCACCAGCGGCAACATCCCGAAGATCGAGGTCAGGGTCGACATGAAGATCGGCCGGATGCGGTTCCGCGTGGCCTCCTCGATGGCGTCGACCGGGCTCATCCCTTCTTCACGCAGCAAGTAAAGCGACTGGTGCACGATCAGGATCGCGTTGTTCACCACAATGCCCACAAGGATCACAAAGCCGAGTAAGGTGAGCATATCCAAGGGCTGGGTCTGGAACATGTTCAGCAAGACCAGCCCGCCCACACCGCCTGCCGCGGCAATCGGAACGGAGATCATCACCACCAACGGCAGGATGAAGCTCTCGAACAGAATGGCCATGACGAGGAAGACAATCACCATCGCCACGGCGAGGTTGATCTGGATCGCGGTCCAGGTTTGCGACAGCTGATCCGCCGTGCCCGAGACCGACAGGCGCACGCCTGGTGGCAGGCCACGCTCTTCGATCACAGCCACGACCTCATTCTCCAGAAGCTCCACCGCCGCTTCCAGCGGCAGCGCGTCCGAGGGGCGGACCTCAAGCGTCACGGTCCGGAGCCGTTCCAGATGCCGGATCTCGGTCGGCCCTGCCGTCACCCGTACTTCGGCCAGTTCCGAGGCCGGAACGATCTGACCAGACGGCGTCACCACCGGGAACGATCCCACATCCTGCGTCCTCAGACCCTCCAGCGCCTCATCCTCACCTTTCAGCGTCAGGTCGATCCGGCGGTTGCCGACATTGATCTCGGCCACGCGCACCCCGTCATTATAGGCATCGACCGTCGTGGCCAGCGCTTGCGTCGTCAGCCCGGCATCGGCGAGCCGCACCCGGTCGGGGATCAGCCGCACTTCCGGTGCCCCCAACTCCAGCCCGGGAATGGGCCGGAACTGATGCCCGTCTGAGCGCGGCAGCAACCGCGCCACCAGGCCGGCGGCCTGTCCCGCCACGCCAAGGATGTCTTCAAGCTCATCGCCGGAGACATTCAGCTCAATTGTGCGCCCGCCGCCAACCCCACGCCCAAAGAGGGACGGTTGCGTCATGAACCCGAACGTGCCGGGTTCGGCAAAGATCGGGCGCGAGAGGATCGGAATGACCTCTGCCACCCGGCTGCCATCCACAGCAGCGGCTCCGACAAAGCTGTTGCCCGGAATGGCGACGAAGAAGAACGATTCGAGCGCGGGCAACCCGTCTTCGGTTTCCTCTGCGGGCCGCGCCTCCCACATCGGCCGGGCCACGTTCTCGATCCGCTCGGCAATGGTTTCTGTGGTGGATAGGTTGTACCCCGGCGGCGGGATCATGATCCCGAAGACAAGGTTCCGGTTGCCCTCCGGCAGATACTCCAGCTTCGGCAGAAACGTGATCGCCGCGATTGCAGCGCCCGTCCCGATGGCGGCCACCATGATCAGGCCCAGTGCCCGGAACCGTACGGTCAGGCGCGTATAGCCCATCACCAGCCAGCGGAAGGCCGCGCCGAAGTGATCGATCCCCGGCAAGGGCAGTGGCTTGGTCGACGCCCCCGAGAGCAACCGGCTCGACAAAGCCGGGATCACTGTCACCGCGACCACCAGCGACAACAAAACCGAGACCGAGATCGCCACCGCGATATCCCGGAAGAGCTGCCCGGCCTCCAGTTCCATGACCAATATTGGAATGAACACCATGACGGTCGTCAGGGCCGAGACGAGGATGGCGCCCCAGACCTGTTTTGCACCCCGATACGCCGCCTCGCGCCGCGACATCCCCTGTTCGCGCAATCGATAGATGTTTTCCAACACGACAATCGCCGCGTCCACGATCATGCCGATGGCAAAGGCGATGCCCGCCAGCGAGATCACGTTGAGTGTACGCCCGGTCGCCGCCATGGCCACGAACGTCGCCACGATGGAGACCGGGATCGCGAGCGAAATCACAAGCGTCGCACGCGGACTGCGCAGGAACAGCAACAAAACCGTCGCGGCCAGCAGACCGCCGATCCAGATATTCTGGGTCACCAGATCGATGGCCCCTTCGATATAGACCGTTTCGTCAAAGACCTGTTCAAGCTGAAGCCCGGCCTCCGCCACCGGGCCGTCCGCCAGTTCCGAGAGAACCGTCTGCACCTCTTCCATGGTCTGGATGACATTCGCGCCCTGTTCGCGGACGATGTTGAAGGCCAGTGCAGGCTCGCCCCGGAACCTGAGCCGTGTCGTCGGGTCCTTGAAGGCAAAGGCCACATCCGCCACATCGGCGACACGCACCCGACCGACACCGCCGCCCTGCCCAAGCACTTCGCTTCTCAGCACTACGCTTTCAATCGCCTCAATCGTGTTCAGGTTGCCATCGGCCCGCACCACGTAACGGCGCTTGCCTTCATCGACATCGCCCGCCGAGAGGCTGACATTCTCGGACCGGAGCGTGGCCACCACTTGCGGGATGGTCAGCCCGAACCGCGCCAGTTCCTCGGGCCGGATCACAATCTGCACTTCCTGGCTCACACCGCCGAACACGTTCACGGTTGAAACGCCATCAATCCGCTCGATCCGTTCCTTGACGACATCTTCCATGAAATCGCCATAGGTCGGCAGCGACGGCGTATTGCCCTCGACCGCGCGCGCGATCACCCAGGCGATCGGGCTGTCATCTGAGCCGGAGGTGTTGAGCGTCGGCTCCCCCGCCTCCGCTGGATAGCCGCCCACCCGGTCCAGCCGGTTCGACACCAGAAGCAGGATATCCCCCATCTCCGAGCCGACCGCGAATTCCAGCGTCACCTCGGCCTCGCCCGTGCGCGCCCGGCTGGTCATGATCTCCAGCCCTTCAAGCCCCCGGAACGCGTCTTCCTGCGGGTTGATGATCTCGCGTTCCACTTCCGCCGGGGCGGCCCCCGGCCAAGTGGTCTCAACCACCACAATCGGCTTGCGCACATCCGGCGCGAGTTGGATCGGGATGCGCGTCAAGGCCAGCAAACCAAAGAGCACCGCCATCACCACAAGGGCGACAACCGCAATTGGCCGGTCAATGGAAAAACGGATCGGGTCTATTGCGCCTACCCTCCGCTCGCAGAGGCACCACCCGGCGCCCCCGCCGCAGCGGTACCACCCGGCCCGCCCACCGGCGTCGGCGCAATATCCTGACCGGGGCGGAGCCGCTCATTGCCGCGCACCACGACCTCATCGCCCACGGCGAGACCGTTCACCACTTCAAAGGCACCGCCGATGGACCGCCCGATCTCAACCGGGCGCGGTATCGCCTTGCCCTCGGCATGGACAAAGACTTGCCAGCCGCCCGCCGCCTGCGTCACGGCATCCTTCGGTACCACCACCACCTCTTCCGGACGGCTCACCGGCACATCTAGCGTCACCGATTGGCCGACGGCGATATTTTCGACCCCCTCGGTCAGGGTAAACCGCACCGGGCGGGTGCGTGTGGAGGAAAACTCGGTCGGCAGGATCGCACGCAGCGCCAATTCAAGATCGCCGCCCGCATCGGTGCGCGCCATAACCGGTTGGTCTGATTGCAGCGCCGCCGTATAGCGCGACGGCACATTCGCCTCGACCTCCAACGCGCCTTGGTCGAGCAGCAGAACCACAACATGCCCGGCATTGACAAATTCACCGACCTCGGCTGTCACGTCCAGCACCGTGCCGTCAAACGGCGCCCGCACGACAGAATTCTCAACGTTATACTCGGCCGCCCGCAGCCCGGCGCGGGCCGCCGTGATCCGCGCTTGCGCCTGCTGCAAACTGCCAAGCGCTTCGGCGTATTCACCGCTGCGGTCATCCAGTTGCGCCTGGCTCACCGTCGCATTGTTGACCAGCGTTTGCGTCCGCTCCAGCGCCTTGCGGATGCGATCCGCCCGCGCCTCGGCCACCACAAGGCCGGCTTCGGCAATGCCAATCTCCGCCTGCGCCTGCTCAAGTTCGATCTGAAGGCGCTCGGTATCAAGCTGGAACACCACATCCCCCGCACGCACCGTGTCACCCACGCGCAAAGGCGCGGTTTCAACAACACCCATCACGCGCGTTGCAACATTGCTCTGCCGCCCGGTCACCACCTGGCCGAAGACCGACACGGTTTCTGCGACCTCCATTGTGCCAACAAAATCCGTCGTGACCCCGGCAGGCCCGCCTTGCGCCAACGCCTTGTCTGAGCCCGCAAGGCTCAAAACGGTTGCCATCATTGCCAGAAAACACCGCAGCACAGCCGCACCCCTTGTTTGCCACGCCTCTTAAATTAGCGCGTTTCCGACAAAAACGAGCGCTGCGGCAGAGAGAGCGCTCAGAAGTCGGTCGGTGCCCCGCCTTCCGCCTTCCGGCGGGCCACGAAATCGACCATGGCATCGCGGCGGGCGATGTCCAACGGGGGCGCTTCAAACTCGTTCACAATGGCCTTGAACAGGTGATGCGCACGCTCCGCCGTCCAGATCGCCCCCTTGCTTTCAAACGCCTCATAGTTCGACCAATCGCTGACAAAGGGTTGATAAAACGCCGTCTCATAGCGGTCCTGCGTGTGCTGGATGCCGAAGTAATGCCCGTTCGGCCCCACCTCTTTGATCACATCGTAGGCAAGGTCGTCCCGCTCCGTCGCCACCACCTCCGGCTCGAAATAGCGCTGGATCATCTGGATCACCTCGCAATCCATCACGAACTTTTCAGGCGAGGCAATCAAGCCGCCCTCCAGCCAACCTGCCGCGTGATAGACCATGTTGGTGCCCGACTGCACCGCCGACCAGAGCGAGTTTGACGTCTCCCACATCGCCTGCCCATCCGGCACATTGGCCGCGCAGACGCCAGAAGCGCGCATCGGCAGCCCGTAGAACCGCGCCATTTGCCCGGTCATCTGCGTCGCGCGCATGTATTCCGGGGTCCCAAAGGCCGGTGCGCCCGTCTTCATGTCGACATTTGAGGTGAACGTCCCGATCACGCAAGCCGACCCCGGCGCCACATTTTGGAAGAGCGCAATCGCCGACAGCGCCTCCGCAATCGACAGCACCACGGCCCCCGACATGGTGACGGGCGCCATCGCCCCTGCAAGGGTGAAGGGCGCCACCACCACAGCCTGCCCGCGCCGCACACAGCGCAAGCACCCGTCAATCATCGGCTGGTCATGCTTCAGGGGAGAGGTCGAGTTGATATTGGTGTAAAGCCGCGGCGTCGCCTGAAACTCCTCCTCCGACAGCCCGCCCGCCAGTTTCACAAGCTCCATCACGTCCTCTATCCGCTCTTTCCCGAGCGAATAGGCATGCATCACCTTGTCGGTCAGCGTCAGCTTGTCGAAGAGAATGTCCAGATGGCGGACAGACGGGTGGATATCCACCGCCTCCACCGGGTAACCGCCCGCGAAATGGATGCAGTTGAAATGCTGCGTCAGCTTCAACAGGTTCTGGTTCAGCGCCCGCGTCCCCGTCACCTTCTTGCCGATCTCCAAATCCATATAGTTCGGCGGCGAGGACACGTTGCCAAACACGATATGCCCGTCGCCGATGGTGATCGTCTTCTCCGGATTGCGCGGCGTCAGCGTGAAGGACGACGGCGCCTGACGCACCATCTCCATCACCCAGTCGCGCCCCATTTTCACATTGGTGCCATCGACTTTGCAGCCCGCCTCCCGAAACAGATCACAGGCTTCCTCATTCAAAAACTCGATGCCCACCTCTTCGAGCACGCGCATCGCCGCGTTATGGATGCGCTGAACCCCCTCCTCATCAATGGGCTCGGTGGGCCGATCCGTATTCTTCGGCACCCGCCAAGGCATCTGCTTGAACAGCTCCTGGCTCCGCCGCCCGATATTGGCCGCGCGCCCCCCGGCCCGACGTTTGCGTGCTCCATCTGCCATGGCGATCTCCCGTGTCTCAGCCACAGTGTCGGGAAGCGCACACCAGCACGCCGACCCATTACCGACAGAAAATGTCGCGCACCGACCGCATCACGCCCCGCATTTTCATCGGCTCTGAAATATGCCGGGGGACGTCACCGAAGGTGACGGGGGGCAGCGCCCCAATAAAACATCGCGTGCACGCAACGCGTGCGCATCTAGATCACGCCACGCGCGTCATCCACGCCGCGAGATGCCCGATATCGGGCAAGACCACATCCGCCAGGTCCTCTAGGTCCCTTTCCCCGGCCACACCCGTCAAAACACCGACAGAGGGCATTCCTGCCGCCCGCGCCGCCATCAGATCATGGCGACTGTCGCCCACCATCACGATCCGCTCCGGCGACAGCCCCTGCGCCTCGGCAAAGGCCAGAAGCTGGCCCGGCCCAGGCTTCGCCCCGAACCCGCTGTCATACCCGGCCACAAAATCAAACAGGTCCAGCACACCCGCCTCCTGCAAATGCGCCCGGGCCGGGGCTTCACTGTCATTTGTGACAAGCCCCAGCGGCCCAAAACCCCGCAACTCCGAGAGGCACGGGACCAGCGGCACCGCAGGCACCTGCCGCGCGGTGCTACCGATCCGGTCAAGCGTCTCGATGATCTCCATCGGCTCCCGCCCGACAACCGGCGCCAAAGCCCAGGCCACCTCACCAGTGGTGGAGGCAATCACCAGACTGTCCGCCCGAAACCTCTGCTGCGCCACATCATAGCCCAGCACCTTTGCCGCGCGAGCAAAAAGCGCCCCCGGCGCAACCGTCTCAAGCAAGGTCAGAAACGGCGCCGTCCATGTGGCCTGAAAATCGAAAAGCGTCCCATCCTTGTCGAAAAGGATCGCGTCAAATCTCATCCATGCGCCTCCGCCAGAGCTTCGACCCGCGCCAGAACCGCCTCATCCGGCGCGCAGGATTTGCGCGTCTCAAGGCTCACATGGATCAGGAACTGATCGCAGGTCGCCAGCACCGCGCCATCCGCCACCCGAAGCAAGCTATGGCTTAACCCCAGCTTCTTGCCCGCGCCCGTGGTGACCCGGGTCTCGCAGGTCACCTGATCCCCCGCATGCGCCTCCAACAGAAACGCCGTCTTCGTCTCGACCGTGAAATAGGACAGGCCGCGCGCCACATAGCTCATATCGGCCCCGACATGCGCCAGCACCGCATCCGCCGCATCCGACCAGATCTGCCCATACCGGCTTTCGTTCATATGCCCGTTATAGTCGGTCCAGTCCGACGGGATCACCCGCGCCACAGTGACCATCGGCACACCTGATTTCTCCGGCAAAGGCAGTTTACGCTCATGATCCGCGATCACCTGACCGGCGGCCGACCCTTCCCCCTTCAACGCCCGCAGGATCGCCACCAGGTTCCGGTCGCGCAACCGCTCCAACTCCCGGATCGACAAGGTCCCTGATTGCGCATCCGACTGCTGCCCGATCCGGTCAACCAGATCGTCGGAGAGCTCCGGCACATCCATCAGCTTGGTCCAGGGCCATTTCAGAGCCGGACCAAACTGCCGCACGAAATGCGCCATGCCGCCTTCCCCGCCCGCAATCCGATAGGTCTCAAAGAGCCCCATCTGCGCCCAGCGCAACCCAAAGCCCATGCGGATGGCGGCATCAATCTCCGCGGTCGAGGCCACACCGTCATTGACCAGCCAGAGCGCCTCCCGCCAGACCGCCTCCAGCAGACGATCGGCGATATGCGCATCGATTTCGGCATGTATCTCAAGTGGATACATCCCCACATCCCGCAACAGATCGGCCCCGCGCCGCATCGCCGCCTCTGGCCCGACCAGTTCGACCAATGGCAGAAGATACACCGGGTTGAACGGGTGCGCGACGATCAGGCGCTCCGCCGTCTCCAACCCCTCCGCCAAATCAGACGGCTTGAAGCCAGAGGTCGAAGACCCGATCAACGCCTCACGGTTCACCGCCTCAATCTGCGCATAAACCGCACGCTTCAATTCCTGCCGCTCCGGGACACTCTCCTGAATATACGCGGCACCCGTGACCGCCTCTTCCAGCGTCCCGGCAAAACGCAATTTCCCTTCCTCAGCCAACCGCGTCTCATAGAGCATCGGCAAGGACCGGCGCGCATTGTCCAGCACCTCGTCAATCTTGCGCTCCGCCTCCGGGTCGGGATCGAACACCGTCACGTCCCAACCGTTCAACAGGAACCGCGCGGCCCAGCCTCCGCCAATCACACCGCCGCCCAGGATCGCTGCCCGCATCAGATCATCTCCCTCACCCGGTCAGCCAGCGCCGCACCCAAAACGCCATGCGCCTCCGCCGACCAATGAATGCCATCCAACGGGTCCACCTCGATGACAGAGCCGGCATCGAAAAACCCCGCGCCCTCTGCCGGCGCAAACCGAGCAACATGACCCGCCAACCCGGCCCCGCGCGCTTCCGCGCCCCGGAACATATCCTTGAAATCGCCCCGCTCCCGCAGAGGCGGCGGCGCCACCAGCAAAACCTGCGCCACCGTGCCGCTCGCAAAAGCCTCGCGCGCAAGCCGTGCGAGCCCCAACGCCACGTCTTCTGCCAAAAGACCAAAGCGCTGTTTCTGGTCGTTTGTCCCAAGGCAGATCACAAGAATGTCGATGGGTTTGTGAGAATGCAAAATCGCAGGCAACACCTTCAGCCCATTGCGATACGCGCCTTCGATCGGGTCATCATGCACCGTGGTGCGCCCCGGCAAGCCCTCGATCACCACCGACCAATCCGCCCCCAAGGCACGCGCCATGACATCGCCCCAGCGGACACCGGCCGGATGCACCGCATCGACGCCAAGCGCTGCCATGGGCGCTGTTCCGAAACTGTTGCTATCCCCGTAAATCAAGACCCGCGGCACACACACCTCCTCCGCCCAAAACAGAGCCACAGATGCACTTCATCGGCTCGGAAATATGCCGGGGTTTGGGGCAGAGCCCCAATCCAGCATCGCGTGCGCCGCAGGCGCTCATTCATAATCCCGCTGATCCTCGATCACCACACCATCACGCGGCAGCGTCCCCGGAGCCACCACATCGATCTCGGCACCCAGCTTGAAGACATCCCGCGCCGCATCCGCCAGCGCGGCAGGATCACCGGCCTCAGCCTCGACGCGCACCGTCATGGTATCACTCTCGCCCGCCCGCGCCGCGACCACACGCGCACGTTCGACACCCGGCACACGGGCGACAAACGCCGCCACCTGTTCAGGCCGCACAAACATCCCCTTGATCTTGGTCGTCTGATCGGCGCGCCCCATCCAGCCCTTGATCCGCATGTTCGAGCGTCCACAGGATGAAAGGCCCGGCAACACCGCCGACAGGTCTCCCGTCGCGAACCGGATCAACGGATAATCGGGGTTCAGAGAGGTCACGACCACTTCGCCAACCTCCCCATCCGGAACCAGATCGCCCGTGCCGGGCGTGACGATCTCCACGATCACACCCTCGTCGACAATCATGCCCTCCATGGCGGGGGTCTCATAGGCGATCAGCCCCAGATCCGCGGTCGCGTAACATTGCAGGCAGGCCACGCCGCGCCCGGAATACCACTCCCGCAGAGACGGGAAGAGCGCGCCGCCCGACACCACGGCCTTGGTGATCGTTAGCGCAACACCCAACGCCTCAGCCTTTTCCAGGATCACCTTCAGATAGTCCGGCGTCCCCGCATAGGCCGACGCGCCCAGCGCGCGCGCCGCCTGAACCTGCAATTCGGTCTGCCCGGTGCCCGCGGGGATCACCGCAGCCCCCACCGCATCGGCGCCGTTCTCAAAAATGTGCCCCGCTGGCGTCAGATGATAGCCGAAGCAGTTCTGAACCACATCATCCGCGCCAATCCCGGCGGCATGCAGGAAACGCCCGAGACGCCACCAATCCCTGGCGGTCCGGGCCGGCTCATAGATCGGCCCCGGCGATTGAAAGAGCCGGTCAAAACCACCGGCGGGCCGCGCCGTCAAACCGCCAAACGGCGTCTCCGCGCTTTGCCGGGTCATCAGATCAGATTTTCGCAGCACTGGCAGGTCCGCCAGCGCGGCCCTATCCACAACCTGACCCGCCACAACGCTGGACAGGCTTTCTGCATATCCCGACAGGCTCTGCGCCGCCGCAATCTGGCGCGGCAAGGCACCTGCGAGTGCCGCCGCGCGCGCGTCTTCGGTTCGTGTCTCTAAGCTGTCGTAGCTGTCGTGCATGCCCTGTCCTGATCGTATAGGTACAGGGTCACTTTGCCTTGCAGTTGTTCCGCCCACAAGATGGCATCCCGAACTGTCAACTCTTCACGTTCCGCATAGTCGATTTCAATACCCCCCGCCTCATCCACACGATCGGCATCTTCGGCAGCATTGTTCTTCGCCGCACTTTCCACCACGGCGACCACAGTTTTCCACCGGTACGGCTTCTCCCTGAGGTCGATCACATTCATCAGCATTTACCACTCCATTCGGGCGCGTCACACAACAGAAGCGGGTTTTTCGTCGAGGGAATGACCCTCAAACGCACATATATTCTACACGCCCACCCACAGCCGTCTGAGCTCGGCTTATGGAAATATCAGACCGTTGTTAAGGGGAAACAATCAAAAGGCGAAAATTGTTGCGAAATCCGCCGAAGATCGGTCAAGATTTCCCATATTTACTTCAGTTCGTTAGGTAAATGCGTCCCGCAAGCCAGCAACAAATTGTTGCACTCCGTGCGCTCTGTTGATGCACACACTCAACTTAAAGCTGTATGCGCGGCAAAACACATGCACGGCCCTCCAATCACGGGATCGAAAGAACAGCCGTTCCCAGCTTGTCACCGCGCGCCACAAGATCATGCGCCGCGGCAACGTTGGAAAGACCCCCGCAAGACACGACCGCGTGGGACAACCGCCCGTCCGACAGCCACTGGTGCAAACGCGCCGCGCCCTCACGATGCCGCTCCGGCGGGATGAGATAGGCAATCAGCATCCGCAACGTGACATCTTTGAACATGAACGGATAGAAAGACAGCTCCGGGGTCATGGCCCCGGCCGAGGCATAGGCCGCCACCACCCCGCCGGGCCGGATCACCTCCAGGGCACTTGTCTGGTTCACACCGAAATCGACCTCCACGATGCGGTCCACGCCCGCGCCCTCGGTCCACTCCAGCACGGCCTCGGCAACATCGGTCTCGCGGTAATTCACCCAGATGTCCGCCGTCGAGTGCCGCGCCTTTTCCGCGGAGGACACCGTCGCAATCACCCGCGCCCCCGCCAGGGCCGCCATCTGGCAGGCATAGCGCCCCACCGTCCCGGCGCCCCCGGTGACCAGCACCGTCTGTCCCGCCAAATCGGCACCATCGCCGAAAAGCGCATACCACGCCGTCATCGCCGGAATACCAAGGCACGCCCCCTCTTCAAAAGATGTGCTGTCCGGCAGATCGCAGGCCTGCGCCGAAGGCAAAGCCACATACTCCGCTGCTGTGCCAAAGGCCCGCTGCCAACCCGCGTTCCAAAGCCAGACCCGCGCGCCGACCCGCGCCGGATCGACACCGTGCCCCACCGCCTCGATCACACCTGCACCATCGGAATGCGGGATGACACGCGGATGCGCCATGACCGCACCGGGGCGTGCGCCTGCCCGCAGCTTCACATCCGACGGGTTGACGGCAGAGGCATGGACCCGCACCAGCACCTCTCCCGGTCCGAGCTCTGGCGTCGCCATATCGCCCACAACAAGAACATCCTCGGCGGGGCCAAACCGGTCATACCATGCGGCGCGCATGACGCTCTCCTGGCTTCATCTCTTCCAAAATACGCAAATGAAAAATCGCGTGCGCGCGACCAGCGCGCTCAACTCAGCCAACGCTTCCGGCGGCGATACGATCTTACATCGCGAAAGCTCTTCCGGCCCTCTTCCGAGACCCCAAGATAGAACTCCTTCACATCCGGGTTCTCTTTCAACTCGGCGGCCGGGCCATCCATCACCACACGCCCCGATTCCAGGATGTAGCCGTAATGCGCAAACCGCAGCGCCACATTGGTGTTCTGTTCCGCCAGAAGGAAGCTCACGCCCTCCTGCTCGTTCAAGGTCTTCACGATCCCGAAAATCTCTTCCACCAGTTGCGGCGCCAACCCCATCGAAGGCTCATCAAGCAAGATAGTCTCAGGCTTCGACATCAACGCCCGCCCAATCGCGCACATCTGCTGTTCCCCGCCAGACGTATACCCGGCCTGGCTTTTCCGCCGTTCTGCGAGCCGGGGAAAATATGTGTAGACCATCTCCAGATCACGGGCGATGGCCGCCGCCCCGTCGCGACGTGTGTAGGCCCCTGTCAGCAGGTTCTCCTCAACAGTCAGATGCTCGAAGCAATGCCGCCCCTCCATCACCTGGATCACACCCTTTTTCACCAGGGCAGCCGGCAACAGGTCCTGCACCTTCTCGCCGCGATAGGTGATGGTGCCCTTGGTCACCTCGCCCCGCTCCGATTGCAGCAGGTTCGAGATCGCCTTGAGCGTCGTCGTCTTGCCCGCGCCATTGCCACCCAGAAGCGCGGTGATGCCCCCCTCATCCACCTTCAGGCTGACGCCCTTCAGCACGAGGATCACGTGATTATAGATCACCTCGATATTGTTGACCTCAAGCAGCGTGGTCTTGGCAGGTTGGGCATCCAGCATGGCGTGTCCTCGTATCTGGCCCCCGCCCGAAGGCAGGGGCCGTAGGGTGCGTGTTCAACGCACCTTAGCTTGGCGCGTCGCAGCTCTCGTTGACCGGCCAGGGCGCATTGGCCTCGGCATACTCAGCCGCCTTCTCGGCGATCAACTCGGCATAATCCGACGTGTCCGGCGTGATGTGATCCGACGCCTTCACGAACTTGGACCCATCCCATTCCAGGATCCAGCCGCCCGAATGCCCGGTATGATCCGCGCAAGAGGTCGAGAACGGCGGCACCATGCCTTCCATCCCCAACTCGGCCAGACGCGCCTCCGTGATGTTCAGGTTCTCAAGCCCCCAACGCAGTTGCGCCGGTGTGATGACGCCCGTGTCATACTCGGCCTGCGCGGCGGCAATGCCCTCGGCCAGGATCATCGACATGACGATGCCACGGCCATAGAACACGCCTTCCATCTCTTCCGGGTTCGAAAGCGATTTGCCCGCGTCGACCACATGCTCTTTGATATCCGCCATCACCTGAGCGCTCTGGTTCGGATAGGACCAGCTGATCGACTTGTAGCCTTTGCCGTCCTCACCGACGAGGGCGAGGTCCGCATCATGGCCCGACCACCAGACGCCATAGAAGTTCTCCATCGGGAACTTCGTCTTCACCGCCTCGGTGATGGCGCCCGCGTTCATCGCGCCCCAGCCCCACATGATCACGTAATCCGGGCGCTCACGGCGCACCTGCAACCACTGGGCCGACTGGTTCTGCATTTCCTTCAGACCCACCGGGATTGGCAGGAACTCAAAGCCAATCTCAGCCGCTTTCTTCTCAAAGAGCGGGATGGGCTCTTTGCCGTAAGGGTGGTCGAGGTGGATGAACCCCACCTTCTTGCCCGCAAGCCCGCCATCGAGCCCGTCCAGATGGCTCACCAGCATCGAAGCGGCATCCCAATAGCCAGCAGGCGCGTTGAACGCCCATTGGAAGGTCTTGCCGTCCGCCATGGGCGAGAAGCCATAGCCATTGGCCAGAAGCGGGATCTGATCCACATTGGTCTTTGGCAGCACCTGCAAGGTGATGCCCGTCGACCAGGGCTGGGTGATCACCGCATTGCCCTTGGTCTTTTCATAGCACTCCACACCTTTCTCGGTGGAGTAACCGGTCTCACATTCCTCGAACTCGATCTTGACGCCGCCGATGCCGCCATCACGGGCGTTCAGCATCTCGAAATAGTCCTTCTGCCCGTTCATCAGCGGAATGCCCGTCGCCGCGAACGGCCCGGTGCGATAGCTGAGGTTCGGCACGTAAATGCTCTCCGCCAGCGCAGACGCGCCGAGCGAGGAGATAACCGCAGCTGCGGCCAGTGTCTTCCAATGCTTCATTTTGAAGTCCTCCCGTTGGATTATGTTTTGAGCCAGCCCCTAGTGCGGGAATGGCCAGAGTATCAGTTTCTCCCTCACCAGCCGCCACAAGGCGGCCAGCCCATGTGGCTCGATGATCAGGAAAAAGATGATCAACGCGCCGACAATCATGATGTTCAGATGCTCGACCGTGGCCGACTTGATATCAAGCCCCATCGCATCTGGGACGATATTCAGCACCACGGGCAAGCCGACGATCAGGATCGCGCCCAGATAGTTGCCCATGATCGAGCCAAGCCCTCCGATGATCGCGATGAACAGCACCCGGAAGCTCAGTGGAATGTCAAAGAGGTTCGGCTCAGCCGCCCCCCGCCACATGAAGACAAAGAGCGCACCCGACACTCCAATGATATAGCTTGAGACGGCAAAGGCCGTCAGCTTAGAGCGCATCAGGTTGATCCCGATCAGCTCCGCCGCAATGTCCATATCGCGTGTCGCCTTCCAGATACGCCCCTGATTGCCCCGCGTGAGGTTGATGCACACGAGCGTCATCAAGCTGACAATCGCCAGCACAATGAAATACTGCGTGACCGATGCCGCTTGCGGGCCAGAGACGAAGACACCAAACATCTCAAGGTTCGGCACCTGAATGGCTCCGCTGGCATTATAGTTGTAAAGCCAGGCCCATTTCTCGAAGAGCCAGACCAGGAAGAACTGCGCCGCCAGCGTCGCAATCGCCAGATAGAACCCTTTGATCCGCAAGCTCGGGATCCCGAACATCACCCCGATGATCGCGCTGAACACACCCGACAGCAGGATCGCCGCGATCGGGTTCATCCACGGGAAGATCGTGATCAGCTTGTAGCAGGCATAGGCCCCCACCCCCATGAACGCGCCCGTGCCGAGTGACAACTGCCCGGCATAGCCCGTCAGAATGTTCAGCCCCATGGCCGCCAGGGCATAGATCAGGATCGGGATCAGCAAGGTCTGGAACGCAAACTCGGACGCGGTCAGCGGAAAGATCACCCAGGCAAAGATCAGGATCACGCCCAACAGAAACGCGTCCTGCCGCACCGGGAACAGGGCCTGATCCTTCTGATAGCTCGTCTTGAACTGCCCGACTGTCCGGTAAATCATGACCGCCACCTCAAAGCCGGCTCAAAGGCCAGCGCCAAAAGTCCAAGACCCAAAAGCAGTGGCGCGATGTGGTTCAGCCAATTCTCGGGAAAGAACACCAGATTGTAGATCTCCAAACCGCTCAGAATAACACCCACCGCCCCGCAAACGATCATCGTCAGAAACTGCACCGGACCCCGGCGCACGCGCTGGATCAGAACAAGCAGGATCGCAATCACAATGGGCGGCGCCATCGCGAAAAGAAAATACGGCGCGTCGTCCTGCTCTGCGCTGTAAAGCGTCCCGGCACTGGCAAGGAAAAACGCGCCCAAGGCGGTGACCCCAAGGGCCAGCCAGCAGAAGATTTGAAGGGCAAGCGACTTCATGCGCCACCTCGCTGTTCTCTGACCCGGGCGACGCTCGGCAAAAGACCGATCCCAAGCTGCGGGCTTCCGACCAGCGGACCAGAGCGCAGGCAAACCACCGCATGGGCCAGCACCTGAGCAAAAACCGATCCGGCCCGCATAGCCACCGCCGTCACAAGACCGATGCAGTACACCGCTATGTCAGCCGTCTTGGTCATCACACCCGCTCGATGATCTTTTCGCCAAAGAGGCCCTGAGGCCGGAACAACAGAACAATCAAAGCCAGCACAAAGGCAAACCACGTCTCCGTGTTTCCACCGAGCAGCGGTTGCCCCCAGTATATCTCAAAAAGCTTCTCCAGCATCCCAATCATGAGCCCGCCGATGATCGCACCTGAGATACTCTCCAAGCCACCGAGCATCAGAACCGGCAGCGCCTTATAGGCAATCACTTCCAGCGCAAAGCTCACGCCCGCCCGCGCGCCCCAGGCGATGCCCGTGACCAGCGCGATGATGCCCGCGATGAACCACACGAGCACCCAGATGGTTTGCAGTGAGATACCCACCGACATCGCCGCCTGATGGTCATCGCCCAACGCCCGGATCGCACGGCCCATCCGCGTCTTGTTGAGGAACGCCAGCAATCCCGCCACCAGCAGACCGGCGACAATGACAATGGTGATGTCCTTCTCTTCAAGGATCAGCAGCCCGCCCCAGGGTTCCAACTCCAGCGAACCGGTGGGGATGCCCAACTCGGAGGAGATCATCTGCTTGGTCTCTCCCCCGAAAATGATCTCGCCCAAGCCAATGAGGAACAGCGTGATCCCAATGGTCGCCATGAAGAGAAGGATGTCCGGCTGCCCCACCAGAGGCCGCAGCACCACCCGCTCAATGCTCCACGCAAGCGCGAACATCACGCCAAGCGTCATCGCAAAGGAAATCCACGCCGGGAAGCCCATCGTGTGCAGCCCCACCAGTGTGAGCGCCGCAAACACCACCATGATGCCTTGGGCAAAGTTGAAGATGCGGCTCGAGCGAAAGATCAGCACGAACCCCAGTGCGATCAGCGCATAAAGCACACCCGAGACCAACCCTTCCCAAAGCACCTGCAACAGGAAGTCGGGTGCCGCGATCATATCCGCGAAGGGGGCGATGAAGATGTCGTTTAGCATGTTGCACCTGTCCCGCCCCGGACTTGATCCGGGGCCTCTTTGCCAAGGGTGGCTGCGTTTGCAATTGACCGGAGGGCGTCACGCGCGGCCCGCGATCCTAGGCTCAAATGCGCTACGCGTAGCGGGCCTTTCCAATCACGTGTCTGCTCCTGTGGACCGCAAACATCACTGTCGTCCGCTCTTACTCTCAGGACATCCAGCTTGATCTTCCCACGCGAAGACGCCACCAGCGCCCAGACAGCGGAAACCTGATAGGGTAACGCTACGCCTTCACACCGAATGGCGATAGGGTTGATCCGTCCGGGCGCGAGAACACGGTATTCCGCTGCCTTGTATCGCGGCGACGGGAAACGCGACGCAAACGCCTCAGTCCAAGCTTTGACAGGATCACCGATATACATGTCCGGACTGCTGGCGTCATGCTCACCCACCCGACATTCGACCCAAACTTCGTTTTTCAGAACGGCTGTCACCACAAGGTCCCCGGTCGCATCAAAGACCGAGTATTGCTTTACGCCGGGCTTTCCGAATGTAAACGGCGCAGGCGTGTAGTCGCGCAATGGCACATCAGACTGTTCCGCGATGACGGCTTCACACACATCCAACATACCCCACCAGCCCGCCAAGCCACTTGCCGCCTTTCCAGCTGATGGAACAAGGCCCACCAGTACAGCGCAGACCGCTGGCAAAAGGCATCCAATCCAAAACGCCCCGCCCCGGACTTGATCCGGGGCCTCTGACCCTGAGATGAGCCCCCGGATCAGGTCCGGGGCGGGAGCAGAGTTAAACTTCAATGCTCCACCCCCAGATACGCGTCGATCACATCCTGATTGCCGCGCACCTCGTCCGGTGTCCCGTCCCCGATCTTGCGGCCGTAATCCATCACCACGACGCGGTCGCTCAAATCCATCACCACGCCCATATCGTGCTCGATCAGGCAGATCGTCGTCCCGAACTCATCGTTCACGTCGAGGATGAAGCGGCTCATGTCTTCCTTCTCCTCCACGTTCATGCCCGCCATCGGCTCATCCAAGAGGAGCAGCTTCGGCTCCGCCGCCAGCGCCCGCGCCAGTTCCACGCGCTTCTTCAGCCCGTAAGGCAACCGTCCCACCGGCGTCTTCCGAATGTGCTGGATTTCCAGAAAGTCGACGATCTTCTCGACCTGTTCGCGGTTCCAGACCTCTTCCGCCTCGGCCTTGCCCCACCAAAGCGCCTGCGACAGCATCGAAGACTTCATATGCGTCAGCCGCCCGGTCATGATGTTGTCGAGCACCGACATGCCATCAAAGAGCGCAATGTTCTGAAACGTCCGCGCCACGCCTTGCCGCGCCACCTCAAAAGGTTTCATCGCAGGACGCTTCGATCCGCGAAACCAGACCTCGCCTTCCTGTGGATGATAAAAACCAGATATCACATTGAGCATAGACGATTTTCCGGCCCCGTTCGGCCCGATGATCGCGCGTATTTCGCCCTCATGAACATCGAAGGAGATATCGTTGATCGCCGTCACCCCGCCGAACTTGAGCGTGATGTTCTTCATCTCCATCACCACGCCGCCAATCTGGCGCCCGTCCGCAGTGGTATAGTTCCCGGCCATCGCGTTCATGTCGTCGGCTCTTTCGCGAAGAGATGTTTGAGCGACCACACACCAAACCCCGCCGTCCCCGCAAACCAGCCGAGTACGAAGGGCAGAAACCAGAGGCTCGACGTCGTCTCCCCCTTGCCGAGCATCACATCCGCGCCGAAGAACCAGAGGAATACCGGCAGCATCACCCCTTGAAACACCCAGAACGGCTTCTGGTTTTTGCCGTAGAGCGCCACGCCGCCGATAAAAGCCGCGCCGAGGACGAGGAGGATGGGTTTCATAATACCCCTCCTTCGCAGGCTTCGTTATGTGCCGGTCTAACCAAAGGGGATCACTCCAAGTGCAACGGATAAGAACAGCCCAAGCGTCGCACTCATCAGCAAAAGCAGTTCGAACTCTAATTCCAACGGAACCGCGCCGGATGCAACGCGGGCCGTGCGACTCCATCCCAATCCGCCTGAAATCTTGCCGAACAGGGTGCGCGCGGCATTGTAGTCGCGTGCAGCCTCGCTCAACATGCGCAGCATGCTACGTGCCATCGTGTTGAACAGGATCACCGCGAACAGAAGCAGGCCAACGCGATGATCCATTAACATGAAGACAGGAACGCCGACCAAAACACCCAATAGGATGCTTTGCCGTGTTCGTCGGCTTAATGACCTGCCCAAAATATATGTATCTGGACAATTCAATCGGTTGAACTTCAGCATCATTGCGGTTCCGAAGAGCACAAACACCGCGATTGCCAGGCGGAAAATGAGAATATTGGTGTTTGATGTATCGGTGTTCATAGCCGAGCCCCACGGGATGGCGGGCGGGGCGATGGCGAAGCCGAGCGACGACCGATCATTCCGCCGCCTCCAGCGTTTTTGCCTCAACCGGCACCACCTTTGCGTCCCTGATCTCCAGCGTCGCCTTGATCGAGCCTTTTCGCCCATCCTCGTAGGTCACTTCCGTCTCCGTCGAGACGCTCTTAGACCCATCATACAAAGCCGTCACCAGATCGTGGAACTTCTCGCCAATGATCTTGCGCCGCACCTTGCGCGTCCGCGTCAGCTCCCCATCATCCGCATCCAATTCCTTGTGCAGCACCAGGAACCGATGGATCTGGCAGCCCGACAGCATCTCGTCCGTGGCGAGCGAGCGGTTCACCTCCTCCACGTGGCCCTGAATGGTCGCGAGAACCTCAGGATGCCCGGCCAGTTCCTGGTACGACCCGTAAGCGATGTTGTTCCGCTCCGCCCAATTCCCGACCGCCGTCAGGTCGATATTGATGAAGGCCGTGCAGAACTCCCGATCCGCGCCATGCACCACGGCTTCCAGAACGTTCGGGAAGAACTTCAGTTTGTTCTCAACATATTTGGGCGCGAACAAAGCCCCGTTCGCCAGCTTGCCCACATCCTTCGCCCGGTCGATGATCCTGAGATGCCCGGAGCTTTCCTCGATGAAGCCAGCATCGCCGGTGGCGACCCAACCTTCGGCATCCTTGGTGTCCGCCGTGCTTTCCGCGTTCTTGTAATACTCCACGAAGACACCGGGCGAGCGATAGAACACCTCGCCCGTGTCCGCGACCCGCAACTCCACCCCCGGCGACGGCACGCCCACCGTATCGGCGCGCACCTCATTGTCCGGCTGCTGGGTGATGAAAACGCTGGCCTCGGTCTGCCCGTAAAGCTGCTTGAGATTGATCCCGAGCGAGCGCCAGAACTCGAAAATCTCCGGCCCAATCGCTTCACCCGCCGTATAGGCCACGCGCACATTCGACATGCCCGCCCGGTTCCGCACCGGGCGATAGACCAGCACATTGCCAATCGCGTAGGCCAGGCGATCCATCAGCCCGACGCTTTCGCCATCGAGGATCTTCGGCCCGACGCGCGCCGCAAGTTTCATGAAGCGCTTGTACATGCCGCGCTTGAACGCGCCCGAATCTTCCATGCGGATCGTCAGGATGGTGATCCGTTCCTCGAAATAGCGCGGTGGGGCAAAGAAATAGGTCGGCCCGATCTCATGCAGGTTTTCATACATGGTCGTGGTCGATTCCGGGCAGTTCGTACAGAACCCGCACCAATAGGCCTGGCCCACAGAGAAGATGAAATCCCCCACCCACGCCATCGGCAGGTAGGCAAGAATGCTTTCCGCTTCGGTCAGCCGGTCAAACTCGGCAGAGGCTTTCGACGTCTCGATGATGTTCCGGTTTGACAGCACCACGCCCTTGGGCCGCCCGGTCGTGCCGGACGTGTAGAGCATCACGCATGTGTCGTCATAAGTCAGCGCGTCGCTTCGGCGCTTGAGTTCCGCCTCGTGACGGCCATGCGCCGCGCGCCCGATTTCTTGCACTTCCGCAAAGGGGGTCATGTGGGAATGGTCGTATTTCCGCATGCCGCGCTTATCGACATAGATGATGTCTGTCAGACCCGGCAGGCGATCCTTGATCTCAATAAGCTTGTCGACCTGCTCCTGATCCTCGACAATGGCCATCCGCGCGCCGCAATGGTCGAGCACATAGGCAATCTCCTCGGCGACACTGTCCTGATAGACAGGAACCGGCACAGCCCCGACGCATTGCGCGGCCACCATCGACCAATAGAATTGCGGTCGGTTGCGCCCGACGATGGCGATGTGATCGCCTTCCGCCACGCCGATATCGAGCAGACCAAGCGCAAGTGCCTCAATTTCCTTCGCGGTCTTTGCCCAGGTCCAGCCTTGCCAGATTCCAAACTCTTTTTCGCGATAGGCAGGGCGCGCACCAAAACGGCGCACGTTACGCGCAAGCAGCCTCGGGAAAGAGGTCAGGTCGCTCAAAATGTCCTCCCGTTTTCGCGAGTGTGCGGGCTTACCGTGCGTGGGTCAACCGATAAATGAACGAGTGTTCATATTGGGGCCGCCCATGACGCAGGTTGTGCCTCTCTGCCGAGGCGTTCGCAAAATGAACGCCTTTCGGCGTACACGATTTTTGCGTCTGCCTTCGGCAGCCGCGGTGCCTCCGGCGGGCGTATTTTGGAAAAGGTGAAACAGCGGACTGATCAACCCGCGTTCTGTCGCAGCGTTTTCACCTTTGGATGCCCGACCAAAGCGGAGTGCTCATACCTCCGCTTGGTCAGCCATGGCTTCATCCCGCCGGGCCCGCGCAATCTGGCGTTTCGACACGACCGAGGCCACCAGGACGCCCACGGTCACGATGCCGATTATGATCGTCGAGAGCGCATTGATCTCCGGACTGACCCCCAAACGGACGGACGAGAATATCTTGATCGGCAGCGTCGTCGCTGCGGGGCCAGCGGTGAAACTCGCGATCACCAGATCATCGAGCGACAGGGTGAACGCCAGGAGCCACCCTGCAATGACGGCGGGCGCAATGATCGGCAGAGTGACAGACAGGAACGCCTGCAAGCGCGTACAGCCCAAATCCAGAGCAGCCTCTTCCAGCGACGTGTCGAAACTGACCAATCGTGAGGAGACGACGACCGAGACATAGCACATGGCAAAGGTGGTGTGGGCGAGAATGATGGTCAGCACGCCCCTGTCCAACCCGATGGCAATGAAGAGCAGCAAGAGCGAGAGCCCGGTGATCACTTCCGGCATCACCAGCGGCGCATAGATCATGCCGCTGAACAACGTCCGCCCCACAAAGGCGCCCCGTCGCATCATCGCATAGGCCGCCATGGTTCCCAGGACCGTCGCAAGGGTGGCGGAGAAAAACGCCACCCGCACCGTCACCCAGGCTGCGTCCAGAAACGCCTCGTTCCGGATCACCTCACCATACCATTTGGTCGAGAACCCGGCCCAGACCGTGACCAGCTTGGATTCGTTGAAGCTGAAGATCACGAGAATGATCATTGGGATGTAGAGGAAAGCGAAGCCCAGCGTCAGGGAGACGATGTTGAAGGTGGAAAGCCCCCTCATGCGCCCCGCTCCCGCTCTTTGGTCTCATGGCGCTGGAAGAGAACGATGGGCACAATCAGGATCAGCAACAGCAGGATCGCCACCGCGCTTGCTACCGGCCAGTCGCGGTTGGAGAAGAACTCCTCCCACAACACCTTGCCGATCATCAGCGTGTCCGATCCGCCCAAAAGCGAAGGGATCACAAACTCGCCCACCGTCGGGATGAACACCAGGAAGCAGCCCGCGATCACGCCCGGGCGCGCCAACGGCCAGGTGACGTGCCAAAACGCGCTCAGCCGCGAACAGCCCAGATCCTCGGCCGCCTCGAGCAAGCTCGGGTCCATACGCTCCAGCGACGCGTAAATCGGCAGGATCATAAACGGCAGATAGGTGTAGACGATCCCGATATAGACCGCCGTGGTCGTGTTTAGAATTTGTAGCGGCTCGGAAATCACGCCGAGCCAGAGCAGAAACTGGTTCAGGAACCCCTCATTGGCCAGAATGCCGATCCACGCGTAGACCCGGATCAGAAAACTCGTCCAGAACGGCAGGATCACCAGCATCATCAACGCGGGCCGCCAGGCCTCGGGCGCCCGGGTCATTGCATAGGCGATCGGGAACCCGACCGAGAGCGTCAGAAAAGTCGAGATCACCGCGATCTGCACACTCGACAGATAGGCCCGCCAATAAAGGTCATCTTCTGTGAGAAAGACGAAGTTCTCGAAATCCAGCGCCGCGAAGAACGCCCGAACACCCGCCCAGCCTTCGGACAGATCGAGCGTCGGCGTGTAGGGCGGGATGGAAATCGCGTAATCCGACAGGGCGATCTTGGCCACAATGCCAAACGGCACAAGGAAAAGAATGACGAGCCAGACATAGGGGATGGCCGTGAAAACCCTCAGCATGCCAAACCCGCCGTCCGCCTCTCCATTGACCCGAAAATATCCCGGGGGGCCGCCCGAAGGGCGGTGGGGGCAGAGCCCCCTACGCGGGTATCGCCGAGACCGACCGTACCGAGCGTTAAGCAAATCGTCACGTTTCTGCGGGCAAAAACGCGGCAAAGCACCGAAAGCCCAGCACAGCTTAGCTCTTTAAAAACCGAATCCCCCCACAATAGGAGGGAGGTAGGGTGGGGGAAAACCGTGCGCACCGTTAACCAAAATTTAAGAAACATCCTCATGATGGCAACACCAGACCCGCCGTCTCGCTCCAGGACAGCCACACCTCATCCTCCCAAGTGAAATCCCGGCGGGACACCCGCGATCGGTTGGTGACAGCGCAGGTGATCACCGGCCCTTCCGGCAATTTCACGTGATAGGTCGAAAGGTTCCCGAGATACCCGATATCGAGGATCTTGCCTTTCACCCGGTTCGCCTCCGTCGGCACCTCCCGGCTGATGGCAATCTTCTCGGGACGGATCGCCAGTGTGGCGCTCTGCCCGACCTCCAGTCCGCCACCCGCCTGCCCGAAAAGCCGCTTGCCCTGCGCCCAATCCAGCATCACCGCCTCATCGGCCTGCCGCACACGGCCCTCGATCAGGTTCACATCCCCGATAAAGTCAGCCACATAAACGCTGTTCGGCTGTTCATAGATCCGGTCCGGCGTATCCACCTGAATCAGTTGCCCATGATCCATCACCGCCACCCGGGACGCGACCGTCATCGCTTCTTCCTGGTCATGGGTCACAATAACAAAAGTCGTCCCGGTCTTCTCCTGAATGTCCATCAGTTCGAACTGCGTTTCCTGCCGCAGCTTCTTGTCGAGCGCCCCCAACGGCTCATCCAGCAACAAGAGCTTCGGCGCTTTCGCCATGGCCCGCGCCAGCGCCACCCGCTGCCGCTGCCCGCCTGACAGTTGATGCGGCTTCCGCCGCGCCAGCTTGCCCAATTGCGTCAGCTTCAGCATCTCCTCCACGCGCGCCCCGATCCGATCCTTGCCCAACCCGTCGCGCTTCAAACCAAACGCGATGTTGTCCCAGACCGAGAGATGCGGAAACAGAGCATAGGACTGGAACATCATGTTCACCGCCCGCTTGTTCGGCGGCACCCCGGCCATATCCACGCCGTCAATCGTGATCCGCCCAGCGCTCGGCGTCTCGAACCCCGCGAGCATCCGCATCAGCGTGGTTTTGCCGCAGCCCGAAGGGCCAAGCAGCGCGAAAAACTCCTTTGGATAAATCCCCAGCGAGATGTCGTCGATGGCGACAAAGCCACCGAAATCCTTGGTGACCCCATCAATGCGGATCAGCGGCGTTGCGTCCGGGTCATCCCATGGCGCGAAACTGGTGTCGTTCACCACCTGCCAATCCCCCTCTCCCCGTTTCCATTGACCCGAAAATATCCCGGGGGTGTGGGGGCAGCGCCCCCACGGGATCGGCCCCGGACCTGATCCGGGGCCGAAACCCGATCACGTCCCGGACTTCACCTTGGTCCAGAGCCGGGTCACGTTCCGCTGCACCCGCGGCGGATACGGTGTTGTTGTATAGAGGTTTTCCAGCGTCGCCTCGTCCGGATAGATCGCCGGATCGTCAATGACGTCTTCGACAAGGAACTCTTTCGACGCCGCATTGCCGTTGGCGTAATACACATAGTTCGACGCCGCCGCCATGTTCTGCGCATCCATGATGAAGTCAAGGAAGGTGTGCGCCGCTTCCGGGTTCGGGGCATCGACCGGGATCGCCATCTGGTCGAACCACATCAGCGCGCCCTCTTTCGGCGCGTTATAGGCGACCTCGACGCCATTGTCGGCCTCCGCTGCGCGGTCACGGGCCTGAAGCACATCGCCCGACCAACCCACGGCGACGCAAATCTCACCATTGGCCAGCGCGTTGATATACTCCGAGGAATGGAACTTCTGAATGTACGGGCGCACCGCCATCAACACCGGTTCCGCTTTCGCAATCACTTCCGGATCATGGCTGTCGGGGTCTTCCCCGATATAGTTCAACGTCATCGGAATGATCTCGGCCGGGGCATCCAGGAAATGCACACCGCACTCCGCCAGCTTTTCCATATTGGCCGGGTCGAGCACCAGCGCGGCACTGTCAAGCGGGGCATCGGCGCCCAGAATCTCCTGAACCTTGCCGACATTCACACCGATGCCGGTCGTGCCCCACATGTAGTTGATCGAGTATTCCCCACCGGGGTCGTAAGCCGCAGTCCGCTCCTGCACGACGTCCCAGAGGTTGCCGATATTGGCCAGTTGCGCCTTGTCGAGCGGCTGGAAGGCGCCCGCCTGAATCTGGCGCTGGAGGAACGTGCCCGATGGCACCACCACGTCATAGCCCGAGCCACCCGCAAGCAGCTTGGTTTCCAGCACCTCGTTCGAATCGAACACGTCATAAATCAGGTCGATCCCGGTTTCTTCCTCGAACTTGGTCAGCAGTTCTTCGTCGATATAGTCCGACCAGTTGTAAACCCGCACCTCCTCGGCCATCACCGCTGCCGTGCTGGTCGTGACGGCAAGCGCGGCCGCCAGGCTTATTCTGAACATCAAAGTCTCTCCCCATGTCTTATCACGGTGAGTTTTCAGCAAATCATGCGTCCAGACAAGCGGTTCTCAACGCGCCGACTTCACATTTTTATGCGCCTGCCAAAAAATTGTTCACCATTCGAGGCGCTGCCTCGACCCGCGCGCTCAGACAGCGCCGGTGCGCCCCCGATTGACGCGCCCGGCCAATTGACCATAGTCGCGGGAAACTGCGCCGGAGGCCCCGCATGACCCTCACCAACATCCGTCCCACGGCCGAGCTTCAGGCACTCGACGCGGCCCATCACATGCACCCGTTCACCGCAGGGCAGGAGCTGGCAACCAAGGGCACACGGATCATCTCGCGGGGCGACGGGGTCTGGCTCACCGACAGCGAAGGCACCCGCATTCTCGACGGCATGAGCGGGCTCTGGTGCGTCAACATTGGCTACGGGCGCCCTGAACTCGCAGCCGCCGCCGAGCGGCAAATGCGCGAACTGCCCTTCTACAACACATTCTTCCAAACCAGCCATGTGCCGGCCATCGATCTGGCCGCAAAGCTCGCCGATCTGGTGCCCGGCGATCTGAACGCGGTGTTCTTCGCAAGCTCAGGCTCGGAGGCGAATGACACCAACATTCGTATGGTGCGCCATTACTGGTCGCTCAAGGGCAAGCCGGACAAGACCGTGATCATCAGCCGCAAGAACGCCTATCACGGCTCAACGCTCGGCGGCGCGTCCCTCGGTGGCATGGTCCCGATGCACCAACAAGGCAGCCTGCCCATTCCGGACGTGCACCACATCAACCAGCCCAACTGGTGGGCCGAAGGTGGGGAGATGAGCCCGGAGGAGTTCGGCCTCGCCCGCGCCCGCGAGTTGGAGACCGCGATCCACGCGATTGGCGAAGACAAGGTCGCCGCCTTCATCGCCGAACCCATTCAGGGCGCGGGCGGTGTCATCGTGCCCCCAGAAACCTACTGGCCCGAAATCCAGCGCATTTGCGACGCACATGACATCCTGCTGATCGCCGATGAGGTCATCTGCGGGTTTGGCCGCACCGGCAACTGGTTCGGTCATGAGACCGTCGGCTGGCGGCCCGACATCATCACCATCGCCAAGGGCCTGTCTTCCGGGTACCAGCCCATTGGCGGGTCCGTCGTGTCGGATGAGGTTGCGGGCGTGATCGGCAGTGACGAGTTCAACCACGGCTACACCTATTCCGGCCACCCGGTGGCCGCCGCCGTCGCGCTCGAAAACCTGCGGATCATCGAAGAGGAGAAACTGATCGAACGCGTCCGCGACGACATCGGCCCCTATCTCAAGGAAATGTGGACATCGCTCACCGAGCATCCCCTGGTCGGCGAAGCGACCATCGTCGGTCTTATGGGGTCCCTCGCGCTGACACCGGACAAATCCTCTCGCGGGGCCTTCGCGTCGGAGGCGGGAACCGTTGGCTACATATGCCGCGAGTTCAGTTTCGCAAACAACCTGATCATGCGCCACGTGGGTGACCGGATGATCATCGCGCCCCCCTTGGTCATCACGCATGAGGAAGTCGACACCCTGATCGAGCGCGCTTGGAAAACCCTCGATCAGACCCATGCCAAGCTGAAATCCGAAGGGATGATGCGCGCGGCCTGATAAGCTCAGACCGCGCGCAGTCCCAGGGGACGGCACCGGCGTGGGATGATCGCCAATGCCACGGGACAGAACCGTGGGAAAGGTGCCGCTCGCGAACCCTCCCCGTCACTTATTACCGTACACACCTACCCCTCACGCTGGGGCAGGACACCTTCAACGCACACGCGTTATCTCAAAAACAGCAGGAAACCCCGACCTCACGTTCACTCATAAAACACAATCAATCAACGCGACAAAAGAGATCTCCGGCTTTCCTGAACGCTGTTCACAAATCATTAACGGAATGTGACGGCGAGCTCAACATTTCATGAACGTGGTTCAGAAATTACGCTACGTCACGGCTCCGCGCAGCTTTTCCAGTGCCTCTTTCAAAAGCACGTGCGCGGCAGAATTGCTCTCTGCTTCGACATAACACCGCAGTTCCGGTGCATTGCCGGACGGGCGAATATGCACGATCCGACCGGTCTCAAAGGTCAGGCGCACGCCATCTGTCTGATCGGTGGCCGCGAGCGCGCCGAGGCCTTGCGGCAAGACGGAGTGATCGCCGCCAAGGATGGCCTCGACCACGGCGAGCGATGCCTCCCGCGGAATGTCCTTCAACCGGTCGGTTGCCGTGCGCCGTTCCGGAAAACCCGACACAAGCTCGGAAAGCGATCCGCCCGCCTCGCCCGCAGCGGCAAAGGCGGCGACAAGCGGCAAGGCGCAATCCCGGGTCATCAGCTTTGGCAGAGTGATGCGACCACTCACATCCCATCCCAGCAGGAACCCACCATTGGGCTCATACCCCACCACTTTCGTCTCCAAGGGCTGCGCTTCCATCTCTGCAATCACGTAAGGCGATCCGATCCGGGTGCGGGCCACCTGACCGAAAGCGCCCATCAGATCGACCAGCGTATTGGCCGACACCGTGGTCACGACATCCGTGGCCCCAAGCCAACGCGCGGTGATAGGTCCAAGGATATCGCCCGGCACCACGTCACCATTGTCATCGATCATCAAGGGTCGGTCGGCATCCCCATCGGTGGAGACCAACCCGTCAAGCCCGTGCTCCTGCACCCACGCTTTCAGCTGCGCGCGCGTGTCCTCATCCACCGCTTCCGTGTCGACCGGGACAAAGCTGTCGGACACGCCTAGCAGAACCACCTCGGCCCCCATCCCGCTCAGGATGGCGGGCAACGCCTCGGACGCGGCGGAGGAATGCATCCAGACGCCAATCTTCTGTCCGGCCAGCGCACCAGCAGGCACGCCATCCACATAGCGCGCCACATAATCCGTTGTGGCATCGGCTGTCGCGGGCGTTTCATCGGATGCGATGGGCGCGGACCAGGCCGCAACGGCCTCCCGCAAAGGGGCCTCGTCGGCTTTGGTGAACTCCCCCTGCCCGGTGTAGAACTTCAACCCGTTCCGGTCCGCCGGAATGTGGCTGCCGGTCACCATGATCGAAAGCGTGCCTTCGGCCAACGCGGCGCGGGCCAGCGCAGGCGTCGGAAGAACGCCGCAATCCACAACCTCAACCCCCTGGCTCGCCGCACCCGCCGCCACCGCGCGCGCGATGCGCGGGGAGCTTTCGCGCTTGTCCTGGCCGACGAACAACCGACCGTTATGCGCATGGAGCGACACGAACGCCGCGGCATAGGTCGCACACAACTCGTCCGTCAGATCGGTGGCAAGGCCGCGAAGACCACTGGTACCAAACTCGGCCATTCCACTCTTACCCGTTCAGATCCTTGCATTCCGGCACGGGTGTCTTGACCGCGCCAGTGTCTTTCCACTGGTCGAGATTATCGCACACCAGATCGCCCATCATCTGACGGGTCTCGATGGAGCCACTGCCCACATGCGGCAGAAGCACCACGTTATCCAGTGCCTTGAGGCCCTCCGTGATCTTCGGCTCTTCCTCGAACACGTCAAGGCCAGCTCCGCCAAGACGTCCGTCCGTCAGCGCTGCCGTCAGGGCCGCTTCATCGACCACCGTGCCGCGCGCGACGTTGATCAGGATGCCCTCGGGCCCGAGCGCGTTGATGACGCTTTCGTTGACCAGATGGTGCGTCGCGGCTCCGCCCGGCGTGATGACGATCAGCACGTCACATTGCTCTGCCATTTCGACCAGATCACCCACGTAGGTGTAAGGCACGTCCTTCGGGCTGCGGGTGTGGTACACAACGGTCGGATTGAACGGCTGGATGGTCTCGGCAATCGCCTGACCGATCCGCCCCATGCCCAGAATACCCACCGTGCGGTTCCGGATCGAGCGGGTCAGCGGGTAGTTGCCCTTGGCCTCCCAGTCGCCCGACCGCGCCCAGCGCTCCGAGGGCACCAACTCGCGCGAAACGGCGAGCCAGAGCATCAGCGCCGTGTCCGCAACCTCATCGTTCAGAACGTCCGGCGTATGGCTGACGAGGATCCCACGCGAGGCCGCTTCCGCCGCGTCAATCGTGTCGTAGCCGACGCCAAAGTTTGAGATGATCTTCAGATCGGGCAGCGCGTCCATAACGGCCGGCGTGATCTTCCAATGGCCGAACATCGCGATGCCCACGATCCCGGCGCCCTCGGACAACGCGGCGGCGAACGCCTCTTCGCTTTCGGCTTGTGTCACCGCGAAACTGGCCTTCAGGCGATCCTTGTAACGGTCTGCCGGGGAGCCGAGCAGAAGCAACCGATCACTCATCTGCGACCACCGTCTGGCATTGAACGCCGAGGCCTTCGATTTCAAGCTCCACCACGTCACCGGCTTTCAGGTAGTGCGGCGGCTTCATGCCCATCCCCACGCCCGGCGGTGTGCCGGTCGAGATCACGTCGCCCGGATGCAGCGTGAAAAGCTCGGACAGATGCGAGACGATGGTTGGAACATCAAAGATGAAGGTCTGCGTGTTCCCGGTCTGCATCCGCGTGCCGTTCACGTCGCAACGCATGTCGAGATTGTTGAGGTCCGCGATCTCGTCCTTGGTCACCAGCCAGGGCCCGGTCGGTCCGAACGTGTCGCAGGACTTCCCCTTGGTCCATTGACCGGAGAGATGGATCTGGAAATGACGCTCCGAGACATCGTTGATCACGCAGAACCCGGCGACATGGTCCATCGCGTTTTCCTTGGTGACGTATTTGGCCTTCGTCCCGATCACCACGCCAAGCTCGACTTCCCAGTCGGTCGTGGTCGAGCCGCGCGGCATCACGATGTTATCGAACGGGCCGACCACGGCAGAGGTCGCCTTCATGAAGACCACCGGATGTTCTGGGATGGGGTTGCCGGTTTCCTCGGCATGATCGGTGAAGTTCAGCCCGATGCACACAAACTTGCCGATACCGCCCACACAGGCGCCATAGCGCGGGTTGCCCTCGACCGCAGGCAGGCTCGCCGGATCAAGCGCCTGCAACTCGGCCAACGTGGCTGCACCCAAAGTCGCGCCCGTGATGTCGCTGACATGCACCGACAAATCGCGCAGCGTGCCGCCTGCGTCGATCATGCCGGGCTTTTCCGCGCCCATCTCGCCATAGCGTACCAGTTTCATACCTTACGTCTCCCTCGTCTTGGTCGTGCGCGGATCAGCCCGCCCATCCGCCATCGATGATCATTTCCTGCCCTGTCACAAAGGCGCTCTCGTCGGAGGCGAGATAGACGGCCAGCGCCGCAATCTCTTCCGGTTGTCCAACACGGCCCATGGGCTGGCGCTCGGTGAAGGCTTTCAATGCTTCCTCGTAGCTGCCCATGGTTTTGCCCAACTCCCGCACCCGGTCGTGCCAGGACGGGCTTTCCACGGTCCCGGGGCAGATGGCATTACAGCGAATGCCCTTCGCGATGTAATCCTTGGCCACAGCCTTGGTCAGACCAATCACGGCCCCCTTGGTTGCGCCATAGATCACACGGTTCGGCGCCCCCATGATGGAGGACGCCGCCGACGATACGTTGATGATCGAACCGGTGCCCCGCTCCAACATGCCGGGGATGGCGGCCTTGATCGTCCGCAATTGGGAGGTGACGTTCAAATCGACCGCGAAGGCCCAGTCTTCTTCGGTCGCGGCCAGTATGTCGCCGTGATGCACGAACCCCGCGCCATTGAACAGAATATCTGGATTGGCCGCCGCCACGCCTTCATTGACAGAGCTGGTTTCGCGCACATCAAGAACACGCGTGCTCAACCCGTCCGCCTGCAAACTGGCCAGCGCCTCTTCATTGATGTCAGTGGCCAGAACCTCGGCCCCTTCGGCCGCCATGGCAAGCGCCGTCGCCCGTCCGATCCCCTGACCGGCGGCTGTGACCAATGCGCGTTTTCCTTGCAATCGACCCGACATCGTACCCTCCCGTGCGTGCGCCCATGGCTAGAGCGTTCGCGCCCGGAATGCCAGCGGGAAGCGTGCAAACAGGCCGAAAACTCCGGTTCGACCAAAAGGTCGCCGGAGAAACAGTCAGAGCAGGTCCGCCCGGACGCGGATCTGCATCGGGTCGGAGCGTGGGAAGGTAAGGAAAAGCGGCGCCGCTTAGGGCCTGCTGTCCTGTTGCGTGACCGGGGGTTTCCCGGACGATTTGGCCAAGATATGCGAAGGCGGCGGTGACCGCCCGGACATTCAGGCTACGAGCCGCGTGTTAGACGACAAGGTTCGAACGGGCAGAAACCTGCCACGCCGATCTTGCAAAACTCTAAGCGCCGCGCGCGCCCGCTTGACACTCTGTCCACGTTTTCCGCACCTTGCACGGGACACTGCAACAAACAGGCGAGGCAGCCCATGCGCAACATTCTGATCTTCGGCGGCGGCGGCATGGTCGGCCAGAAGTTGGCGCAATCCCTCGCAGACACCCCGCTTGCGCCCGGCGACCGGGTGACGCTCTGCGATCTGCACTTCCCCGACAATCCCGCACCGGTGGCCGAACAGATCACCGGCACGGTGACAAACCCCGCTGTTCTGAAGCGTCTTGCCGCCACGCGGCCAGACATCGTCTATTACCTTGTCGCCATCGTCTCAGGCGAAGCCGAGCGCGACTTCGATCTCGGCTGGCAGGTCAACATGGCCGCCTTTCAAAGCTTCATCGACATCTTCCGCGCCGAGGTGCTGGCCTCCGCTGGGGCGTACAAGCCCAAGATCATCTTCACCTCCTCCATCGCCGTCTTCGGCGCGCCCTTCCCGGAAAAAATTGATGACACCTTCTTCCACGCCCCGCAAACCAGCTATGGCGCGCAAAAGTCCATGTCCGAGCTGCTCCTCACCGACCATATCCGCAAGGGCTTCTTCGACGGGCTCTCGATCCGCCTGCCGACGATCTGCGTCCGCCCCGGCAAACCGAACAAGGCGGCTTCCAGCTTCTTCTCCGGCATCATCCGCGAGCCGCTGAACGGCGTCGATGCCATCCTGCCGGTCGACCCGCAAACGCGCCACTGGCACGCTTCCCCCCGCTCCGCCGCCGGGTTTCTCCGCCACGCCGCCACCCTGGATCAGGCGGCGTATGAGAACCGCCCGGCCCTCAACATGCCCGGCGTCTCCTGCACCGTGGCCGAACAGATCGAGGCGCTCTGGGACATGTGCGGCGCCGAGGTCGCCGCCCGCATCCACCACGAACCGGACCCGGAGATCGAAGCCATCGTCAAAAACTGGCCCCGCGATTTCGCACCGGAACGCGCAAAGGCGCTCGGCTTCACAGCCGAGAAAGACTTCCGCGAGATCATCCAGGTCTATCTTGATGACGATTTCGCCGGGTGACCCGCGCGCTGATCCCTCGCGGCATGGAAGGCGCCGGTGAAGCCCTTGCCGCGTCACCCGGCCTGATCTCGGGCGACCATGTGTTTCTGACCGGAATGACCGGAAGCCGGGAGGATGGCTCGATGCCCGCAGATGTTCAGACCCAGGCCGAAAACGCGATGGAAAAGATCGGACGCATTCTGGCGGAAGCTGGGTTGAGCCATAGCGCGATTGTCGAAATGACCACCTATCACATTGACATCAAAACCCATTTCGATGCCTTCAACCAGGTGCGGCGACGTTATGTCTCCGAGCCATTTCCGGCCTGGACAGCCGTGGAAGTCGCCGGCCTCCGGCGCCCCGGAGCGCTCGTGGAAATACGCGTGATCGCGGCGCGCAACCCGTGATCAAGCGACTTGGCAGGACCCGCGTCGCCGATTAGCGTCACCATCAGGGAGGATGACATGCTAAGCGACGCGCACCGCCACCAGTTCCAAACCGAGGGCTACCTCGTGGTCGAAGATGTACTCGACACCACCATCCTCGACCCGGTGCGCGCCGAATACGAAGCCCTGCTCGACAGGCTCTGCACCGGCTGGGGCATCACCGGCGACAGTTTCGAAGACAAGCTGATCAAGGCCTACGCCGCCGGTCACGACTGGTTCCAGCCGATGGATATCTCACTGCCCGGCGACCGGATCACGGAAGACACGCCGATGCATTTCGGCCCCGCCGTCTTCAACATGGTCACCGCCCCGCGCCTGCTCGACCTGGTCGAAGATCTGATCGGATCGGAGATCACGTCGAACCCGATCCAGCATGTCCGCATCAAGCCGCCCGAGGCCACCTTGGACAAGGATGAAATCCGCGCCCATGTCGGCGGCACCGACTGGCATCAGGACCGCGCCGTCGCTCTGGAAGAGGCTGACAACACGCAGATGATCACCGTCTGGCTCGCCGTCACCGACGCCACCGTGGAGAACGGCTGCCTGCAGGTGATCGGAAATGAGACCGACCTGCTGCCGCATTGCCCGCAAAAACAGACCGCGATCGCGCCAGGTCTGATCGACCCCACGAAAGCCAAACCGCTTCCCGTGAAAGCCGGCGGCGCGGTGATCTTCCACCCGATGACCCCGCACGCCTCGCTGCCCAACCGCTCAAACGGTATCCGCTGGAGCTTCGATCTCCGCTTCAACGTCACCGGCCAACCTACGGGCCGCGCGCATTTTCCCGAGTTCATCGCCCGCTCGCGCGCGCATCCCGACAGCGCACTCAAAGACTGGCGCGCATGGAAAGCCATGTGGGAAACCGCCCGCACCCGCCTCGCCAAGGCCCCGCATATTGACATCCACCGCTGGAGCGCCGACGCCCCCGTCTGCGCGTAAGCGTCCAGATCAATGCTCTTGCAAACCACAGCCGCGCATTCAGCGCTCGCCTGTGCTTTCTTCCTGGTTTAAATACGGCGGGGAGCGCGAGGGGCAGAGCCCCTCGCATGGATCGACGGGCAACGCCCGGCGAAAGCCCCGGGAGGACAAAATGACCGACACCATTCGCCTCGACGCGACCGACAATGTGGTGACCGCCACCCGCGCGCTGGAAACCGGAACTGCGGTCGAGGCGGTCACAACCACAGGCCTCATCCCCTCCGGCCACAAAATCGCAACGCAAGCGATCCCCAAAGGCGGCGAGATCCGCAAATACGCTCAACTCATCGGCTACGCGTCGGAAGACATCGCGCCGGGCGATCACGTCCACACCCAAAACACCGCATTCCGCAACACCGATCAGGCCTATGAGTTCGGCACCGATCTTCGCCCTGTCACGCCCGCCGAGGCGCCGGACACCTTCATGGGCTACCGCCGCGAGAACGGGCGCGTCGGCACCCGCAACTACATCGCCGTCGTCACTTCCGTGAACTGCTCCGCCACAGCGGCCCGCCGCATCGCCGATGCCTTTGGGCCGGAGGAACTGGCGCAATACCCCAATGTCGACGGCGTCGTCGCCTTCGTGCACGGCACCGGCTGCGGCATGGCTGGCGATGGCGACGGGTTCGAGGCATTGCAACGCGTCATGTGGGGCTACGCCAAACACCCCAACCATGCCGGTGTGCTGATGGTGGGCCTCGGTTGCGAGATGAACCAGATCGACTGGCTGCTCGACGCCTACGGCCTGAAGCAGGGCCCGACCTTCCAAACCATGAACATCCAAGGCGTCGCCGGGCTCCAGCGCACCATAGAGATGGGCGTCGAAAAAGTCCGCGCCATGCTACCCATCGCCAATGAAGCCACGCGCACCCCCTGCCCGGCCTCGGAGCTGATGGTCGCGCTGCAATGCGGCGGCTCGGACGCATGGTCCGGCATCACTGCCAACCCCGCGCTCGGCTACGCCTGCGACCTGCTTGCCGCGCAAGGCGGCACTGGTGTTCTGGCCGAGACACCCGAGATCTACGGCGCCGAACATCTGCTGACCCGCCGCGCGGCCTCGCGCGAGGTCGGCGAAAAGCTGATCGGCCTGATCAAATGGTGGGAGGATTACACCGCCCGCAACAAAGGCTCGATGGACAACAACCCCTCGCCCGGCAACAAGAAGGGCGGGCTGACGACGATCCTGGAGAAAAGCCTCGGCGCTGCAGCCAAGGGCGGCACCTCACCGCTCACCGGCGTCTACAAATACGCCGAACCGGTCACCGCGCGCGGCTTCACCTTCATGGACAGCCCCGGCTACGACCCCGCCAGCGTGACGGGCCAGATCGCGGGCGGCTGCAATCTCGTCTGCTTCACCACCGGGCGCGGCTCCGCCTTCGGCTCCAAACCCGCGCCGACGATCAAACTCGCGACGAACTCTGAGATGTATGCCCGCATGACCGACGACATGGACATCAACGCGGGCGAAATCCTCACCGGCGGCGTCAGCGTCGAGGAAAAGGGCCGCGAAATCTATGACTTGTTCCTGCGCGTGGCCTCTGGCGAGATGTCGAAATCAGAGGCACAGGGCCTGGGCGATTACGAATTCGTCCCCTGGCAGATCGGCGCGGTGATGTGAGTTTTGCGGTCTGATGGCAGCTTTGCGGACAAAGCGGACGTTCACTAGGAGCACCGACATTCAATTCGAAGTGGTTCAAGGCTAGCGAGCAGGC
>JBCBBB010000014.1:0-35093 GCA_038532095.1 Pseudomonadota bacterium
GATCGCGGTTGAACTTGTTCTGAAGGAGGGCGCCGCATGACCTCGGAAGACCGCGTTGCCACGTTTCTCGAAGCGCAGGCTGCCGAACTCGATGCTTCTCATAACACGCAACTGGCCTATGCGCGTGATCTGAAGGACTTCATCGCATGGCTGGGGGGGGCGAATGAAGCTCTGGTCGACGCACAGCAACAAGCCATAGAAGGCTATTTGATCGACCTCGACGCACAAGGCATGAGCCGCGCGACCCGTGCCAGACGCCTGTCTGCCATCAAGCAGTTCTATCGATTTGCTTTTGAGGAAGGGTGGCGCACGGACAATCCTGCCATCCGTATCAAGGGTCCGGGCAAGGACAAAGGCTTGCCAAAGACGCTCAGTGAAGAGGAAGTCGAGGACTTGCTTCAGGCGGCCCGTCATGTCGGGCGCCAAGCCGATATAGCCCGAAACACCTGTCTTATGGAGCTCCTTTACGCCACGGGCATGCGCGTCACCGAACTCGTTTCGCTCCCTGTGCAATCCGTGCGCGGCGATCCCAGAATGCTGCTGATCCGCGGCAAGGGGGGTAAGGAAAGGATGGTTCCGCTGTCTCCTCCGGCGCGCGAGGCACTTTCAGCTTGGTTGACGGTGCGCGATGCCGCAGAAGAACAGGCTCGGATGGCAAAAGGCAGAACACCATCGCGGTTTCTGTTCCCGTCACACGGCAAGGCGGGCCATCTGACCCGACACCGGTTCTACGGGCTCATCAAGGAACTTGCGGTTGCGGCGGGCGTCAGCCCGGCAAAGGTCACACCGCATACATTGCGCCACGCGTTTGCAACGCATCTTTTGGCACGCGGGGCTGATCTGCGCTCAATTCAAACGCTGCTCGGCCATGCGGATGTGGCGACGACGGAAATCTATACCCATGTTCTGGATGAGCGTTTGAAGGAACTCGTGTTCGACCATCACCCGTTGGCAAAATCAGGGGTGTGACGGCGGAGCGAGGCGGGCAGGACATCTTCTGAAGGCCAGATGCCCGTCGTAATCGTTTCCTGATATCCTTGCGTCAATCCTGCGGCTCTCATCGCCTGGCGGGTCGCAACATGGTCATACTGCAAACGCTCGATCACGACATCACCGTCACTCAGAACCGCGTAACGCGTATCGGGGCGACCATCATGCGGCGGCAGGCCGATGACACCTGCATTGATCCATTGATGCCGCCCGATGCGACGATGAAAGGCTATTCCCGAGTGACCTGCAACCACCCCGTCGATACGTCCCAGGAGCTTCTCCAGTTCGTTGATTTCCTCTACAAACACGTCTTCGGGACTGTCCGGCCAGATGAACCGGCTGATGTTGGTCACTCCGCCGTGGATAATCGCATAACGCCGTCCTTTCTGCGTGAAGACACCCAGTTCCGGTTGGTCGGCAAGCCAGGAAATCGCATCAGGTGAGCAGGCAGAAGACAGAAAACTGTACCACCCTCGGGACAGCCGATCGCAAGTAGAACCCGTTTCAAACCCGCAGCCGCAATCCATTGCGCCTTCCGCCACCTGACGTTCGCAATTGCCTGCGATGCACTCGACGGCCATGGCTTGCATAAGATTGACGGTCGCCACGGGATCGGCGCAGTAGGCCACCACATCTCCCGTACAGATGGCGCGTCGCTCACCGATGATGCGAGAAAGAGCCTCAAGAGCCGCAAGGTTCGAATACGGCCCTCCGAACAGCACCACGGGATCATCGAATGGGCCAAAATCACGCACACGCACCCCAAGCACTCCCTTGATTGCGCGGTCAGGAACCCCATAAAGAGAGGGCGACCCGAGTTTGACAAGGAAAAATGGAAAATCCAGCCCCAATGATCGACGCTGCCTTTTGGATCATCAGCGGTTCGATCCTTCTGCTTCTCGTTTGCTCCGGCTTCTTCTCAGGCAGTGAAACCGCATTGACCGCATCCTCACGCGGTCAATTGAAGTCACGCGCCGAGAAAGGCGACAAGGGCGCGGAAAAAGCCCTGGCCCTTACCGATGACAGTGAACGGCTGATCGGGTCGATCCTGCTCGGCAACAACCTTGTCAATATCCTCGCAACATCACTGGCAACGGCCATGTTCACGCGGCTTTTCGGGGAAAGCGGCGTTGCGCTGGCCACTTTGGTTATGACGTTGCTGGTCCTGATCTTCGCCGAGGTCCTGCCGAAGACCTATGCCATTTCAAACGCCGAGACGGCTGCCTCCCGCGTTGCACGCCCGATCGGGGTGATCGTTACGCTTCTCGCGCCCATCGTGAGTGCTGTCCGCGCCATTGTGCGCGGTGTTTTTGCCATTTTCGGCCTCAAGATCGACCCGGACAGCCACATCATGAGCGTCCGGGACGAGATCGCCGGGGCCCTGCAACTGGGTCACTCGGAAGGCGTTGTTCAGAAAGAGGATCGTGACCGTATTCTCGGCGCACTCGACCTTGCCGACCGCACGGTCGAAGAGATCATGCTTCATCGCAGCGAGATTGAAGTGATTGATGCCGACCTGTCGCCGCAAGAGATTCTCGAACTGTGTTTGCACTCCAACCATACACGCTTGCCGATGTATCGCGGCGAGCAAGAGAACATCATCGGCGTGCTCCATGCCAAGGACCTGTTGCGCGCCGTTTATGGTCGCTTCACCGGCTCTGAAGGGGAGGACCTGTTCGAGGGCTTTGATCCGATGCAGGTCGCCATGGAGCCCTACTTTGTGCCCGAGACGACGCCGCTTGATGAGCAGATGCGCCAGTTTCTGCGGCGCTCAACGCACTTCGCGCTTGTTGTGGATGAGTACGGAGCGCTTCAGGGCCTGATTACGCTGGAAGACATTCTCGAAGAAATCGTGGGCGAGATCACGGATGAGTTCGACATTGATGAGGACCATCCGCTCCGCCGGACGGAAGCCGGTGACGTCATCGTCGACGGTGCAATGACGATTCGCGATCTGAACCGCGCGATGGACTGGTCCTTGCCGGATGAAGAGGCCGTGACGGTCGCCGGTCTCGTCATCCATGAAGCGCAGACCATTCCGACACGCGGACAGGTCTTTTCGTTCCACAATCGACGCTTCGAAGTCCTTGAACGCAAGGCGAACCGTATCACGCGGTTGAAAATCCGTACGCTTTAGTCGCAGTAATCGACCATTTTTTTGCGCGTTCAAAGTTTATGCATTGGTTAAAAACCTATTGCTTTTTGCTGCTCTTGCCCTGACGCTCAACCGCACTAGGGACGGAGGACTTCATGGCGAATATAGAAGCCGACGAAACAGGGGTAGCCCAAGACCCTGATTTTCAAACAGAATTCGAAATAGGTCAGGATAACATCCGACCATTTGGGCTAGATATTCATAACCCGGTTTTCGTGATTTCCAGCTTGCTTATCATCTTGTTTGTGGTGGCTTCGCTGGCCAATCAGGAGGCATCAGCCGAGTTTTTCGGATGGCTCAGACCGTTTCTGACCAGTCAGTTTGACTGGTTTCTTGTACTATCTGTCGATGTCATTTTGCTGTTTTGCCTTGTTTTGATCGTCCTGCCGGTTGGCTCGGTCCGAATAGGTGGCAAGAATGCTGTGCCCGACTACTCCTATGCCGGTTGGATCGCGATGATGTTCGCGGCCGGGATCGGGATCGGGCTGCTCTTCTTCGGAGTTCTGGAACCAACCTATTACAACTTCTCCGAAGGCGGGAATGCACGGCCTCTGAACATCGATATCACCCAACCCGGGAATGAATATATCGGTGTTGTGGGCACAGTTCACCACTGGGGCCTCGGCGGCTGGTGTGTCTATGCTCTCGTTGGCCTGACCCTTGCGGTCTTCGCCTATAACAAGGGCATGCCAATGACCCTGCGCTCCGCGTTCTACCCGATCCTCGGCGAACGCATTTGGGGCTGGTGGGGGCATGCGATTGACACGCTTGCGGTCTTCGCGACGCTCTTTGGTCTCACGACATCTCTGGGTCTTGGTGCTCAGCAGGTTGCGTTTGGCCTGAACGAAGTGTTCGGCATAGAACCCACGCAGACGGTCACGGTCATTTTGATTGTTGTCATCACCGCGATTGCGCTGTGTTCTGTGATGCTGGGCATGGATGCCGGCGTGAAGCGCCTTTCCGAGATCAACATGCTGATGGCAGTTGCACTGTTCTTCTTCGTGTTCTTCGTCACCGGAGCGGTTTCAGCCATCACCCGTTACGTCGGCGTCATGGTGGACTACGTGACCTTGCTGCCGGCCCTTTCCAATCCGTTTGGCCGCGAAGACACAAGTTTCTTCCACGGCTGGACGACCTTCTATTGGGCCTGGTGGATCGCATGGTCGCCCTTTGTCGGCATGTTTATTGCCCGCATCTCCAAAGGGCGCACGGTTCGTGAGTTCATCCTCTGCGCGCTGATCGCACCGACGCTGGTCTGTGCACTCTGGATGTCGACCTTTGGCGGTGCTGCCATCGACATGCTGAATGCAGGCGGTGCAGAAGGTGTGAAGGCCACGGTGATCGACAGCTACAAGCCGGAAGGCGCGCTGTTTGGGTTCCTGCAGGAACTGCCGCTCTATGGGATCATCTCCCCCATCGCGCTGGTGCTGATTGTCATCTTCTTCGTGACATCATCTGACAGCGGTAGCCTGGTGATTGATACCATCACCGCTGGCGGCAAGATGGACGCACCGGTCGTGCAGCGTGTCTTCTGGTGTACGCTGGAAGGGCTGGTTGCCATCGCGCTCTTGCTCGGAGGTGGTCTTGCCGCCTTGCAGGGCGCAGCGGTCTCGACCGGTATTCCCTTTACGATCGTCGTTCTTCTGATGTGCTACTGCGTTTACAAAGCGCTCAGCACCGAAGATCGCTAAGCAAACAGAAGGGCCGAGCCGACGGTTCGGCCCTTCGTCTTGGGACAACTGTCTCAGATTATCTTTCCGTCAGCTTTAACTCGATCCGCCGGTTCTGGGCGCGCGCTTCGGACGTATCCGCCGGGTTCACCGGTCGGTATTCGCCAAATCCGGTAGCGGCAAGGCGGTCCGGCGGGAAGCCGAGGCCTTCCGTCAGGAACCGAACAACCGACAGCGCTCGTGCCTGGCTCAGTTCCCAGTTATCGGCAAACGTGCCGGTGCCGGAGAGCGGAATATTGTCCGTATGTCCGTCGACGCGAATGATCCAGTCAATGGTTCCGGGTATCTGATCGGACACTTCACTCAGGATTGCGGCCACTTGCCCAATCGAGCGTTGTCCTTCCGGTGACAAGGTCGCCGACGCACTCTCAAAAAGCACTTCGGACGAAAACACAAACCGGTCGCCCACGATCTGAATGCCTTCGCGATCCCCCAGCACTTGGCGCAAGGTGCCGAAGAACTCGGATCGGTAATCGGCCAGGTCCTGCACCTGCGATTCAAGCCGCTCCGCCTCCAGACGCAACCGCTCCGCCTCCGCTGCTTCCAGCTCCGCGCGCCGGTTCTCTTCGGCAGCGGCCCGCGCCAGCGCTTGGTTCAACTGCGACCCAAGAGCTTCGATCCTGATTTGGGACGCTTCGTCCTGCTCGGCTGCACTGTCGAGCAGGCCCTGAAGCGCGTTCAATTCTGCCCGCAGCGTCGCCACTTGCTGGTTCAGGGCTTCGACTTGCAATTGCGCCTGTTCCGAGACGGACTCTTCTTCCTGCAACTGACGCCGTGCAGCAGCCAGCAAGGTTTCCTGCCGTTCCTGTTCCGTCAGTTGCTCTGCCGCTGTGTTTTCGGCAGCGATCTTGGCGGCCAGAGCGGCGGCAAGCTGATCCCTGAGGTTTTCCGTGTCGACTGCGCCGGTCCGGAGTGCCTGCACTTCTGCTTCGAGCCGCTGTCGTGCCGTCTCTGCTTCTGTCAAACGGGTGAACATCTCTGCGCTGGATGCCTCGGTCGCGGAAAGCCCTTCTTCGGCAGCTTCCAGACGGACCAGAACATCTGCAAGGCGGGTGTTAAGCTCGGCCTCCACCGCATTCGCGGCGGCCAACAGGGTGAGTGTGTCTTCGGCATTCTTGCGCTGTTCTTCCAGTGCCAGCGACATCGCTGTCAGTTCGGCATCCGCCTCTTCCAGACGCTCGCGCAACGACTGTGCAATCGCGACCTCGGCCAAGCGGGCTTGCTCCGCTGCGGTCAAAGCCGATTGAGCCTCGGCCAATTCCGTCTCTCGCGCTTCGGCGTCAGCTTGCAATTCGGCTGTAAGGGCTTCCAATGCCTCGCGCTGGGCGGCGGCCAATCGCGCTGCTTCTGCTTGTTCGTCGATCTCATCGCGTGCGCGCGCCAAGGCAAGCTGCGCAGCTTCCTGTTCGGTGATCAACCGTTCTTGCGCCGCTTCCAGTTCTTCGACATTCGCAGCCAAACGCGCCCCTTCCGCGAGTGCGTCGTCGCGCTGTGACAGAAGACTGGCGACCTGTTCTTCGAAGGAGGCAATCGCGGCATCACGCTCGGCGATCGTGCGCGCCTGGTCATCGATCTGGCCGGAGAGATTGGCGATCAAGCTTTCCTGCTGCGCACGTTCGTTCTGCAAGTTGGCCACGTCGTCTTCCAGTCGTGCCGTCGTCTGCTGCGCAATCCCAAGCGCCTGGCTCAGGGCGCTGACTTCTGCCGTCAGCTGGTTCAGCTCGCTTTCCTGCCCGGTGATTGTTTCGCGCTGGACGGCCTGCACGACCATGAAGATCGTCAGAACAAACATCAGAACGAGGAGAAGCGCCGTCATCGCATCGACAAAGCCGGGCCAGATCGAGCCCGACACGCGCTGCACGGATCGCCGTGTCAGCGCCATGGATCAGACCTCGTCCCGCGCGCGGCCACTGGTGCGAATGGCGTTGGTCAGTTGCGCTATATCGGCGCGCAATTCGCCGATGCTTTCCTGACGACCGGCAGAGATTTCTTCGAGGATCCGAAGCATTTGCACATCCATCGAACGCAACCGCATCCGGCTTTCAGCGTCAAATTGCCCACCGGCTTCGGCGCCAAGCCCCTGAAGGGCTTCTGCCAATCGGTTCTGGCTTTCGATGATTTGAGAGTTGTCCCCTTCGCCGAACTGCGTCGCAAGCCGGTTGACGGAGTTGATCAATTCGCTCAACCGCGCATCGGTGGCGGCTTGCTGCTCGCCCATATACTCGGCCAACTGCCCGATGATGCTGGCATCTTCACCGCCCGATCCGTCGTCAGATGAAAAGCCTAACCGCGTGATGGTTGAGAGCCACTCTTCCAATTCACGATAGAACCGGTTCTGGCCATGGCCCGCGAAGAGTTCCAGAAGCCCAACAACCAGCGACCCAGCGAGGCCAAGCAGGGATGACGCAAAAGCGACGCCCATGCCGCCAAGTTGTGTTTCAAGCCCGGTCATAAGCCGTTCAAAAACCGCGACGCCCGTGTCGCCTTCCTGCGGCGCAAGTGAGCGGATCGTGTCGACAACGGCAGGAACGGTTGTGGCAAGGCCGTAGAACGTACCAAGAAGGCCGAGGAAAATCAGAAGGTTGACGATGTATCGCGTGATGTCGCGCGCCTCATCAATCCGCGTGGCGACGGAATCGAGGATCGACCGGGATGACGATGCGTTCAGTTGCGTGCGCGCGCCTTTCTTTCTGAGCAGCGCAGCGAGCGATGCCAAAAGACGCGGAGCCTTGGTAAACTGGTGCCCTGGTCTGTCATGCGCAAAGCCCTCAATCCAGCTGACCGATGAGACAAGCTGGAAGACCTGCCAGAAACAGGCCAGAACGCCTATCACGAAGACAAGGCCGATGAAGCCATTCAGCAGAGGGTTCGCCAAAAACACCGGCGCAACGTCCGGATAAATCAGGTAAGCGCCACCTCCGACCAAAGCCAGAACGATGATCATCGTCAGGATCTGACGGTAAGGTTGCGTAAAGTGCCGCTCGAAGGTGCGATCCGGTGTGTCCATCCGGGCTCCGGGTCCTATCGTTTCTTTCGTGGGGACAATAGGCAATAGAACACGCGGTGCCAATGGAAGAAACGCGCTGCTCGCGCTGGGGTGGTATCTGCGCTGCAACGTTGGGAAGGCTGCCGCTGTAAACGCCGTTTCGCCTAGGCTTGCGGCAACGCGAGGTCCCGTACCCGTTTCGACAACCATGCGAGGTCGGGATCATCGATCCCAAGCTCATCAAGATGAGACACGGTGTTCCAAAGATACTCCGTGTTTGGCCCGCGCCCGCCGACAGCACGCGCGATGATCTCGGCCTGTTGGTCTAGGGTGAGGTGCGCCACATATTGTTCGTGCGCCGTGTCGACAACATAGGCGAGGGCGCAGACCTCCGCTCCGTCCTCCAGTGTCACTGGCAAGAGGCGTTCAATGTAGGCAGAAGATATCAATTCCCGCTCACGAAGATAGGCAACCGTGGAGGCTTCTTCCCCGTCCTGAACGCGCAAGGCCAGTCCGGCGCATTCTGCGCCGTCGCTCGGGTCGAGCGCCAAAACAAGGCCGGGGCTCTCAACTGTTCCGCGATGATGGATTGACGACATACAGAACGACCGGTGGAAGCCCTGAAGCCGGGCCAACTGGCGCTCAACCACGGGAAAGCCGGGGTTCCACATCAGCGAGGCATAGCCGAAAACCCAAAGAGGACGTTGTGCGATGGCTTTTTCTTCCGTCATGAACGCCTTAATAAACCCATGTCGGACAAGGGAAAGAGTGAATGATCCGATTGATCGTTATCCTTCTGGTAGGCGCGCTGGCCTGGATGATCTGGTGGGTCGCGGGGCACACCGCCTATGAACGCGGCTTGTCGGCGTGGATCGATCAGCGGCGCGGTGAAGGCTGGGCCGCGGATGTCGGGTCATTGACCACCGCCGGGTTTCCCAATCGCTTCGACACAACGTTGACCGATCTGCGCTTGGCCGATCCCGAAACCGGCATTGCATGGCGGGCTCCGCAAGTTCAGATCCTGTCCCTTGCCTACAAACCGCATCAGGTCATCACCGTTCTTCCCGAAGCACATACGTTTTCGACCCCACTTGGTACGTTTGAGATATCGCATGAAGACGCGCGCGCTTCCCTGTTTTTGAAACCGGAAACCGCGCTTGGCCTGGATCAGGCGATCCTGATCATGGAAGACCTGCAGGTCGAATTGGATGACGGACGCAACACTGCGCTGTCTTCGGGTCGCTTCGCTGCTGAAAGCGTGCCTGCGGCTGAAAATACCTATCGTCTCGGTGCGGATATCGAGGCGTTGAAGCCACCGACGGACATACGCCAGTTGCTTGACCCCGCAAGTGTGTTGCCTGACACGATTGAAAACCTGCGTCTCGATGCGACCGCGTCTTTCGACCGTCCGTGGGATCGGTTTGCTGTCGAAGAGGCTCGCCCGCAACCGACCCGGATCGACCTGACCAACCTGTCTGCTGAATGGGGAACGGTTACGTTTCGAGCGGCCGGCGCAGTCGATGTGTCTCCGGAAGGTATCCCGGAAGGCGAAGTCACCATTCGCGCTGTTGAGTGGCGAAAAATGCTCGATATGGCGGTCGCGTCAGGCGTCTTGCCCGAAAGCGCGGCAGACCCACTTGAGCGTGGACTGGAGCTTATAAGCGGCCCGCGCGATACGCTGGACGCGACGATCGGGTTCAGCGGCGGGTTTGTGCGTCTGGGTATTCTGCCAATCGCGCCAGCCCCACGGTTGGTGATCCGCTAAGGCGCCGGACGATCCGACTTCAAAACTAGCGGCAAAACGGCCCGCTGCGATAATCGGCGATGTCGAGATGGAAATGGTCCTGATGGAAACGGTCCGAGTCCGGGCCAAGCACGGTTCCAAAAGGGCCACAGGCGCTGGCGTGCAGTCGCTTCAGAATGCGGCCGTTCGAACTTCTCCACTCATTGACCGAAATCCGAGACCCATCGGCAAGGATGAACGCGGAGATATCGATAGCGTTGCCCTTGGCGTGCTCGGACAGTCGAGCGCCCGGACGGTGATTTCGCGTCCGGCACGCATAATGTGCGGCCACCTGAATACCTACCAAACCACCACCGCGATTGCCGATAATCGGCACAGCATGGTTGCGCAGCCAACTGTCGAGTTGCGCTGCGGTGGCGCCGTTGATTGTCGCGGCTTGGCTCAGCCTAACTCCAGCCGCCTCGGTCACCCGATAGGCGTCGGGCACGCCACACCCACCAGGACCGGGGATCGCAGCAATTTTCTCAGCAACGAGGCCACCCCGGCTCAATGTGTCGGCACCGCCACCGCAGGCCGCGAGTGTCAGCACCATCAGAACCGGCAGATGTTTCATCGTTTCGTTCCTCGTCCAAAGTCCGGAGCGTCAGTGTCCTGGCCGGCTTCGATGATACCGCGGCGAATTTCACGGGTCCGGGTGAAGTATTTATGCAGGTGCTCGCCATCCCCGGTCCTGATGGCGCGCTGCAAGGCGAAGAGTTCTTCGGTAAAGCGCCCGAGAATTTCCAGTGTCGCGCCCTTGTTTGTCAAAAATACGTCGCGCCACATGGTCGGGTCGGAGGCGGCGATGCGGGTGAAGTCGCGAAAGCCTGCGGCAGAGAACTTGACCACCTCCTGCTCGGAAATGCGACGGAAGTCATCTGCAACGCCGACCATCGTATATGCGATAAGGTGTGGGATGTGGCTGACGATGGCGCAGAGTAGATCATGGTGCGCGACATCCATAACTTCGGTGTCAGAGCCGAGCGACTGCCAGAACGCCTCAACAGCTTCCACAGCGGATGGGTCTGTGCCCTCGGGAGGGACAATCAGGCACCACCGATTGTCGAAGAGCTCGGCAAAGCCCGAAAGCGGCCCTGAATGTTCCGTCCCCGCCATCGGGTGGGTTGGCACGAAATGCACCCCGTCCGGCACATGCGGCGCCACCGCATCGATCACGGCCGCCTTGACCGAGCCAACATCACTGATCGTGGCGCCCGCCTTCAAAACAGGTGCAATTTCCTGTGTCACAGCACCCATCACCCCGACTGGGACGCACAAGATAACGAGATCAGCGTCTTTCGCCGCGTCCTTGGCCGTGTCGCAGACCCGGTCCACAAGTCCGATGTCGCGCGCCGTGGCGCGGGTTTCTTCCGTGCGCGCAGAGCCCACGATTTCACCGTCAAAGCCGTTGCGGCGCAAGGCGAGTGAAATTGAGCCCGCGATCAGACCAAGTCCAATCAGGGCAACCCGTTGATAGGTCATGCCTGCTTCCGGAAGTTCGTCAGCGATGCGATCACCCGATCATTGTCGCTTGGCGTTCCGACCGTAATCCGCAAACAGTTTGGCAAGCCATAGCTGCCCACCTTTCGCACAAGGATGCCATCGTTCCGAAAATGTGCTTCGCATTCCGTCGCTTCGCCTTCGTCTGAAAACCGTGCCAAGATGAAATTCGCTTCGCTTCGGTCGGTGGCGATCCCGAGCTTGGACAACGCTGCGGCCAGTCGCGCGCGCTCGCGGTTGTTTTCTTCCCGGCACGTCTTGACCCAATCGCGGTCGCGCACGGCGGCCTCTGCCGCTGCGAGTTGAAGATCCGACACATTGAACGGACCGCGCACGCGGTTGAGGTTGTCGATGATCTCTTTTGGGCCATAGCCCCAGCCGATACGAAGCCCGCCCAGACCGTAGATCTTTGAAAACGTGCGGGTCATCACAACGTTTGGCCGCTGGTCGATCAACTCGACACCGCCATCATGACCTTCGACATATTCGACATAAGCCCCGTCGAGGACGAGGATCACGTCTTCAGGCAGACCGTCAGCCAGCCGCGTAATTTCGTTGCCACCCAGCATCGTCCCCGTTGGATTGGCGGGGTTTGCAATGAAAACGAGCCGGGTCTTCTCAGTAACAGCTTCCAAAATGCCATCAACATCCACAACACGGTCGCGTTCCGGAACCTCGACGGGCTCCGACCCCGCAGCCAGGGCCGAGATCTTGTGCATCGCAAACCCGTGGGCGCTGTGAATAACCTCGGTTCCCGCACCCCCATAGGCGTTGCACAGAAAGGCGATGATCTCATCCGACCCTGCACCACAAATGATCCGCTCAGGGTCGAGGTCATGGGTTTCGGCAATCGCGGCCCTCAGGCCCGCGTGGTCGGAGGACGGATACCGGTGCAGGGCACCGGCTGCGGAAGCCAGCGCGGCACCCGCACTTTCGGGAAAGCCATTTGGGTTTTCGTTGGACGACAGCTTGAGGACATCATCACGTCCGTCCAGGTGGCTTTCGCCACCCACATATAGCTGGATCCGGTCGACACCGGGTTTGGGTGAAATCATCTCGGTCATAGCGGGAGCGTTCTAGCCCCATGTGCAGGGCTTCGCCAGCCAAAACAGGCGGATGTGTGTGCGTACCCTCGGGCGGACCGTCCCACGCAGGCGAACCGTTTCAGGTCATAGTCTTGTTGTCTTGGCGGAAACGTCCCGTGGGCGGCGCAGGAAGAGTGGCAGGGGCAAAGCCCCCACTCTTTAATCCATGGCCTTGAACGCGAACTCGCCACCTTCCTTGATGCCAGAGAACCAGCGCGCCGTGACGGTCTTGGTCTTGGTGTAGAAACGGAAGGCGTCGGGGCCGTACTGGTTGAGGTCCCCGAAGGCGGATTTCTTCCAACCGCCGAAAGTGTGATAGGACAGCGGCACCGGGATCGGGAAGTTGATGCCCACCATGCCGACATTCACCCGATTGGCGAAATCGCGCGCCGTGTCGCCATCCGCCGTGAAGATCGATGTGCCGTTGCCATAGTCGTTGTCCATGGTCAGCTTCAGCGCGTCTTCATAGCTCTTCGTGCGCACCTGGCTCAGGACCGGTCCAAAGATCTCTTCCTTATAGATATCCATGTCAGGCGTGACGTTGTCGAAATAGGTCGGACCGACAAAGAAGCCGTTCTCATAACCCTGAAGCGAGAAGTCGCGGCCATCCGTCAGCAGCGTAGCCCCTTGTTCCACACCACTGTCGATCAGGTTTTTCACACGCTCCTGGCTGGCTTTGGTAATCAGCGGTCCATAATCGACATCATCGCCCGCTGTATACGGACCGACCTTCAGCGCTTCGAGACGTGGGACCAGGCGCTCGACGAGGGCATCGGCGGTTTTGTCGCCCACCGGGACAGCCACCGAGATGGCCATGCAACGCTCGCCCGCCGCGCCCATGGAGGAGCCGACGAGTGCGTCAGCCGCCTTGTCCATATCGGCGTCTGGCATGACGATCATGTGGTTCTTTGCGCCGCCGAAGCATTGTGCGCGCTTGCCGTTCGCGGCCGCACGTCCGTAAATGTACTGGGCGATGGGTGTTGAACCCACAAAGCCCACCGCTTGAACGGTTTCGTTGTCGAGAATTGCGTCGACCGCTTCTTTGTCGCCATTCACGACTTGAAGAACACCATCGGGAAGACCTGCTTCCTTCAACAATTCCGCAAGCAGTATCGCGGTCGTCGGGCAGCGTTCCGAGGGTTTGAGCACCATCGCGTTGCCGCAGGACAGGGCAGGGCCCATTTTCCACAGCGGGATCATGGCCGGGAAGTTGAACGGAGTAATTCCGGCCACCACGCCAAGCGGCTGTCGCATCGAATACAGGTCAATCCCGGGGCCACCGTCATTCGTGAATTCACCTTTCAGAAGCGCTGGTGCGCCCATGCAGACCTCGATCACCTCAAGCCCGCGCTGAACATCACCGCGTCCATCGGGCAGCGTCTTGCCATGTTCGCGGCTGACGGCCTCGGCGAGCATGTCCATGTTTTCATTGATCAACTGACCGAAGGCCATCATGATCCGGGCGCGGCGTTGCGGGTTCGTTGCCGCCCATTCCGGCTGAGCCTCAGCAGCCTTCGCAATGGCCTCGTTCACCTCGTCTACGGTGGCGAGGGGGACTTTCGCCTGAACCTCACCTGTGGCGGGATTGAATACATCGGTAAAGCGACCGGAGCCGCCAGCAGTACGTTGTCCATTGATGAAATGGGTCAGCTCTTCCATCGAATCCTCCTCTGAATTGCCGCCAAACTAAAGGCTGGTGGGCCCATTCGAAAAGCGGCAAGTTGCCAAAAGGTTTTGCAGAAATGCATGTACGAGAGAAAAATGAATTGGGATGATCTGCGAATATTCCTGTCCGTGGTACGCGAAAAAAGCTTGACCGCTGCCGCACAGCACCTGCGACTGGACCCGGCCACGGTCGGGCGACGCATCGCTCGGCTTGAGGTTGATCTCGACACGGTGCTCTTTGCAAAGTCGCCGCAAGGCTACACGCCAACAGCCGCGGGTGAGCAGCTTCTGGCGCGCGCGGAGTTGGCTGAAGGCGCCATTTCCGGCGCCAAGGCTGACGCGGCAGGACAGGAAAAGGGGCTGACAGGAACCATTCGCGTCGGCGCGCCGGATGGCTGCGCGACCTATCTGTTGCCGTCGGTGACCCAAGCCATCCAAGCCGCAAATCCCGGCCTGTCGGTCCAAATCGTTGCGCTGCCCCGTGTGTTCAATCTGTCAAAGCGGGAGGCAGATATGGCCATATCTGTCAGTCGCCCGCGCGTCGGGCGGGTGCGGAGCCAGAAGATATCTGATTACAATCTATGCCTCGCTACCTCCCGCAATTACCTCTTGGAGAATGGGCCGATTCATACCCGCAAAGATCTGAAAAACCACAGAATAATCGGATATGTTCCCGACATGATCTTTGATCGCGAACTGGATTATCTGGGGGAGATCGGGCTGGACCATGTCGACTTGGCCTCCAACCTTGTGGCCGTGCAACTGGGGTGGTTGCGTGCTGGCGCGGGGGTCGGTGTGATCCACCGGTTTGTCCTTGAAGACATGCCGGATCTTGTCCCCGTTCTGACAGATGACTTCAGCCTGACGCGCGCCTTCTGGTTGGTGCGCCATGCCGACGACGCGCGGATCGGGCGGCTCAATCGCTTTGCCCAGCTTTTGAATGACGGGGTGCGCGTGGAACTGTCGCGCCGTGAGGCGACTTGACAGAAACGTGAGCGGGATGGGACGGTTCAGGAAGAACATCTGGTTTCGGGAGGACACAGCATGCTCGTACAACAAATTCTTGGTATGAAAGGCGGGCATGACGTGGTGACTGTCCCACTCGGCACTCGTGTGGCGGAGGCCGCGCGTATTCTGTCCGAAAAGCGGATCGGTGCCATCGTGGTTGCCGAAGGTGACGCTCCGCAAGGCATCCTGTCGGAGCGCGACATCGTGCGCGAACTCGGCAAACGTGGCGAGCATTGCCTCACGGATGTGGTCGATTCCCTCATGACGAGCGAGATGGTCACGTGCAGCGGTGAAGAAACCGCAGATCAAGTTCTCCGCAAGATGACGGATGGCCGGTTCCGGCACATGCCGGTCATGGAGGGCGATAACATGGTCGGCCTGATCTCGATCGGCGATGTCGTCAAGGCGCGCCTCTCTCAGCTTTCTATGGAAAAGAACGCCCTTGAGGACATGATCAAAGGCTTCTGACGTCTACGCTGACTTGTCATATGCGGGTTTCCGTGGCACCCAGCTATTAGCGTAAAGCATTGATGGAGAGGCATAATGCGCACCGGACTGTACCCGGGAACATTTGATCCGGTGACGCTTGGGCATTTGGATATCATCAAGCGTGCGACGCGACTGGTAGACCGGCTTGTGATTGGCGTTGCCATCAATCGCGACAAGGGTCCGCTGTTCTCGCTGGATGAACGGGTTGGTATGATTGAGGCCGAGTGCGCGCCTATCGCGGCTCAGTCCACGACTGAAATCGTCGTTCACCCGTTTGAAAACCTGCTGGTTGATTGTGCGCGTGATGTCGGCGCAAACATCATCGTGCGCGGGCTCAGGGCGGTGGCCGACTTTGAGTATGAGTTCCAGATGGTCGGCATGAACCGTGTGCTCGATGATACAATCGAGACAGTCTTCCTGATGGCCGAGGCCGAGCATCAGGCCATTGCCTCCAAACTCGTCAAGGAAATCGCGCGCTTGAACGGCGATGTGTCCAGTTTCGTAACACCATCCGTCAACGAAGCGCTGACTGCGCGGTATAACGGCGCGTGAAGGCGCTTCTGCTCACGGTTCTTGTCATTTACCTGACCTACGCGGTTGTTTTGGTCGTCCTGCATCCGCGCTTTATCTATCCGTTTTTAAGCGATGATCGGGTGTTGGCCGGTTTTGAGCGTGTCGAACTGACCGCCTCAGATGGTGAAAAGCTCTTCGTGCAGGTTCGGGCGGCGCCAGGCCCGGTTGTTCTCTACTTTATGGGGAATGCTGGGTCTCTGTCCTTGTTTCAACCTGCGTTTGACCCGCATATCGCGGCGGGTCGACACATCGTTGCGTTGGAGTATCGCGGCGGGGCAGGGCGGCCTGGACACCCTTCGGAAAGGGTGCTGAAGGCGGATGCTCTGGTCGCGGCCGACTTCGCACGAACACTCGGGAAACCGGTGGTTGTGCAAGGCTTTTCGCTGGGTACAGGGCTGGCCCTTCATGTCGGGGCCCGCCGCGATGTGGACCGGGTGATTTTGACGGCGCCTTATGATCGTTTGTGTCACCTGATGGCGACCCGGGCATGGCTTCCGGCATGCGTTCTGCCATTCGTCCAAAAGTGGAACGCATTGCGCGATGCCCAGCAGGTTGCGGCACCGGCCCTTGTTTTGCACGGCGATCGAGATCAGTTGATCCCTCCACAGCGCAGTATGGCGTATGAGGCCTTGCCGAACGTGAAACGGCTCCTGATATCAGGAGCCGGTCACAATGATATTGCAGAGTTCGACGCGTATTCGCGCGCTATGGCTGAGTTCCTTCAGCCACTTGTTTCGAACTAGTCGCCGTAGACCGCACGCCGTGCCAGCTTTTCCGCGTCGCCTGGGTAGATGTCGAGGTCAAGCGCAACGTCCAGCGGCAAGCGCCGAAGCTCGTTCATTGTCCGATGGTAGTCGCGTCGTTTTTTCAATTCAGTTAGGAAGTTCATGGGGTTACCTCACTCGGTACGAAGTATTCTATTGGATTGAATTTGGGAGCATGCCGCCTCGTTGACAACTGACAAATCTGAAAACCGGCTTTGCAATTTCTGCAAGGCACACGGCAACGGGGTTGGTCTGCCAGTGTCTGGGAAGCGAATGCGCAAGAGAATGTCCAAACCGGCAAGGCCAAGTTGCAATGGGCTTGGTGCGACCAGATAAAGCGGCTGTATCCTTGGTGCAAAGCTCAGTTTGAATTGGCGAAGGCCGATGCCCTTGGTCAGCATGCGCACTGCAAAGTTGGGCTCCGCCGATGGCATGGCTGCGAGTGAGACCTCGCCAACCCCAAGTTCCGCTGCTCGCTGCAACGCGGACACAATCAATGTGTGCATCGTCCCGTCCGGAGCGCTTTCGGTGGATCGCATGAGGTCGAGGCACCAGTTTGTTGGGGTCTTGTGGAAGGTGGCGAAGGCGACGAGGTCCTCACCGTCATAGGCAAGAAAGCACATCTGCTTGCGAAGAGCGTCACGGTCGAAACGCCCCATGGAAAACCCTCTCTCACCGCCATTTTGTTGCGACCAGAGCGCTCCGACTTTCTCCATGGCATCCACGGGGAGAGAGATGGGATTGCAAACGGTAATTCCGCGTGCCTCTGCTTGCTTCAGTTTGCGCCTCAACTGCCGCTTGGCGCGCCCCTCAAGGGTAAACTCTGATGGAAGAAGCACAGCTTCCTCCGAGATCTGTAGCACGGTCCATCCCATCTTACGGGCCAGACCAGCGGTCGCAGGGCGGAACTTGTAGAACGCCGGGATAAACCCGCGGTCGCGGGCCGATTTTGCGAATGCCTCAAAGTCGGTCTTCATAACACTTCGACCGCTGGTCTCGTCAGCCATGATGACAAGGCACTGGCTGGTCTCCGCGACGTGAAAACACCCAAGACCAAAGTGCTTTAGGTCGTGCCCCGCCTGGCTCAGCAAACCTTCGGTTTCGGCGCGCAGCACAGGCAGATTTGCCGGCGATTGCTCTGCGGGTGATGACCTTTGGGGGCGCACCAGACATGCCATCCCTAGAACCGCAGGGAGTGCGTAGTAGATGAGCCGAAACGCAAGGATCGTTGCCAGAAGGGTGTCTGTCGAAAGGCTTGGCAGAAGCGCGAAAAGACTGATTTCAAAAGGGCCTACACCGCCCGGTGTTCCTGACAGCAAACCAGCGTTCAGAGCGATTGCGAAGGCAGCGAAGACCATCCAGAAATCGAGGCTGACCTCAGTGGGGAGCAGGACGTAAAACGCGCTTGCGGCGCAGGCAACGTCGATTGCCGCCCAAAGGCACAAACGCGCCATGACCGGGATCGGGGGCAAATAAAACGGCAGGAACGTTGGTCTGAGCAGGGAACAACATGCTGCGAGGATTGCCAGTCCAAGCGCGCCTATGGAGAAAACGATCATGTTCGCGTCTTGAAGCCACGGTGTCAGGGGCAACAGCGCCGCGCAAAGCACGCCAAGAGCGACCATGAAGCTGAAGGAAACATATTGGGTGACGACCGCAGCACGGGCGAATGAAAGCTCCGGCAAGGCCCGCCATCGGGCCAGAGTGCCGGTGATCAACCCAAAGCCCAGAGTTTGCGACAAAGCAATCGAGGCAGCGCCGGAACGGGCGGCGTTTCGGTTGGAAACGGGCGTGTCGAGCCATCTATGGAACAGAACGTCGTAACGACCGAGGGCGGCAAAACTGATGCCCGTCATTCCAAGTGCTGTGACCCACTGGAAAGCAGAGATCCCGGTCGCCACGGCAAGGACCGCATGCAGATCAAGTTCACCTGCAACCTTGAGCAGCCAAAACAGGCAGACTGCTGCCAACAGAAATGGAAAGAACTGGCGAAATATGACCGCGATACGCCGCGGACTGCGCGAAGCAACCTGCAATCCCTAACCCCTGACATCCCCACGTCACCGGGCTACGCCAAGGGAGTTAAATGTCCCCTAATAGAAAGGCAGAGAGCGCCAAAAAGCGCCGCTCAACCTGCTTAGAGCCAGATCAGGTTTCTTCGAGGATCTGGGCTTTCGCAATCCCCATAAATTCCGCCATCTTGGCGCGGATTTCCTCTTCGCTCGCAGATGCTCCAAGATCGCCAGCGATTTTACGGAAGACATCCTCGTCTCCGGCTTCCTCGAAGTCTGATTTTACGACTTCTTTCGCGTAGCTTTCCGCGTCATCGCCGGATTTGCCAAGTAACTCAGCGGCCCAAAGCCCCAAAAGCTTGTTTCGCCGGGCCTCCACCTTGAACCTCACCTCTGCATCATGGGCAAATTTGTTCTCGAAGGCGGTTTCGCGTTCGTCGAAGGTACTCATCGCAAGGCTCCCTAGGCCACCCGTATCCGTTAACAAACATATGCCTGCGCCGGGCCGCGCCTTCAAGACCCATGCTCGCTTGCCGCATCGCAGTCTTTGCTCTATGCAAGCGCCGATCAAGCGCGCAAGGTAGGTCTTGCGCGCATTTCCTTTTTTGAGGTTCCCATGGCGCGGCGGAAGAAAGTCTACGAAGGCAAGGCCAAGATTCTTTACGAAGGCCCCGAGCCAGGAACGCTGGTCCAGTATTTCAAAGACGACGCCACTGCATTTAACGCGCAAAAGAAGGACGTCATCGACGGCAAAGGCGTTCTCAACAACCGCCTGAGCGAATTCTTCATGAAGGGTCTGACCCAGATTGGAGTGCCGACGCATTTTATCAAGCGCCTTAACATGCGTGAGCAATTGATCCGGGCGGTCGAGATCATCCCGCTCGAGGTGATCGTGCGCAACTTCGCGGCCGGTACAATGTCGCAACGGCTTGGACTGGAAGAAGGCACAATGCTGCCGCGTCCGATTGTCGAGTTCTGTTTGAAAGATGACTCGTTGGGCGATCCGCTCGTTTCCGAAGAACATATCATTGCCTTCGGATGGGCCTCACAGCAGGACCTTGACGATATGGTGGCGCTGGCGCTTCGCGTGAACGATTTCATGTCGGGTTGCATGATGGCCGTCGGCATCAAGCTGGTTGATTTCAAGATCGAAATTGGCCGCGTCTGGGACGGGGATTTTCAGCGCCTTGTTGTGGCCGATGAGATCAGCCCCGACAGTTGCCGTTTGTGGGATATCGAGACCGGACAGAAACTCGACAAAGACGTATTCCGCCGGGACTTGGGCGACTTGGCCGACGCTTACACAGAGGTGGCGCGTCGGTTGGGAGTGTTGCCGACCAACGTGACGCACGCGACGAAGCCGACGCTTATCAACTAGCGGTTCAAACGACAGTGGTCGCTTTGACCACGCTTGCGAGGTGCGCCGAAATCGGCCATAGCAGCGGCCATCGAATGTCGGCGGGGGATCGGATGAAAGCGCGCGTACACGTCATGTTGAAAACCGGAGTGCTCGACCCGCAAGGCGAAGCCGTTCGACACGCTTTGGGGTCGTTGGGCTTCGATGGCGTTGAAACGGTGCGCCAGGGCAAAGTTATCGAGCTGGAACTGGCCGAAACCGACCCGGCAAAGGCGGAAGCCGAAGTGACACGCATGTGCGAGGCGCTTTTGGCGAACACCGTGATCGAAAGATACGATGTGGAACTGGAGGCATCATGAAAGCGGCTGTCCTCGTTTTTCCCGGATCAAACTGTGATCGTGACCTTGCCGTGGCCTTTCGTCAGGCGGGGTTCGACGTGGAGATGGTCTGGCACAAGGACACCGTTCTGCCGACTGGCGTTGATCTGGTCGGGGTTCCGGGCGGGTTTTCCTACGGTGACTACCTGAGAAGCGGCGCTATTGCGGCGCGCTCCCCGATCATCGGGGCGCTGAAGGCCCACAGTGACCGCGGTGGATATGTCCTGGGCATTTGCAACGGGTTCCAAGTTTTGACGGAAACGGGGCTTCTGCCGGGTGCCTTGATGCGCAATGCAGCCCTCAAATTCATCTGCAAGCCGGTCGAACTGACCGTCGAGACGTCTGAAAGCGCGTTTACGTCGGGCTACGATGCGGGCCAGACCGTGGTCTTCCCGGTGGCGCATCACGACGGGAACTACGTGGTCACGGATGAAACGCGCGCGGCCTTGAATGCCGAAGGTCGCGTTGCCTTCCGTTACGCCGAAGACGTGAACGGATCGACTGACCGGATTGCCGGTGTGCTCTCTGAGAACCGACGCGTGCTTGGCCTTATGCCGCATCCCGAGCGCGCGGCCGACACAACGCTCGGCATGTCGGATGGCGCAGCCATGTTCCGTGCACTCGCTGCGATCGGCGTGAACGCTTGAGCGGCGACGCACCCGGCGATACAATTGAGCCTATGGCCACGTCGCAAGACAGTGAGGTTCAGCCCGCTCTGACACCATGGCGGGTGCGTGTGTTGATGATCGTGCTGATCGCGACCGCGACCTTTACCGTGTGGTTCACCAACCAGTATCTGACAGAGCGGTTCACCGAAGCAACGCGCAGTCGTGCAGAGGTGCGTCTGGCGCTCTATTCCGGCAATATCCTCAGCGAATTGCAGCGGAACCAAATCGTGCCTCAGCTTCTGGCGCGTGACCCGACACTGATCGGCGCGCTGAACTCGGGCGATTTTTCGCAGTCCAGCCAGCGCCTGATCGAGTATCGCGACGAGATTGGCGCTGAAGGTCTGCTTCTGATGGATGCTGACGGCCGCGCGGTGGCCGCGACGGATCGTGCTCTCATAGGGTCGATCCACCGTACAGAGCCCTATTTTGTTGAGGCTTTGCGCTCTAATGACACCGTCTTTTCCACCAGCCTTCTCGAGTCCGGCGGGCGCGTTTTTGCGTATTCCCGGAAGATTGAAAGCAACGGTGATCTGATCGGTTCGATCATGGTCGAAGTCGATCTCAAGAAGTTCGAAAGCTCTTGGGCCGGTTTCACCGATGCCGTGATCGTGTCCGATACCGAGGGTATCATCATTCTCGCCACCGAAGCGCGTTGGCGCGGCCTGTCAGAAGAAGACGCGTTAGAGGTGCGTTCGGTTCCCAACGCCATTGAAAGGGCCTTCCGGGCAACGGCACGGTGGGGGGCCCTGCCTGCCGATGCCTATGTGCAGGGCGAGGCCGTGATGAGGCAGGAAACCCGCATCGGTTTCCAGGGGTGGCGGATCACGTCTTACACGACCTACGCGGGTGTATGGGAACGGGTGAACACCGTTCTTGCGCTCGAGATCATGGGATTTGCGATTCTCATGACACTGGTTTTCTACTTCTCGAACCGGAAGACGACGTCGCGTCTGAAATTCTTCCAGCGTGAGTCGGCTGAACTCCGCCAGTTGAATTTGGCGCTACAGCGGGAAATCGCCGAACGGGAAAAGGCCGAACGCCACCTCGAAGTGGCGGAACAAACGCTGCAACAAAGCTCCAAACTGGCGGCACTTGGAGAGATGTCGGCGGCTGTCAGCCACGAGCTCAATCAACCGCTTGCCGCCATGAAAACCTATCTCGCCGGCGCGAAGCTCCTGCTGCAACGCAAGCGCCCCGATGAAGCGCTTTCGTCCTTCCAACGCATTGACGATCTGATCGAGCGCATGGGCGCGATCACGCGTCAGCTGAAATCCTATGCCCGCAAGGGCGGCGATGCCTTTGAGACCATAGATGCAAGGGATTCCGTATCCTCTGCACTGTCCATGATGGAGCCGCAACTGCGTCGACGCGACGTTCAGATTTCGGCCTCCATTCCGCGCGACCCAGTCTTGATCCGTGCGGATCGGATCCGCTTGGAACAGGTGCTTGTGAACCTCTTGCGCAATGCGCTTGATGCGACCAAGGGAACCAAGGATCCTGAGGTTCAAATCCTGCTGACCGCTGGCGATAGCGCTATGATCACGGTGCGGGACAACGGCTCGGGGATCGAAGACCTCGATAACCTTTTTGAGCCCTTCTACACGACAAAAGCTCCCGGCGATGGCGTTGGTCTTGGTCTTGCCATTTCCTCCGGTATCGTGAACGACCTGAACGGACGTCTGACCGCTCGAAACGGTCAGAACGGTGGGGCAGTATTCGAAATCACCCTGCCGCTCGCGGCGAATATGACCGAGGCGGCGGAATGACAGACGGAGAACGGCGTATGGGCCAGGCCATGAAAGTCGCCATTGTCGACGACGAACAGGATATGCGGCAGTCGATCAGCCAATGGCTGGCGTTGTCGGGATTTGACACCGAAACCTACGGGTCGGCGGAAGAAGCGCTGAAATCGCTCAGCCCTGATTTTCAGGGTGTTGTGGTGAGCGACATCAAGATGCCGGGCATGGACGGGATGCAGTTCCTGAAGCGCCTGATGAGCGTCGACAGCGCTTTGCCGGTCATCATGATCACCGGTCACGGCGATGTACCGATGGCGGTGGAAGCCATGCACGTTGGCGCATTCGACTTCCTCGAAAAGCCGTTCAACCCCGACAAGATGACGGAGCTGGCCAAGAAAGCAGCCAATGCCCGCCGCTTGACGCTCGATAACCGTGCGCTGCGCAAAGAACTCAGCGACGGCACCGGCATCATGAAAAAGCTGATCGGTGCCTCCCCGGTGATGGAACGGCTGCGCGAAGATATCCTCGATCTGGGCCAGGCCGATGGCCATGTGCTGATCGAAGGTGAAACCGGTACAGGCAAGACACTTGTGGCGCATGCGCTCCACGCGGTGGGTGCCAAGGCCGGGAAGAAGTTCGTCCTCTTTTCCTGCGCCGCGCATGACGAGGATGCGTTGGCCAAGCGCCTGTTCGGACCGGTCGGTGACGGCGATCCGTTGCCGCTTCTGGAAGAAGCCCGCGGCGGGACGCTTGTTTTGGAAGATATCGAGGCACTGCCGCAGCCTTTGCAGGCGCGTCTCCTGTCCTGGATGAATGAACAAGGCACGCCGGCAGAAACCCGCATTGTGGCAATCTGCAACCTGCAAGAACAGGGCAAGACCTGCGAAGATGCTTTGCGGCCGGACCTGTTCTATCGACTGGCTGCAATGAAGATCACGCTTCCGCCGCTCCGACAGCGCGGCGAAGACATCCTGATGCTGTTCCAGCACTTCTCGGACCAGTATTCCGACGAATATGGCTGCGAAACACCGGAGGTTTCGGCGCAAGAGGCTGCACAGCTTCTCCAGGCCCCTTGGCCCGGCAACATTCGCCAACTCATCAACATTGCCGAACGTGCTGTGCTTCAGTCGCGTCGTGGCTCGGGCACGATTGCCTCACTCTTGATGGCCGACAATGAAGAGGCGGCGGACTTCACGGTCACAACCGAAGGCAAGCCTCTCAAGGAATACGTCGAAGCGTTTGAACGCATGCTCATCGACAACACGATGCGCCGTCACCGCGGCTCCATCGTGAATGTCATGGAGGAACTTTGCCTGCCGCGCCGGACCCTCAATGAGAAGATGGCGAAATACGGCTTGCAGCGATCTGATTATCTCTGACAGATCAACTGGCTGACGCTTTCCCGCGTCAGCCTTGCGCAATCCGGCAGTTGTAGCGACGTTCCTCGGCGGTGAGCTTGGTCCAAAGCAGCGACTTGGCCGCGTTGAATTCCGAGACCTCGAGCGTGGCGGCCACTTCATCGTCGGCCACGACCGTTCCGGACTGGTCCACCAGCAATCCGGCATCATTCAGGATCGCTTCTGCCTTCTGAACCACTGTGTAGCGAAGGCCAATCGCGTCTTGAATGTCACGCTCCGAGACGTCCCATTGAATGGAAAGCCGTTCCGCCGCTTGCCGTTCGGACGCCCGAATAGGGGCCAGCACTGCGTCAGCAAAGGCATCGATTGGCTTCTGGCCCACGTGCGGAATGCTCAAGTCGTCCAGAAGTGCGCTGACTTCCGCGCTGTCCCAGACGGTCATGCCAGCATCCTGTTGCCGTGATGCCGCGTCATAGCGCGCGCGGGAGGCCACATCGAAGGGCTTGCCTTTGCTGGACCAGTTCACGGTTATGCGCGATGTCCCATCCGCGCGAATTGCGATGTGTCCGTCGGTCAGCCGCGTGGGCTGGTGCAGCCAGAACGTTATGATCCGGGTTTCAGGGGCCGAACTGCTCGAAACATGATCGGCGATGTCTACGGAGTCTTTGAACAGGGCAGAGACAACCATTTACCTTACCTCTTCGTTAATGCCTAAACATTGAGCAGAAAATGAACGGCAAAAGTTTGACCCGTCTCTGCCGATAATTGGGTACTGTTGCGGCGGGCGGCACCTTGCGTGCCTTGCCTCGCAAACCCTTCAAAACCGGGCCTGGAGCAGGTGCAGATACGAGCTCTTTCGTGTCGTCCCCGGTGGCGCTGGAATGAGGCGATTTCAAGGTCAGTCAAATTCATCATTGTAATCCGTAACCGCTAACCCTTATGTTGTTAGAAGAGGTCGAGCGCCCGCGTATTTGGCGCATCATCTCGAAAAGTTTCGCTGTTCCAGAAAGTTAGCCGATGTTTCGGTCTCTGGTCCGGCATTGAAGGCCACGAAGGCCAAATTGGAATTGCCCGCGCTGTGAGACACCTCCGCCGGGCCTTGAACGGGCGCCTTAAAGGGCGTCGGAGTAAGAACCGCGATGACGCGCGTGTGGCATCGAGCAGACCTTTCCCCGTCTTTGGCGGGCCTAAGCCCTGTTGCCGAGCCGCGTCCTGTCGCTCTCAGAATAAGTCGTAGTTTCAATCCCTTGGCCCCACCGGGCCGACGATTGCGATTGCGCGGAAAGTCACCATGTCAAAGAAAATGCTTATCGATGCCACCCACGCCGAAGAGACGCGCGTTGTGGTGGTCGATGGAAACAAGGTCGACGAGTTTGACTTTGAATCCGAAAACAAGCGTCAGATTTCCGGAAACATCTACCTCGCGAAAGTAACGCGGGTCGAACCGTCACTTCAGGCGGCCTTTGTGGACTATGGCGGCAATCGCCACGGGTTCCTCGCCTTCTCGGAAATCCATCCGGACTACTACCAAATCCCCGTTGCGGATCGCGAAGCGCTGATCGCGGAAGAAATCGCGATCGCGCAGGCCGAAGCGGAAGAGGAAGAAAAGCCGAAGCGCCGCCGTCGCCGGTCGCGCAGCAAAGCCGCGCAGGCCGAGCAAAAGGACGAAACCGTCTCGACAGAAGCGGAAAGCGAGGCGGAAACAACCGAAGGCGCGAGCACAGACGAGACCAAGGTTGAGGCACCTGAGGAAGGTGCGGAAGCGACCGAGGCAACGGATGCACCTGCGTCGGAAGATACGCCCGCAGATCAGGGTACTGAAGAAGAAGCGTCCGATGGTGCCGAGGAAGAATTACCAAAAGCCATTCCTGGAATGGACGTTGTCGATGTCGACGATGACACGGACAGCGATGGTGAAGAACAGCCCTATGTCGCCATGGATACCGCCTCGGAGAAGGACGAAACCATCGAAGCGGTGGCCGATGACGACACGGCAGAAGAGATCCGCCGTCCGCGTCGCCAACGGGCACGCCGCTACAAGATTCAGGAAGTCATCAAGGTTCGCCAGATCCTGCTCGTTCAGGTCGTGAAGGAAGAGCGCGGCAACAAGGGCGCGGCACTGACCACCTATCTCAGCTTGGCCGGGCGCTACTGCGTACTTATGCCGAACACAGCACGTGGCGGTGGCATCAGCCGCAAGATCACCAACGCCGCGGACCGCAAGAAGCTTAAGGAAATCGCAGGCGAGATTGAAGTGCCGACCGGCGCTGGTCTGATCATCCGCACGGCTGGGGCGAAGCGGACGAAGACCGAGATCAAGCGTGACTACGAATATCTTCAGCGCATGTGGGAGCAGATCCGGGAGCTGACACTCAAGTCGATTGCCCCGGCGCAAATCTATGAAGAGGGCAACCTCATCAAGCGGTCGATCCGGGACCTTTACAGTCGAGAGATCGACGAGGTGATGGTCGAAGGCGAGACCGGCTACCGCACGGCCAAGGACTTCATGAAAATGATCATGCCGTCCCATGCCAAGAATGTGAAACCATACACCGATCCGATGCCGCTTTTCGCGCGTTACCAGGTCGAGAGCTACCTCGCCGGTATGTTCAACCCGGTGGTGCAACTCAAATCCGGTGGATACATCGTGATCGGCGTCACGGAAGCGCTGGTGGCGATTGATGTGAACTCGGGCAAGGCAACAAAGGAAGCCTCGATCGAGGAAACGGCGCTCAAAACCAACCTTGAGGCCGCCGAGGAGGTCGCACGTCAGTTGCGTCTGCGCGACCTTGCCGGTCTGATCGTGATCGACTTCATCGACATGGAAGAGCGGAAGAACAACACCGCTGTCGAGAAGCGCTTCAAGGACCGTCTCAAGACCGACCGGGCCCGCATCCAGGTGGGTCGCATCTCGGGCTTTGGCCTGATGGAGATGTCACGGCAGCGCTTGCGCCCAGGCATGCTTGAGGCCTCGACGCAACCGTGTCCGCATTGCCACGGGACGGGCTTGATCCGGTCCGATGACAGCGTCGGCCTGACCATTCTGCGTCAGTTGGAAGAAGAAGGTGTGCGCCGCCGCTCCCGCGAGGTGCTGGTGAAAGCACCGGTCAACATCGTCAACTTCCTGATGAACATGAAGCGCGAGCATATCGCGCAGATTGAAGCCCGCTACGGCATGGCCGTGCGTCTGGAAGCAGACCCGCATCTGATCGCGCCAGATTTCTCGGTTGAGAAGTTCAAGACAGCCACCCGGCAGGTGCAGGCGGTCGCACCCGTTGTGTCGGTGGATGCCTCGCTGATGGAAGAGCTTGACGAAGAAATTGCAGCTGAAGAGGCCGAAGCCACAGAGGTCGTCCAGGATGCCGAAGAGGATCGGCCAAAGAAAAAGCGCCGTCGTCGGCGGCGCCGGCGCAGCAAGGGCACAGACGGGCAGACTGCCGAGGGCACGCAGGACGACGCGGCTGACGCCTCCGAGAGCACTGACGCAACCGACGCCGAAGGCGAGGCCGAAACACCTGCCAGTGAGGCCGAGACGGCGGAGCCAACCGAAGAAGAAAAACCGAAGCGTCGTCGCACACGCCGCAAGAAGAAAGATGCTGTCGACGCGACTGAAGACGCCGGTGAAGCTGCTGCGGAGAGTGCTGAGGCGGCGGAGGCGACGGATGAACCGGCTGAACCTGTTGAGGCTGAAGAAAAGCCCAAGCGCCGTCGGACACGGAAGAAAAAGGCACCAGAAGAGGCCGCTGCGCCTGCCGCTGCGACGGAGCCGGAACCAGCACCGGCGTCAGAACCTGAAACGGCCCCTGAGCCTGTGGCAGAGACGGCACCTGAGCCAGCGCCCGAACAAAGTGCGGATGATGCGCCCGACATAAGCCCGGAGGCGGTTATGGCAGACGTCTCGCCCGAGCCGGAACCGGATGAGCCCGCGAAACCTCGGCGCAAAGGGTGGTGGTCGATCGGGCGCTGAGCCGCCCGGTCGTTACGTCTTCTGGATCAGATAGGTCTGTACGCCATCTTCATCGTCTGAAGACGTGAGCGCATACCCCTGTTCATTGCAAAAATGGGGAACATCAATGATCGCGGCAGGGTCGTCGGCGGTCATCTTCAAAACTGTGCCCGGCGCCATGCCACGCAGGCGCTTCGCTGCCTTGAGAACAGGCAAGGGGCACAAAAGCCCGGTGGTATCCAGTTCTTCGTCAAACATCATCGCTTCGAGAGCTAGGTCGAGTGTTACAGTTTGTCCACCGACTTGTGAAAGCGAGTGCGATGACGGCGGGTGCGAAAGCAGCTATGTAAGGCTCCGGGGCAGTAAGGACGGCCATGCTTGGAATAGACATATTTGATGCGAGCCTGTTGCCGGCCATGATGATCGCCATCATGGCGGGGGTTTTGTCGTTCCTGAGCCCTTGCGTTCTTCCGATCGTTCCACCCTATCTCGCCTATATGAGTGGCGTGACCGTGAGCGATATGGAAGGTGACAGCCAGACACGCCGACGCGCTTTGGGGTCAGCCTCCTTCTTTGTGCTCGGCCTTTCGACGGTTTTCCTGATCCTTGGCTTCACGGCCAGCGCATTTGGGCGCTTCTTCCTGACCAATCAGGACTGGTTCGTAATAGCGGCCGGTGCGGTCATCATGATCTTCGGGGCGCATTTCGTCGGTATCTACCGCATCGGGTTCATGGACCGCGAATTGCGTGTCGATGCCGGGGATCGCGGTGGCTCCGCTTTTGGTGCCTATGTTTTGGGCCTAGCCTTTGCCTTTGGTTGGACACCCTGCATCGGGCCAATTCTCGGCGCCATCCTGTCGATAGCGGCAAATGAGGCGGATGTGGCACGCGGCACGACGTTGCTTTTGGCTTATGCCATTGGACTTGGACTGCCGTTCCTGTTGGTGGCGGCTTTCTTCCCTTCCATGAAGGGACTTATGGCGTGGATGAAGCGGCATATGGAGCGGATCGAACGCATCATGGGCCTGTTGCTTTGGACCGTGGGGCTGTTGATGATGACCGGGAAGTTCACCGATTTCGCATGGTGGCTGAACGAAAAGTTCCCGGTGCTGCAACAGTTTGGCTAACGGCGATTGTGGTTAACCAAACCTTAACGTGAAAAATTGGTTAAGCCACCGTCCTCCCACCCCTAGTATTCCGGCCGTTTTCTGAATTTTTCGTCAATACAGGCGCGGTTACACACGTTTTGCTTCCCCGCCTGACGGCGCTTTACCGCTGTTTCCCGCTTTTCGCCAAGCGCAGCTTTGGCTAGGGTCCAATCATGTCGAGTGGGGGAGAAACACGCGTTGCGCGGCGTCGGGTGTTCTACATCCCGGGCTATGATCCCTATCCTCCCAGACGATATCGCGAGCTCTACCGAACCGAGAGCCAGCGTCAGGCCGAACTCTCCGGCTATCGCATCGATCAGTCTTCCGATCCCGGTGGCACCGGTTGGACTGTCATCGCTGACATCGAAGGGACGTCCACCGAAAGCAAGATCGATATTCTGGTGTGGAACGATCTGGTTAAGCACTCGATGCAGGTCGGAATTGCCAAAACCTATTTCCAGCTTCTGAAAACAGCATGGATCTACCTGTCGACAGGGACGCTGCGACGTTTGTCTTGGCTGGCCAAGGGGCCGATTTTGGCTGCACTATACCCTACCGCAATGCTGCTGGCGCAGCTTCTGGTCGCGGTGTCGATTGCATCCGTCATGGGGCGGTTCGTGGATGGCTTTGCAGACCGGGGCCTCACTTGGCTGTCAGAGCGCCTTGACCCTTCAACTCCAGTCTCTGACATCCTGTCAGGGATGCTGGGACATTTCGTGTTTTGGGCCGTGGTCCTAGCGGTTGCCGTCACCATCCTGCGCTGGTTCAGATCACAGGATAACAAGCTTTTTGCGTATTACCTGATGCAAGACTATGCCTTCACGGCCTCGGACTGGGGCCGCTACCCATCGGAGGTAGAGACGCGACTGATTGAGTTTCGGGGGCGCATCGAAGACGCGCTGGAAGACGGTTACGACGAAGTCCTGATCGTTGGCCACTCATCCGGTGCGCAGCTTGCGGTGTCCGTCGTGGCGGATGTGATGCGCCGCCGCGATCCTCTTCTGCAAACGCCTGTTGTCTCACTTCTGACCCTCGGTCAGGTCATTCCGATGGTCAGTTTCCTGCCCGAGGCGCACCGGTTGCGGTCCGACCTGCGGCACCTGTCTACCTGTGACCGGATCAGCTGGCTTGACGTCTCCGCGCCCGGCGATGGCTGCGCCTTCGCCTTGTCCGACCCTGTTGCGGTCTCCGGTGTCGCACCGGCCAACGGACAGCTTTGGCCTGTCGTAATCTCCGCCGCTTTCTCACAAACGCTGAAGCCTGAAACGCTGGCGCAACTGAAGTACCGCTACTTTCGTTTGCATTTCCAGTATCTCTGCGCGTTCGATCAGCCGGGCGATTATGACTACTTCCGGATCACCGCCGGTCCGCAAACGCTTGGACAGCGCTTTGCCGGTCGTCGCTCGTCAAAGAGCCGCGTCGCTCGGCCAGCATCGCGCTACAGGTCACTTGAGGCAGTGCCCGAATGAAGCCGCCAAAGCCAGTTTCGCGGGCACGGCGTGTCTCGCTTTGGCGTTATTGGAGGCTGTTTCGGCAGGATATCCTTTCCGCGCAGCCAGAGCATCTTTACCGCGCAAAGATGGCCGAGTTTCGAACACCGTTCTTTCGGTCCTTTCTGATCAATGAGCTTTCCTTGGTGCGTGAGGTTCTCCTGGACCGCCCGAAGGACTTCCCGAAATCCAACAGGGTAACGCGGGGCTTGAAGCCGCTACTGGGGCGGTCGGTCTTTGTCACCAATGGGCCGGAATGGGAGCATCAACGCAGGATCATCGATCCGGCCTTCGAAGGGGGGCGGATAAAGGACAGCTTTCCCAGCATCCTGGATGCGGCCTTGGCCATGCAAGCACGCGTCACGCCAGGCGAGTTGGATGTGGAAGCGATGGCCAGTCACGCAACAGCCGATGTCATTTTTCGCGCGCTGTTTTCCCGCACAATCGAAGATCGCGTGGCACGCGAGACCTATGACGCCTTCCGTGCGTTCCAACGCGCGCAGCCTGTAGGAACCGCAGCCGCCTTCCTGCCCTGGTGGCCCGTGCGCCATCCGCGCCGGGCGCGGGACGCCGCAGCGCGACTGCGTGCGTTGATCGCTGATCTTGTGGACGCCCGGCAACAGGACATTGATGACGGCGTCGCACCCGACGACCTGTCGAGCAAGATCATGACGATGCCCGACCCTGAGACCGGCCAGCGTTTCTCCCGAAGCGAGATGATCGATCAGGTCGCGATCTTCTTCCTCGCCGGGCATGAAACCAGTGCGGCGCTTTTGGGGTGGGCGCTTTGGTGTCTGGCTGCCGCTCCGGACTGGGGCGCGCAAGTGGCAGCGGAAGCTCATGACTTCATGGCAAACCCCGATATGTCACGCTTGTCGGCCATGCCAGTGACGCGGAACGTTCTTCGCGAAACCCTGCGGCTCTATCCGCCGGTGCCCATGTTTGTACGTGAAGCCACACAACCCGAGACGTTTCGAAAACGCCCTGTCCGCCCTGGTGCGCAAATTGTGATTTCACCCTGGCATTTGGGACGCCATGAAGCGCTTTGGACGGACCCTGACGCGTTCGATCCTGGTCGGTGGACTCGTGAGACACCGCCGCGTGAAGCGTGGTTGCCATTCTCCGCCGGACCGCGTGTCTGTCCTGGTGCAGGCTTTGCCATGGTCGAGGCGACCGTGCTTTTGGCCGCGCTCATGGCCGCGTTCCAGTTCGATGTGATCAGCACGCCCACGCCTGTCGCGCATCTGACTGTCAGGGCACGCGACGGAATTCTGTTGCGGGTGGCACGGCGCGAGTAAGTCGTTCTCAATGAAGACAGTTACGATCCCGCAAGGGCGCGATAATGGGCCAGCACATAGAGCCGGATCGCCGTTGCCAAGCCGGTTTCGATATCCCGCGCGGCATCGATTTCGGCAGCAAGCTCGTTGATGGCGCGGCCTTGTGTTTCGGCAATGTCGCGGAAGGCCGTCCAGAACTCATCTTCAAGCGACACGCTTGTGCGATGTTGCCGCAACGTGAGAGAGCGCTTGACCGGCCTGCTCATTCCCGCTTGTGACCGTCAAGGTCATGGCGCGCCTTGTCGGTCTTTGCGCTGTCCTGAGCCTTCTCAGCTTTTGTGCGCCCGAATTTGATGCTGTTGGCCTCAGCCTGCCGCTTGGCCGCGTTGCGCGCCTTGGCTTTGCGGGCCTTGTTCAGGTTAACGACATTGCTCATGTCCAAAGCCTAACGCAGGGCAAGGCGGATCGTCCATCTCTGAAAACTAACCGGCAGGGCCGATTGAGATCTCCAGCGGAGGGGTCACGGCGAAATTGTCCAGAATGAAACCGCCCTCGTCCTGTACGCCCATAGGACGGACCAGAATGTAAGGACCAACAAGAACCAGGTGCTCGGCATGCCGTTCGCGATCAAAGGTCCCGGACGTCTGCTGCGTCCCACCGGAGGTCACGAAGGAAACAACGGCCCGTTGGTCCTTATAGGCGCGGATACGGATATTGAACCGCTGCCTTTCACTAAGGGGTGGCAGCTCAACAACAGGGCTTTCCCCGGCTTTCAGCGTTACTTTTTGTGGTGTGATTTCGACATAGCCGAATGCCTTGTCGGAGTAGGTATTTTGAAGGAACGCGAAATGCGCCGAACCGCCCAGGTTCATGCCTTGGACCGTAAACGTCAGATAGTCCGGACGCATGTCGGGTGAGTTCGCCGTGATGCGGCTTTCGTCGGGCACATCTTTCGCACGCACATAGACGAAGAGCGGCACCGGCCCAAAACTGACAGTTGCGCTATTGTCGAGATAAACCGCCTTCCTGTTCGCCGCTCTTGTGGCGGAGGCCAGCGGCTCGTCCAGCGCGGTCAATGCAAAATCCGGAGCAGGGACAACCACAAAGTCACTTGCCTTTGCCGGGCTTTGCCCACCCGAGGCATTGTAGAGAATCTCGTCCCCGGGGTTTTCCGGCAAGAAGCGGTTGGGCGCCTGCCCGACCATATGCGCATCCGGCTCAAAGGTCATCGACAGCAGGGCGTCGGGCCGCGTGCACCCAGCAACCAAGGTGGCAAGGATCAGAACGCCCGCCGCTCTTGCGCCGGCCCGGGTCACGCCCTTCACTTGGGACCGATCATGTCTTCCGGGCGCACAACCTTGTCGAAGGTTTCTTCATCGACAAAGCCAAGCGCAATGGCTTCTTCCTTCAACGTCGTCCCGTTCTTATGCGCGGTCTTCGCGACAGTCGTGGCGTTGTCATACCCGATGGTGGGCGCAAGCGCGGTCACCAGCATCAGGCTTTCACGCATCAGTTGATCGATGCGGCTTTCATTCGCACGAATGCCCTCGACACAATTGTCATTGAAGGCCGATGCGGCGTCGCCCAGAAGCTGCATCGATTGCAGCACATTGTAAGCCATCATGGGCTTGTAGACGTTCAACTCGAAATGGCCCTGTGACCCGGCAAACCCGACCGCGGCGTCATTGCCGATCACATGAGCGCACACCTGGGTCATCGCCTCGCACTGCGTCGGGTTGACCTTACCGGGCATGATAGAGGAACCGGGTTCATTCTCCGGCAACAGCAACTCATAAAGGCCGCAGCGCGGGCCGGACCCCAGCAAGCGAATGTCGTTGGCGATCTTGAATAGGCTCGCAGCCGTTGCCTTCAGCGCGCCTGACATTGCGACCATCGCGTCATGCGCAGCCAAGGCTTCAAACTTGTTCGGAGCAGTGACAAAGGGCAAGCCGGTGATACGCGCCATGTTGCCCGCCACTTCTTCACCCCAGCCGTGCGGGGTGTTCAGGCCGGTGCCAACAGCCGTTCCGCCTTGCGCCAGTTCGTAGATGTCACCGAGTGCCGCTTCGACCCTTTCAATGGACTTCGCGACCTGGTGGGCATACCCGCCGAACTCCTGCGCGAGCGTCAGCGGCGTGGCGTCCATCGTGTGAGTGCGGCCGATCTTGATGATGCCGTCGAACTCTTTGACTTTTGCCTCAAGCGTGCCGTGCAGCTTCTTCAAGCCCGGCAGCAACACGTCGCGCGCTGTCATCGCCGTGGCGACATGCATCGCCGTTGGGAACGTATCGTTCGACGACTGGCCCATATTGCAGTGGTCGTTCGGGTGAACCGGGGACTTCGAGCCCATCTCGCCACCGAGTATCTCAATCGCGCGGTTTGAGACGACTTCGTTGGCATTCATGTTCGACTGTGTGCCAGAGCCGGTCTGCCAGACAACCAGCGGAAAGTGATCGTCAAGCTGACCAGCGACCACCTCTGACGCGGCTTGTATCATCGCATCCGCGATCTCAGCCGGCAGCTTGCCACTTGCCTTGTTGGCTTCCGCGCAGGCCTGCTTGATGACACCCAGGGCCCGCACAACAGCAACCGGCTGTTTTTCCCAGCCGATGGGAAAGTTCTTCAGGCTGCGCTGGGTTTGCGCACCCCAATACCTGTCAGAGGGAACCTCTAACGGGCCAAAGCTGTCGGTCTCAGTACGGGTCTCGGTCATGGCGGTTCTCTCTCAGGGCAGTTGGAGAGAGCTATAGGCAAGGACCCGGGTGCTGGCAATCAGTCGGGATCAGGCGAGACGTCGCAGGCTGGCGGCGTTGAACTGCGGATGGTTGGACAGGATGCTGGCCAGGTCTTCGCGCATCGCATCGAAATTCTCGCCATAAAAGAAGAAACGCGTGTGCCCATCCTTTTCGACCCAGCCGCGGTTGACGCCGATGTTCGAAATGGCACCACGACAGAGTTCCGCCAAGGCGCGGCGTGTATCTGCATCGGGCGTG
>JBCBBB010000015.1:0-35002 GCA_038532095.1 Pseudomonadota bacterium
CGCCGCGACACGCGGACGCGGCAACATCTTTATCATCCACGCTGACGATCCGGCCGAACAACTTGCGGCGGCTTCCATTCAACGCGCCGCCGAAAGAACCGGAGCGCGGGTTGCAGGCGTTCTCTCGTTCCCTCTGTCACAACAGGGCGTCGTGAATGCAGTGCCTGACATCTCACGCCAGTATCGCGCCTCGGGCGCCGAAGCGATCTTTGTCACGTCGGGCAATGCCGGGGCCCTGCCCTTCCTTGCCGAACTGCTTCCCGAAAACGGGATCACGCGGGACAACGCACAGTTCATTGGCCTTCAGCGGCTCGACGTGCCGTCCAGCGCACTGTCCCTCAAGGGCCTTCAGGGCGCATGGTTTGCAACACCCTCCCCCGGGCTGGTGCAGCAGTTCAACAACCGCTACGCCGCCGCCTACGGGGAACAGCCCAATGCCATCGCTGGTCTGGCCTATGATGGTATCGCAGCCATCGGAGCGCTGATCTCGCAGGGCAATGCCAATGCGCTGACAGCACAGGCCTTGATGCAGCCCGCAGGTTTCGCTGGCGTCAATGGACCGTTCCGGCTCTTGCCAAATGGCACCAACCAGCGCGGATTGGCCGTGGCTCAAATCCAGAACAACCAGGTGACCGTGATTGACCCCGCACCAAGAAGCTTTGGCGGCGCCGGCTTCTGAGCCACACCGCCCGAAAGGCGACGCTGCCTTTCCCGAACTAAAGATCAGCGCCGCCGACATTATCGACGCGGATGCAGTGTTTGATGCCATTCAAGTCGCTGTCGCTGGTGGGAACGCAAGCGATATTCGCGCGGGCGCGATCAAAGAGCTTCGTGAAGCACTCGATGCCGGAAGAAGCTGTATCGGCGCTGCCATTCTGGCTGAGCCCTTGGCCGCGCGCGATGCTGTGCGCGCCTATTGCTATCTGACGGATGGGGTCGTGCGAACGGTGTTTCGCGTCGCCTGCGATCTCATTCATCCCAACCCAAATCCGACTGAAGGGGAAAAGATAGCAATTCTGGCCGTCGGCGGTTACGGGCGTGGCGAGATGGCGCCCCATTCCGATGTGGACCTGTTGTTTCTCCTGCCATGGAAAACCACCGCCTGGGCGGAAAGCCTGGTTGAGAGCATGCTCTACATTTTCTGGGACCTTCATCTGAAAATTGGACATGCAACGCGCAGCGTCAAAGACTGCCTCCGACTGGGGCGCGCAGACTACACGATACGCACCGCGCTGCTGGAGCATCGGTTTTTGGCGGGCGACGAAGGCACCGCAGTCTTGCTGGAAGAGAAGCTGACTTCCGATCTGTTTCGCAACACCGCCTCCGAGTTCATTGAAGCAAAGCTTGAAGAACGTGGCTCGAGGCACAAGAAGCAAGGCGGCCAGCGGTATCTGGTGGAGCCTAACGTCAAGGAAGGTAAAGGCGGGCTCCGCGATCTTCAGACCCTGTTCTGGATCGGGAAATACTTGCACAACGTGGACGATGCGGCAGAACTGGTGAAGCTCGGCCTGTTCCGGCAAGAGGAATTCGACCGGTTTCATGCCGCGGAAAGCTTCCTCATGGCTGTTCGAAACCACCTTCACCTGGCGGCAGGCCGCGCCATGGATCAGCTGACATTCGATTTGCAGGTCGAGATAGCGGAGCGTCTTGGGTACACCGACAAGGGCGGACGCCGTGCGGTTGAGCACTTCATGCAGGATTACTTCCGCCACGCCACGTCGGTGGGCGAAGTCACACGAATTTTCCTGACAGCCCTCGAAGCCAGCCACGTGAAGAAGGCCCCGTCGCTGGTCACATTCCTCAGGCGTCGCAAACCGGTGAAAGACGGGTTCGAAGTGCGCCAGAACCGCCTCGACATCGCTCAACCCAAAACGTTCTTCAAGGACAAGCTGAACATTTTAAGGCTCTTCGAAGAAGGGCTGAGAACTGGTTATCTGATCCACCCAAATGCCATGCGTCAGGTCACGGCAAACCTTGACCTGATCGATGATGAGCTTCGGAAATCGCCTGATGCAAACCGGCTCTTTCTGGACCTGTTGTTAAAACACGGCAATCCCGAGCGGGCGCTGCGGCGCATGAACGAACTGGGTGTACTGGGGGCCTTTTTGCCGGACTTCGCACCCATCGTGGCGATGATGCAATTCAACATGTATCACCACTACACAGTGGATGAGCATACGATCCAGTGCATCTCGACCTTGGCCCAGATCGAGCGCGAGGAATTGCAGGAATCGCTGCCCATTGCGAGCCGCATCCTTAAGGAGGGCGTCAATCGCAAAGTCCTCTATGTCGCGCTCATGTTGCACGATATCGGCAAGGGACGGGACGAAGATCACTCGGTGTTGGGTGCGCAGATCGCGCGCAAGGTGGCGCCCCGCCTGGGCCTGAAGAAAGCTGAGGCGGAGACAGTCGAGTGGCTGGTGCGGTATCATCTGTTGATGTCGGACATGGCGCAAAAGCGCGACCTGTCCGATCCCCGCACGGTCCGTGACTTTGCAAAAGCCGTTAAGACAAAGGCCCGACTTGATCTGCTGACTGTGCTGACGGTCTGCGACATACGCGGGGTCGGGCCGGGCACATGGAACAACTGGAAGGCAGAGCTGCTGCGCTCCCTCTACCGGGCGACGGCCACAGCGCTCGATCATGGCCTCGAAGCGGTCAACCGCGAAACCCGCGAAGCCGAGGCCAAGAAAGCATTGCGCGCTGCCCTTGCCGATTGGGATGCAAAAGCCATTCGGACTGAAACATCGCGGCACTATGGCCCGTATTGGCAAGGCATCCCGACGGCAACCCATGTTGTGTTTGCCAATCTTTTGAAAGACATCTCGAATGCCGAGGTGCGCCTGAACCTCGAACCGGATGATGATCGGGACGCGACACGCATTTGCTTTGCCCTGTCAGACCATCCCGGCATTTTCGGACGTTTGACCGGCGCCTTGGCCATGGTGGGTGCCAATGTCGTGGATGCCAGGTCGTTCACGTCATCGGATGGATATGCCACCGCTGTGTTTTGGGTTCAGGACGCAGAAGGCGCGCCCTATGACGCAAGCCGTTTGCCGCGACTGCAATCGACGATTGAGAAAACACTGATGGGCGAAGTGCTGCCGCGCGAGTCGCTCGTGGATCGCGACAAGCTGAAGAAACGCGAGCGCGCCTTCAACGTCCCAACCTCGATCTCGTTCGACAATGACGGGTCCGATATCTACACGATCATCGAAGTCGATACGCGCGACCGGCCTGGTTTGCTATATGACCTGGCCAGAACACTGACCGAGGCCAATGTGATGATCAACAGTGCGGTTATCGCAACCTATGGCGAACAGGTCGTTGATACGTTCTATGTCAAGGACATGTTCGGACTGAAGTTCCACGCCAGGTCGAAACAGCGCGCGCTCGAACAAAAGATGCGGAAAGCCATAGCGGAAGGCGCCGAGCGCGCTCGGACCGAATGAGAGGCTCCAACGGCAAGGCGACTGCGTGAGTGGTATCCGGCTCATCTCGGGCGTGCTCACTGTGGGGGTCTGGACCCTCTTGTCCCGCATTTTGGGCTTCGTGCGCGATATCCTCATTGCAGCATGGCTGGGCACGGGCCCGGTTGCGGAAGCGTTCCTCGTCGCCTTCGCACTGCCAAACATGTTTCGCCGTTTTTTTGCCGAAGGCGCGTTCAACATGGCGTTCGTGCCAATGTTTTCCAAAAAGCTCGAGGCCAAAGAAGACGCGGCATCCTTTGCGCAAAACGCACTTGCAGCCCTGACCCTTGTCCTTGTTGTTTTTACAATCCTCGCCACCCTCTTCATGCCTTGGCTGGTGCTGGCAATGGCAAGCGGATTTCGCGGCGATGAGCGGTTCGATATCGCCGTAACGCTGGGGCGCATCGTCTTCGCTTACATCCTCTTCATTTCGATGGCGGCGCTGTTTTCAGGCGTCTTGAACGCAAGTGGACGCTTTATGGCGGCCGCGGCCGCTCCGGTCCTGCTGAACATCATATTGATCGCCTGTCTCATCCTGGCCGAAGGTGGCTTCGGACAGTCGCTGGTCGGCGAAGGCACAGGTGCGCGCCACGGAACGCTTCTTTCATTTGGCGTTGTCTTGGCAGGCATTGCACAGCTGGTCTTGGTCTGGTGGGCCGCTGCCCGCGCAGGCTTTCCCTTGCGCCTGACCTCGCCACGTCCCTCACCTGAACTCAAACGTCTGCTGATCATTGCCGCACCCGCCGCCCTGGCCGGCGGTGTCGTCCAGGTGAACCTTCTGATCGGTCGGCAAGTGGCGAGCTTCTTCGATGGCGCCGTGGCGTGGCTGGCCTATGCGGACAGGCTCTACCAATTGCCACTCGGTGTTGTGGGCATCGCCATCGGGATTGTCCTCCTCCCCGATCTCTCCCGTCGCCTGCAAGCGGAGGACATCACCGGCAGCCGCGCCGCGTTTTCGCGCGCAACCGAGTTGTCGATGGCGCTCGCCGTACCGGCTGCCGTCGCACTTGCCATTATACCAAGCTCGCTCATCTCCGCCCTGTTCGAGCGTGGTGCGTTCGATGCGTCTGATACAGCGGCCACGGCTTTGGCTTGTGCTGTTTACGGTCTGGGACTGCCCGCTTTCGTGATGCAAAAGGTTGTGCAACCTCTGTTTTTCGCACGCGAAGACACCCGGCGGCCCTTCTATTATGCAGTGGTCGCCATGGCCATCAACGCGACTGTCGCGGTTGGGCTCATGTCTACTCTGGGCTTCATTGCCGCAGCGATTGCAACCACACTTGCCGGCTGGGCGATGCTGGGATTGCTCTGGTGGGGTTCACGAAACATGGGGGACGCCGCGCAACTGGAACAGGCAACGCCACCGCGGTTGTTGCGCATCGCCGTGGCTGCTTGCCTGATGGGCGCTGTGCTTTGGGGTGCAGACCGCCTTGTCTTGCCGTCACTGATGGACGCCGCTCCGATCCTGACCATCTTGCTGCTGTGCGTGGTCGGACTGGTCAGCTATGCGGGCTTTGGGCTCGCGCTCAAAGCCTTCACCTTGTCAGACCTCAAACGGATGACGCGCCGCAGTTGACGGGACGGCGGGCGGGGCGACTTTGCCGACAGGCAAAGAGCGCCAGCACCGTCCCTATCGCTGACGCAACCGGTTCAGCATGCGGCGGAACGCTCCGGGCACAAGGGCCGGGGTCAACACGAACCCAAACACGAACCCGGCAATCTCAGCCACCCAATCCCAGCCGACTTGAAAAAAGATACCAAAGAACAGCTGAATGCCCATCAGGAAGCCGATCAAAGTGAAGGCCTGCCATTCATTCTCTCCCGCTGCCTTGTAGCGCACCCAAAGCAGAAACGTATATGCGCCGATCAACCCGTAGGCGCTGGGAAACCCGCCCACCAAGGGCCGGTCGTCACCGACAACACCGGCATAGATGAGCGCACCGAATATGCCGCATGCAAAGAAAAGTATAAGCACGGCAAGGTTTCCGAAAACCTCCCCCACCATTTTGCCCAGCGCCAGCAGAAACACGATAACGAACGCCGCGTGGGTGAAGCCAAGGTGAATGAACGGATAGGTCACAAAGCGCTGAAGATGCTCAAAGGACCAGTTCCCCGTCTCAAACATCCAGGCAAGCACAGGCGCCGAAAACGCAAAATCCTGCACCGCCTGGACCCGCCAACCAATGGCGTCCTGTCCGCCAATAATGCCCCGTGCGCCCAGGTTGAACAGAACTTCAATCGCAAAGATCGCCAGGGCCAGCGCGGCCACGGCGGGTGGCAAGGCGTTGAAAACGGGCTGTGTGTGTTGATCACTGTCCATAGCACTTCCTTGACGGGCAGGTTCCCTCTCGGTAAGCCGCCCGGGCGTCAAAATCCAGAGGAGTTCGGCCATGGCCGACAATGGCTTCACGCCACGTGTGTTTTCCGGCATTCAGCCGTCCGGGGGATTAACCCTGGGCAACTATCTTGGTGCGCTCAGACGCTTTGTCGACATGCAGAACGCGGATACGCATGAGTGCATCTTCTGCGTGGTCGACCTGCACGCCATCACCACCTGGCAATCTCCCGAAGACCTGACGCGTCAAACCCGCGAGATTGCAGCCGCGTTTCTGGCCGCCGGAATTGATCCGGAACGTGCCATCCTCTTCAACCAGAGCCAGGCGCCCGAGCACGCCCAGCTTGGTTGGTTGTTCAGTTGTGTGGCACGCATGGGCTGGATGCGGCGCATGACACAGTGGAAGGACAAGGCCGGCAAGAATTCCGAGGAAGCCTCCCTCGGTCTGTTCGCCTATCCGGCCCTCATGGCCGCGGACATTCTGGTCCATCACGCAACCCACGTGCCTGTGGGCGAAGACCAGAAACAGCATCTGGAGCTGACGCGCGACATCGCGGCGAAGTTCAACCATGATTACGGCGTGGATTTCTTCCCCATAACCGAACCCGTCATCGGCGGACCAGCCGCACGCGTGATGAGCCTACGCGACGGCACCAAGAAGATGTCAAAGAGTGATCCGTCGGACATGAGCCGGATCAACCTGTCTGATGATGCTGATGCGATCGCGCAGAAGTTCCGCAAGGCCCGCACCGATCCGGAGCCCCTGCCCGACAGCTATGACGCGCTGAAAGACCGGCCGGAGGCCCGAAACCTGGTCGATATTCTCGCAGCCCTGCAAAACCGAACCCCCGTCGACGTCATGAACGAGGTGGCAGGTCAGGGCTGGGGCCAGTTCAAACCGCACTTGGCGGAGGTGGCTGTGGAAACCATGGGGCCGATCACCGGGGAAATGAACCGCCTTCTCGCCGACCCTGCGGAGATCGACCGCATCCTCGGGGCCGGCGCGGAACGCGCAAGTGCCATCGCCGCACCGATCCTTGCCAAGACCTTCGACATTATGGGGATTGTGCGCCGGACGTAACCGGCGCCGAACCGGACATCGCGTGCGCCGAAGGCGCTCCTTTGGATCACGACCGGGCTATAAGGGAAGCTCGGTCGTGGCCTTCACTTCCTTCAAAACAAAGCTCGACTGCACAGACCGAACAAACGGGCTGCGCAGCAGGAACCTGGTTTGGAACTCTTCATACGCCTCCACGTCAGCCGCCCTTATCTTCAGAATGTAATCCGCCCCGCCGGACACTTTGTGACACTCCTGGATTTGCGGGTGCTGCTGAACGAGCCGCGTGAAACCCTCCACCACTTCTTCGGAATGGTCCGTCAGGTAGACATGCGCCATTATGCAAAGCTTGGTGCCCACCTTCGATGGGTCCAGAACGGCAATCCGCCGCAGAATCGCACCCGTTGCTTCAAGCTCGTTCACCCGCCGCCAAATCGTCGATTGCGCCATGCCCAACCTGTCTGAAAGGGCGGCAAGCGAAAGCGATGCATCGCGCTGCAGCTCTCGCAGTATTCTGGTGTCTTGATCAGAAAATTTCATTTTTAGTGTAGTTTATAAATTTTCTCTCACAATATACCCATCGACTAGGTATTCAGACAAGATTTTTCCCAACCGTGGCGCCAATCTTCCGAAGAGGAGAGGCCACATGTCACACGACCGACCTTACGTATCAAAAACCGCAAACGCCGCAGGCCGTTTCAACTACACAGCAGAAGAAACCAGCGTTTGGCGGACCCTCTTCACCTGCCAAATGCACCTGCTCGAGCCCATTGCCTGCGAAGCGTTCCTAAAGGGACAGTCGGAACTCGGGTTAAGTGCGACAACCATTCCACAGGTTTGCGATGTTAACGCCAAGCTCTCCGCCTTGACCGGAGCGGGCGTCGAGCCCGTCGCCGCTCTTATTCCGCAAGATCAGTTCTCCCGCCTGTTGTCCAAGCGTCGGTTCCCTGTGGCAACCTTTATCCGACGCCGCGAACATCTCGACTACATCGAAGAGCCCGACATTTTCCACGAAGTGTTCGGCCATTGTCCCATGCTGTGCGATCCGGACTTCTGCGCCTTCATGGAACGCTTCGGCAATCTCGCCCTGACGTTGCCTGAAGATCATGTCAAAACGCTGTTCCGCCTTTGGTGGTTTACCGTGGAATTTGGCTTGATCCGCGAGAACGATCAGTTGAAGGCGTTTGGCGCGGGGATCATGTCGTCCCCCTCGGAGGTCAGTCATGTGTCCGCCCAAAAGGCAAAGGTCTTGCCTTTCGACCTGATGACAATTTTTCGCACGGACTACCGGATCGATATTGTTCAGCCCGTCCTCTTCGCGATTGACAGTTTCGAGCAGTTGGCAGCCTCTCTCGACGAAGATATTCCCGCACTCATCGCAGACGCCCGAACCCGGGGTGACCTGCCGCGCCACTTTGACGTCGCGGCCTGAATTCCGGCTTTACCCTTGCCTCGGCCCTCGTTAGACCTTTCAGGTCTGACAGGGAGAGCACAATGCCGGACGATCTGATCAATTCCTTCATGACCGGCCCCGATGAAAGCGGGCGTTTCGGTCAGTTTGGCGGCCGTTTCGTCAGCGAAACGCTGATGCCGCTGATCCTCGACCTTGAGGCCGAGTACGAGAAGGCGAAAACCGATCAGAGTTTCTGGGATGAGATGGACTTCCTTTGGAAACACTATGTGGGTCGTCCCTCACCGCTCTACTACGCGGAGCGGCTGACGGAGCGGCTTGGTGGCGCCAAGATTTACCTCAAGCGTGACGAGCTGAACCACACGGGCGCGCACAAGATCAACAATGTCCTCGGCCAGATCATCCTGGCCCGCCGCATGGGCAAGACCCGGATCATTGCGGAAACCGGTGCAGGCCAGCATGGCGTGGCAACCGCCACAGTCTGTGCAAAGTTCGGCTTGAAGTGCATTGTCTATATGGGCGCGCACGACGTTGAACGCCAGAAGCCGAACGTGTTCCGGATGAAGCTTCTGGGGGCCGAAGTGGTGCCCGTGACATCCGGCCGTGGCACGTTGAAAGATGCCATGAACGACGCGCTGCGGGATTGGGTGACCAATGTCCGTGACACGTTTTATTGCATCGGCACCGTAGCCGGTCCGCATCCCTACCCGGCCATGGTCCGCGACTTCCAGGCCATCATCGGCAAGGAGGCCAAGGAACAGATGATGGAAGCTGAAGGCCGCCTGCCCGACACGATCATCGCGGCGATCGGTGGCGGTTCAAACGCCATGGGTCTGTTTTATCCCTTCCTCGACGACAAGGACGTTCAGATCATAGGTGTCGAAGCCGGTGGCAAGGGCGTGAACGAAAAGATGGAACACTGCGCCTCTCTCACCGGTGGGCGCCCTGGCGTCCTGCACGGCAACCGGACCTATCTTCTGCAAGACGATGACGGGCAAATCCTTGAAGGCTTCTCGATCTCGGCGGGCTTGGACTATCCGGGGATCGGGCCGGAGCACTCCTGGTTGCATGACATCGGGCGTGCCGAATATGTGTCGATCACCGATGCCGAGGCGCTGGAAGCCTTCCAGTTGAGCTGTGAGACCGAAGGCATCATCCCAGCGCTCGAACCCTCCCACGCGTTGGCCCATGTCGCGAAGATTGCACCGGACCTGCCGAAGGATCACATCATCTGCATGAACATGTGCGGCCGTGGCGACAAGGACATCTTCACCGTGGCCAAAGCCTTGGGCTGGGAGATGGCCGAGGCGGATTGAAGTCTTTGATCACAAGCCGAGAAATGGCAGTCTATGCGTATGGAAACCGCCGAACTCAGCGCACGATATGATCGGGCCGCCCCTGCTTGGGGCGATAAGATGCGCGTACTTGGCTATCATGATGCCTATCTCGGCTTTTTGGCCTCGCGGTCCGAACGTTCAGGCACTGGAACGCGTGTTCTTGACGTCGGTTGCGGCACCGGGGCCTTTGCTGACGCATGGGCTGCAATGCATGGGCCAGATCAATCGGTCACATTGCTCGACCCATCTGCCCAAATGCTCAACCGCGCAAGAGCCGCCTTAGCGGCCCGTGGCATGGAAGCCGCCACACAAGAGAGCCTGCTTGAGGATTTCATGGCGCCCGAAGGGTTTGACGTTGTGCTGGCCGCCCACGTCATCGAACATGTCACAAGCCCGGTCGCGACCCTGCGCGACATGCGGTCCAAATGCACTCCGGGTGGTCAGCTTTGGCTGGTGGTGTCAAAACCGCACTGGTGTAACGCGATTATTTGGATGCAGTGGCGCCATCGCTCTTATGCACCGGAAAAGGTCAGGTCGTACCTGGAAGACAGCGGCTGGGACCTGCGGGAAGAGTATAGCTTCCCATCCGGGCCACCCTCGCGCACATCGCGTGGATACTTTGCACGTGCTGTCTAGGGCGAAATCGTTTTCATCTGCGACAAGGCGTATCAAAACCTGCGTTCGAAATCAGTTTCTTGCTGATTGAGAGGCAGCGGATTTTCACTCAGATTCAGTGATTTCTGCTCTAGCTGCAGTCTTTGCGATCTTAAACGGACGGCAAATGCCCGAACACATGTTCGACGCCATCCGGGCCGCGATAGCGCCAGCGGGCCGCGACAAGCTGGAAACGCCGCTCGGGCTTAGCGTCTTGCTCATTCATCAAACGCACGCGCCAGGCGCCATCGACCTTAAGCTCCAATCGGGCGTCAGTGTCCTGCACCAAAGCATCCGTTGTGCCCTGTCCAGTCTTTGCGAGTTGTCGTTTGGAAACCAGCCGTTGCAGCAAGTGGACAGCAGCCGCTTGGCGGCGACCGGGGAACACCACTTCAATCTCCTTGCCGTCGATAAACCCGCGCAGAACAAGATCCCCCATCGGAGTTTTCCTGCGCTGCGCCGTGACGCGAACCCGCACGGAAACGGTACCGGACCTGAAATGCAGGGCATCTTCGCGAAAGTCGGGCCGCGCCTGTTCAGGCGCTTTTCTGGCGGGTTGCAGCATGGTTTTACCTCTCGTCACAGGATTCTCCTGACGAGAAGCTTTAGCGGCACTTCATTCGAAAACCCTTAACGGCGGCCTTCCCAAAGCCAGGCACCGACGGCAAACAACGACGCGAGAAGCAACAAAGCCCAGGCGGGAAGCAGTGAATTGATACGAATATCCGCAGTCACATAGGCTTCTCGCGGCACGATCCCCAGCCATCCACGACCCTCGGCCGGGCGACCTTCTCGCACCCGGCGGATGTCGGGAATTTGCTCCTCCAGCCGTGCGACACCGCCTTGCGTCGCCTCTACAGCGGATGCGAGGACCGCGTCCGTTGCGAGCGTTTCCTCAAACTCACGTGGGGCTGCCGGGCCAAGGGCAACCACGCTTTCCAAATCACCCTCTTTGAGCCGATAAAGGCCCATCTCAGGCCCCGTCCAGGTTGCCGAAAAGCGCCCCGGCGAAACCTCCTCCAAGGGCACAACATGCACCGTTCCATCTGGCCCGGTGATTTCCACATCCGTGACGTCTTGTTCGAGTGAGCGACGGGTCAAAGTCATCGTTTGGCCTTCAGCCGTCGCCGTCAGCGCCTCTTCCTCAAGGTCGGGTTCTTTCATCATCCAATGGGCCAGGCGCCGCAGCAGCTCAAGCTGCGGGCCACCCCCTTCGAAACCGCGCGACCAAAGCCAGGCATGGTCCGAGGCCATAAGGGCAACGCGACCTTCCCCGACCCGATCAAGAACCAGAAGCGGTGCGTTATCTGGTCCTTGCATGATGGCGTGGCCGCTCTCGGTCTGCACATCTATGATCCGCATCCACCGGCCCCACGGGGCTTCTGGTTCTGCACCGTCAACAGGTATCGGGGCCAAACCCTCCGTCACCGGGTGGCGATGTCCAACGTCTGTGACCTCGGGCAGGAACAGTTCTTCTCGCACACGGCCACTGGGCGCTGCTGGCAGGATCTCGGACAAGGGTGAGCGATAGATCGACTGTGCGGTCGCAAAGTCGGGCCCCGCCGCGACCAGAAGCGCACCGCCGTCGGCCACGTATTGACGCACATTATCGAGATACAAAGACGGCAGGATACCACGGCGCTGATAGCGGTCGAAAATGATCAGATCGAACTCGTCGATTTTGTCGAGGAACAGCTCACGCGTCGGGAATGCAATAAGGCTCAACTCATTGACCGGCACACCGTCCTGCTTCTCCGGCGGCCGAAGAATGGTGAAATGCACCAAATCGACCGAGGCATCCGACTTCAGAAGGTTGCGCCACGTGCGTTCGCCTGCATGCGGCTCGCCAGAGACCAGAAGCACCCGCAAACGGTCCCTGACGCCGTTGATTTGCACCACCGCCGCATTGTTCCGCGTCGTCAGTTCGCCTTCGGTTTCCGGCACCGTGAACTGGATGACGTTCATGCCGCCATGTTGCAGCGTGACCGGCAGTTCCAGGTCCTCGCCCGTCGGTACGGAGAACGTCTGCGGCTCACCGCCGTCTACCGCAATCTCGATCTCGGCTTCGGGCGGCAGGTTCGGCACGGCGCCTTGATCCTCGATCCGGATTGTAAGCGTGACCGGCTCGCCGATGATGGCAAAGGCGGGCGCGTTCTGAACCATCAAACGGCGATCCCAGTCATCCTCCGTGCCCGTCAGCAAAAGATGCATCGGGCTCGGCATCGCGGGCAGGCGTTCAATGTCGTGGACCTGCCCGTCGCTCAAAAGGAATGTTCCAGCAAGACGCGCACGCGGTTCGTCTGCCATCGCATTGGTCAGCGCTTCCATCAAAAGCGTCCCGCGGTTCCCATCAGCATCGCCCATACGGATGACGCGCAGTTCGGTGTTGTTGAGATCTGCGATCTCCGCCTCGATCCCTGAAACCGCCTCTGCAATCTGTTCTGGACGCACATCGATGCCTTGGCTGGCACTCTCGTCGACAACGAGCAGGACAATATCGGTCAGCGGCTCCCTGTCCTCGAACTGCAAGGACGGGTTCGCAATCGCCAAAAGCAAAATCGCAAAGGCAAGCCCGCGCAGCCACCATCCGGAAAGACGCTTCCAAACGGCGAGCGCTGCAAAAACGACTGCGAAGGCCACGCCAAGCCACAAGAAAGGCCAAGGCAGCAGAGGATCGAATATTATGGTCCCGGTATCCACTAGGGCGTGTGTCCTCTCTCAAACCGTTCTTCGAACGTCTGGCGCATCATTGTCCCAACCTGTCGAGCAGTGCCGGCACATGGACCTGATCCGACTTATAGTTGCCCGTCAGAACATGCATGATCAGGTTCACCCCAAAGCGATAGGCAATCTCCCGTTGGCGTTCGCCCGAGAAGCCCCGACCCACAGGAAACATAGGGGCGCCTCTGGCATCCACCGCCCAGGCGGCGGCCCAATCGTTGCCGCCGATGACAACCGGTGTGACGTTGTCGTTCAAGTTTCGAAACGGCATCCCCTCGGCGCGCTCTGCATCTTCAGGCGCAGCCTCCACCCAGACATCGCGGCTCACGTAGCGGCCCGGGAAATCCTGCAAAAGATAGAACGTCCGCGTCAGCACGTGGTCCGACGGGATCGGCTCCAGCGGCGGGATGTCGAGCGGCAAGGCCAATTGCTGCAACCGGCGCCCGTTTGGCGTGGCCGTGCTGAAGCCCGATGTCGACGCATCGCGGGTGTCGAACAGGATCATGCCACCTGTCCGCAGATAGCGGTTCAGGCGCGCATAAGCATCGGAGGACGGGCGTGGTTGGTTTTCACTGATCGGCCAATAGAGGAACGGGTAAACCGAGAGTTCATCCATCTCGAGGTTCACCCCGACAGGCTCCACCGGCTCGATGGACGTTCGACGAAAGAGCACGTCCGACAGGCCACGCAAACCGGCCTCTGACGTTTGATCGAGACGCGCATCACCCGTGACCACATAGGCCAGTCGCACATCAGATGTTGCCGCAAGCAACCGCTCGACATCGAGCTCCGTTTCCTGCGCCTGGGCCTGAGGAGTGCCGACCAGAAGTGCCAAAAGAACGGCGGCAGCGGCTCCTGTCAGTCGCCCCGAAAGCGCGAGGGCCGCAATGATATCCACCATCAGCGCCAAAAGCGCGAGCGACAAGGCCAGACCGGCGAGCGGTGTTTCTTCCTGAACAGCGAACCCTTCCACCGTCACGTCTGCGGGCCAGGTGGCAGGCGCGAACTCTGTGTCGTCAGTCACAACATTCAAAGCGAGCCTGCGGTTTTCGCCCGCGTAAAGCCCGGGCGGCAAGTTCGGACCGGGTGGTCCCTCGGCCAAGCGCTCACCAGCGACACCCGGCAAAGTGCCGGCGGCGACGATTTCCCCAAAACCCGTGATGGTTTCATCCAATGTCCAGGTGGTGCCTTCCAGGTCTTCTGCCGACAGCGACGCGGCTTGCGTCGACACGGCCAACCGCTCAAGCATCTGAACAAAAAGACCTGAGAGCGGCAGGGTCGACCAATCGGCGTTTGCGGTCACGTGGAACAGGATCACCTGCCCCAGATCAAGACGCTTGCGAGTGACAAGTGGCGTGCCATCGGCAAGCGACGCAATGGTGCGTTCCGCGAGCGTCGGGTCGGGCTGCGCCATGACCTGGCTGGACACCGTCACGTCTTCAGGCACCGGCAGACCAAAGAATGGGCTTTCCGGCGCAAATGGTCTGAGCGCCTTTGGTTCCCCCCAGCTCATTGCACCGCCAACGGTCCGGCCGCCAGCCCGCAGCCGAACCGGCATCAACACGCTTTCTTCGTCACGCCCATAGTCGGAGGCCGCAAGCCGCGACCCTGCGAAACGCAACAGCAGGCCGCCGTCCCGCACCCACGCTTCCAGCGCGTCCGATTCCCCTTCGGCAAGGGTCACGATGTCGGCGAGAATAATCACATCCGGATTGGCGAGAACAATGTCTTCAATGTCGCCATCGATCAGGTCCGCCGTATCGACCAAAGCCTGTTCTAGATAATGCGTCGGCGAAAGCAGCTGCAAACCTTCGCGCTCTTCACGGGCCGAAAGAACGGCGACCTCGCGGCGACGCAGGCTGTCATCTGTAAGCGAAACAGCGCCAGCGGACCTCACACCCTCAATCTGGAACCGTGTCACGCGGTTGCGCAGTTCCGCGGGCAAAGCCAGTGTGCCCGTGGCCTCCGCATCACCCGTTTCGAATGCGACATCCAAACGCGCCAACTGGCGCGGCGTACCATTCGGATCAAGCCCGTGGGCGGCCACACCCAGAGTGGCATCTGTTCCAATGCGTGAGCGCAGCACACCGACTTCAATGTTTCCGTCCACAAACCGCGCGGGCTTCAGCCCAAAGACCGCCCCCGGACTTTCAAAAACAGTCACTGTGCCGCGGTCCTGCAAAAGGCTCAGCGTATCTGACCGCCAGTCGTTGTCCAGACCGTTGGACAACCAGAACGTGTCGAAATCAGCATCCAACCCATCCAACCACGCAAGTGTTGCACCGCCATCCGCCATCCACGCTTCCGGACGCAGTCCGGGCAGTTGCGATGCAATGGAGTCGGCCGATTGGAACGCGATCGCCCCGTCGGGTGGAAGATCGGTCAGCGATACCAACGCAGTCTCGCGCCCCGCTTGGCTTGCTTCGCCAAGAAGCGCTTCGATCCGGTCGATGCGACGGCTCCAGTCCTGTGCCTCGGCCCAGCCACCCTCAACCAGAACCAACAGCGGACCGTCCCCGGTGGTCTCAACCTTGGGGTTCAAAACAGGCCCGGCAAACCCAATGATGGCTGCGGCAATCGCAATCGTCCGCAGCAACAGCAGCCACCAGGGTGTGCGATCTGTCTGCGTCTCGTCATCGGTAAGCCCCAGCAACAGCGCAACACCTGGAAACATCCGACGGATCGGCGCGGGCGGGACCGCGCGCAAGAGAATCCAGAGGATCGGAAGAGCCACGAGACCGAGCAGAAGCCAAGGTGCGGTGAAACCAAGTGGTCCAATCGTCCACATCAGTCGCTGCCCTCCCAAATGTCCCTACAAGCGCTCAATGTCCCCGCTCCAAGGCTGTGTAGAGCCAAAGAAGTGCCGCAGACGCCGAAGCACCTGTATGGTGCGTATGAAACTGCCATCCGATGCTGCGTGCAAGGCGCCTGAGAGCATCCTTGCGCTCGGCCAGACGCTCCAGATAGCGATCCCGCAGGTCCCCTGCCTTCAACGTCTCATGCCGCAAGGTTCCCCCGACGGACTCAAAGATCGTGCGTCCGTCGAACGGAAACGCTTCCTCTTGCGGGTCGAGCACCTGAAGCAGCGCACCATTGATCCCACGGTCGGCCGCCTTGGTGACCGCGCGCTCGATGGGCGCGAAGTCAGCCATGAAATCCGAGATAAACACCGCGCGTGAGCGCAACGGAGCGGCCTTCAGGTCAGGAATGGCATAATCACTGTCATCCGTCTCGGTGGCAAAGGCGGTCGTCAATCGCATCAACTGCACCTGCCCTGCACGAGGCGGCATGCCGAGATTGGTCAAGCCGACACGTTCACCCCCTCGGATCAGAAGCACACTGAGGGCGAGGGCGATGCGGCGCGCCTCGGCTGCCTTGGACGGCACGTCCTTGCGGGAAGCGAACTGCATCGATTGGCCCATGTCGAGCCAAAGCATGACAGATTGTGCCGCCTGCCACTCTTTCTCCCGTACGAACAAGGCATCATCGGCCCGGGCGGAACGACGCCAGTCGATCATGCGCGCCTCGTCCCCGGCATGGCTCGGGCGATACTGCCAGAACTCGTCGCCCTGCCCGACGCGGCGGCGCCCATGCGCGCCCGACATCACACTGGCCGCCAGATGCTCGGCATCCGCAAGGAGTGGCGGCAAAGGCGCGGCAAGCGCTTCTGCATCGCGGCGCAGACCGGTGAAGGCGGTCGGTTGCGTCATGCAGCCGCCTCGGCCCGTGTGACGCTTTCGGTGACTTGCGCGATGACCTGGCCAAGCTCCAACCCGCGTGCACGCGCCGCAAAGGTCAGTGCCATACGGTGCGTCAGCACAGGTGTCGCCATCGCAGCCACATCCTCCGGCGACGGCGCCAAGCGCCCGTTAAGCAAGGCGCGCGCCCGAACGGTCAGCATCAAGGCTTGCGCAGCCCGCGGCCCTGGACCCCATCCGACATTATCCTGAACAACCGCCAAGGCCCCAGGCTCTTCCGGACGGCAGGCGCGCACCAGATCAAGGATCAACTCTACGACCGCCTCGCCGACCGGCATCTGGCGCACAAGTTTCTGGGCGGCGATCAGGTCACCCGGCATAAAGACCGCGCTCGCCTCGGCCTCTTCTGTGCCGGTGGTGGCAATCAGGATGTCGCGCTCGGTATCGCGATCCGGGTAAGGCACGTCGATCTGGACCAGGAACCGGTCCAACTGCGCTTCCGGCAGCGGATAGGTGCCTTCCTGTTCAATCGGGTTCTGGGTGGCGAGAACATGAAACGGCGCAGGCAGATCATGCGCCGCACCGGCAACCGTCACAGACTTTTCCTGCATGGCCTGCAAAAGCGCGGATTGTGTCCGCGGCGAAGCCCGGTTGATTTCGTCCGCCATCAACAGCTGACAGAAAATGGGCCCCTCGATGAACTTGAACGCCCGACTGCCATCTGCCCCGGTCTCAAGCACTTCAGAGCCCAGAATATCGGCCGGCATCAGGTCAGGCGTGAACTGCACGCGCTTGCCGTTCAGGCCCAAAACGGTCGAGAGCGTGTCGACCAGACGCGTCTTCCCCAACCCGGGCAAACCGACCAAAAGACCGTGCCCACCGCAGAGGATCGCAGACAGCACAAGGTCCACCACCGTCTCCTGCCCGATAAAGCGCTTCGTAATGCTGGATTTGGCGTCAGCCAGTTTTGACCCCAGCGCTTCAATCTCTGCGACCAGATCGGGTGTGTCGGACATACGGTTTGGCTCCTCGTTGTTCGTTTTACATATAGTAGAACGAAAGCGAGATGCTTCTACAAACCGCAAAAACATGAATCGGACAAAACATCGTGAAAATATCCGCAGAAAGCCTCGCCGACAGCGCCCGCGCCGCTTCTTCACGCGGTTTGCCGCCGGTGCATAAGTGGAATCCCCCGGATTGCGGCGATCTCGACATCCGGATCGCGCGGGATGGGACGTGGTTTTATCTCGGCACACCGATTGGGCGGCCCGAACTGGTGAAGCTCTTTTCCACTATCCTGCGAAAGGACGATGACCGTTACGTGCTGGTCACACCGGTTGAAAAGGTGGGCATTACAGTCGATGACGCGCCTTTCGTCGCCGTGGACTTCGAATGGGAGGATGATGCGCTGCGTTTTGTGACGAACCTCGGCGACGAAGCCATCGCTGGTCCGGACCACCCGATCCGGGTCGAGCGCGATCCAGAGACCGGAGAACCCTCCCCCTACATCCTGATCCGCGACCGTTTGGAGGCGCTGATCGACCGCAAGAGCTTCTACCGTTTGGTGGACATCGGCGAGCACGCCGAACATGAGGGCGAACGCTGGTTCGGGCTCAAGTCATCCGGCGTGTTTTTTCCCATCATCCCTTCGGCGGAGTTGGGCTAGAACAACGGCGGCTTTGAGCCCATCCTTTCAAATTGCGCGCCTTCGGCGCACACTATGCTGTGCGTCTGCCTGCGGCAGCCGCGTTTCTTGCGTATTTGTAAAAGAGATGAAGAGGTCGTTCTTCCTGGTTCAAATACGGCGGGGAGGCTCTCGAAGAGAGACGGGGCAGCGCCCCCAAACAAAACATGGCGTGCGCCGTAAGGCGCGCAATTTGGCGACGCAGGCTGTTGTCCGGACAACCAACGCTTAAGCTCCTGACATAACCCTGTCAGGAGGGGTGTGCGAAGACGGGTCATCACTACAATAAAGGATGACCAGATATGAGTTTCACACCTGACAACGCCCTCGTCTGGGGCGAGATACCGGTTCGGGATCTTGAGCGCGGCATGGCCTTCTATTCGGACGTCTTCGGCTATGCGTTGACACGCGAGGATGCGGGACCAAACCCTTTGGCGTTCTTGCCCTACACCGAGCCCGGCATCGCCGGTCATCTTTACCCCGGCAAACCGGCGGCTCCGGGAACCGGCCCAACCTTGCATCTCGCTGTGCCGGATTCGCTGGAAGCCGCTGCGGACCGCTGCTGGAAGGCGGGCGGCACGGTGAAATCGGAGCCGATTGCCATTCCCGCCGGACGTTTCCAGTATGTCGAAGACCCGGATGGCAACTCCATCGGGCTGTTCGAAGCCAAGAAAGACTGACATGCGACGCGCCGACCGCCTCTTTCAGATTGTCCAGCACTTGCGGGGCGGTCGGCTGACGACAGCCGCACAACTGGCCGAACGGCTGGAGGTCAGTGAGCGCACGATCTATCGCGACATCGCCGATCTGATCGGCACCGGTGTTCCCATCGATGGGGAGGCCGGTGTCGGCTACCTGATGCGCGAGGGGTTTGATCTGCCGCCGCTGATGTTCACGCGGGACGAAATCGTGGCATTGACCGCCGGGGCGCGTTTGATCCGCGCCTAGGGCGGAGCCGCCATGGCCGCGGCCGCCGAGGAAGCCCTGATCAAGATACGCGCGGTCCTCCCAGACGACGCAAAAGCGCGCGCGGAAAGCGTTCAGGTGCACGCCTGGCAGATGCCCGAGTTGGACGATACGACCCGCGCCCGCCTCGATGAATTGGAGGCGGCGATTGAGAGCCGCACGCGCCTTGATATCCGCTATCGCACCGAAGACGGCACCGAAAGCGAACGCGTCATCCGCCCGTTGGGCCTATGGTTCTGGGGCAAAGTCTGGACCTTGGTCGCCTGGTGCGAGCTACGAAACGACTTTCGCATGTTCCGCGCGGATCGGATCAGCGAATTGGAGCGTTTGAGCTCATTCAAACCGGTGCCAGAAAAGAGTTTGAAAGCGTTTTATGCGAGACAGAGGGGGTAGAGCTGTTTTGTGGACATTGCTGCCGTTTGATCGACGCTGCTTTGCGCTTAGACTGTGGGTTCAAGGCGGCGATTTGGGTTAAGACAAGCTCATGAAATTCTATACCCCTCGGAGCAGGAAGCCCGTCGTGGAAGAGGACCTGTTGACGAAATTCGAAAACGCTCTGACCGGTCTTAGTTGCCTGTCGGTTGTACGGCGAGAGCACGATTGGATTTTCGAGTTCTCAACCGGTGCAAGCCTTGCACTTCCAGTCCCTTGGCGAATAGTTTCTGAAGGTAGAATTCTCTTTGCAAATCAGGATCACGGCCAGTTGTTCGGCCTCCCCAAGCCAGTAGACGGCGAGGCACTTGCAAACGAAACCTTTCGCGGCCAAGCCATCATGAAGGCTTCCGTAGACCGAGAAACTGGCGATTTGGTAGCGTTGTTTCGTCAAGACTTACGGCTTGATGTCTTTAACAACTCGGCAGGCTACGAGGGATGGGGAGCCGGGTGTAGAATTGACGGAGAGCGTTGGCAGATCATCGCACTTGGCGGCGGGGAAATTGCCTTTGTGTGACTTTTTTTGACACGATGTAAACACTTCGGGCTCACCTCCGCCATTCACCCCTCAACGCGCCCGCGCCGATCACTCCGCAGGTTCGCGTAAAGAACGTGGTTCCGCCAACGGCCGTTGATCTGCAAATAGCTCTGCGCCACGCCCTCGTACTTGTACCCGCACTTCTCCAGCAAAGCCCGGGATGCCGCATTCTCTGGCAAACACGCGCTTTCGATACGACTGAGATCCAGCACTTCGAACGCGTAATGCACCACTGCTGTCAGCGCCTCTTGCATATAGCCCCGGCGCGCGTGTTCCGCCCCGATCCAATACCCGATTGTGCCCGCCTGACTTGGACCGCGCCGGATATTGTCGAGTGTGATCGCCCCCAAAACGCTGTTGTTTTCACGACCAATCAGGAAAAGCGGTACAGCCGTTCCTTGTGCGATAGAGCGATTGGCCCAGTACACACGGTTCACAAAGCCCTTTCGTGTCAGATGGTCGGCAGACCAGCTTGGCTCCCAAGGCTGGAGAAACTCCGCGCTCTGGCGGCGCAAATCCGACCACGGCCTGAAATCCGTGTGCATGGGCGGACGCAGGATCATCCGCTCGGTATCAATCCGTATCTTGCGCTGAAAGCGCAGCATCACGCGGCCAGCCGCCCCGTCATGTCTTCCACGGACGGTGCCGCTTTGACCGGACCGTAAAGGGCAAGTGCTGCCTGTCCGGCCACGGTCATGCGCCCTGCCAGGGCGCGCGTCTTGTCCACTGTCACGGAATCGATGCGCTCAACCGTTTCTTCAAGCGCCGGAATTCGGTCCCAAATCGCAAGCTGACGCGCCAGACGCTCAGCGCGGCTGGCCGGGCTTTCAAGCCCCATCATCATCCCAGCCTTCATCTGGGCGCGTGCACGTTCAACCTCCACCGTACTCATATCATCGGCGCTGCGTTTGATTTCGTCCAATGTTAGGTTGAACAGGTCCGCAAGGTCTTCCTCTCCGGTCCCCGCATAAATGGTCATCAAGCCACTATCCGCATAGGCGCTGGCTTGCGCAAAAATCGAATAGCACAGGCCGCGCCGCTCACGGGCTTCCTGAAACAACCGCGAAGACATGCCGCCACCGAGCGCCATCGCGAAGACCTGGGCGACATAGACGTCATCCGCGCGGTAGCTCGGCGCTTCGAACGCAAGGGCAATATGCGCCTGCTCCAGCCCCTTTTCCACACGAGTTTCGCCGCCCAGGAACCGTGCGGCCTCAACCTCCCGCGCGCCGACCGGAGAAAGGTGCCCAAACCGCTCTTCCGCGATCCGAAGGACAGCGTCATGGTCAATCGCACCCGCAGCCGAAACGATGAGGTTCTCAGGGCCGTAGCGTTCGCTGACAAAACCGGACAGATCGCGTCGATCAAACTTTTCAACGCGCGCCGACGGGCCCAGAATGGGCCGCCCGAGGGCCTGACCGGGATAAGCCGTTTCCTGCAACCAGTCGAAAATAATATCGTCCGGCGTATCCAGCGCCTGGCCGATCTCTTGCAGGATCACATGCCGCTCAACCTCGATCTCGTTCGGGTCAAACACCGGGTTCAGGACAATGTCCGATATGACATCAAGCGCAAGCGGAACATCGTCGCCCAGAACCCGCGCATAGAAGGCCGTCAGCTCACGACTTGTATAGGCGTTGATGTATCCACCGACGTCCTCGATCGCCTCCGCAATCTGGAGTGCGTTCCGGGTCTTTGTGCCCTTGAACGCCATGTGTTCGAGAAAATGAGCAATGCCGTTCTGCTCGGCCCGCTCATGGCGACCCCCTGCCGCCACCCAGACGCCGAGAGACGCGGATTGCAAACCCGGCATGTTTTCAGTCGCGACGCGGACGCCGTTCGGCAGGCGGTGCAGTTCGATGGTCACTTGGCGCGCTTCCCCCGGATCACGTCTTCGATTGCGGCAAGGTCGTTGCCGACCCGTGTTATCCGCTCTGAACGGTCATAAAGATCTGCCATCCGCTTGGGAAGAGGGGGTCTTATGCCCGTTGCCGTCTCGACGGCATCGGGGAACTTGGCCGGATGCGCTGTGGCGAGTGCAATTGAAGGGATCGAAATGTCGTGGTGGTCCCGCGCAACCTCAAGACCAATGGCCGTGTGCGGGCAGACAAGTTCGGCACTTTCTTCCAGGGTCGCAGTGATCCGGGCAGACGTTTCCTGCTCGCTCGCCGACCCGCTTGCGAAATGTTCGGCAATGGCCTGATGCGCGCCCTGGCTGATCGTGAAACCGCCATCCTCGCGCAACTCCTGCATGACCTGCGCCACGGCACTGCCGTCGCGGTCATAGACATCGAACAAGAGCCTTTCGAAGTTGGAACTCACCTGAATGTCCATCGATGGGCTGATAGAGGGATGGACGGTTCCGGTACGATACTCACCCGTGCGCAGCGCGCGGTCGAGAATATCGTTCTGGTTGGTCGCAACGATCAGCCGATCGATTGGCAACCCCATGCGTCGGGCGATCTCACCAGCGTAGATATCCCCGAAATTGCCCGTCGGCACGCAGAAATTCACCCGTCGCTCCGGCGCGCCAAGCGCAACGGCAGACGTGAAATAGTAAACGATCTGCGCCATCACACGCGCCCAGTTGATCGAGTTGACCGCGGCCAACCCAACCTCATCGCGGAAGGAAATGTCTGCGAACATGTCCTTCAGATGCCGCTGACAGTCGTCGAAAGTGCCATCCACGGCGAGCGCGTGCACGTTGGCCTCGGTCGGAGTGCTCATCTGGCGGCGCTGTACTTCACTGACCCGGCCATGCGGGTAGAGGATGCAGACGTCGACATTCGACAACCCTCGAAACGCCTCGATGGCCGCACTGCCGGTGTCGCCGCTGGTGGCCCCAACGATGGTGATCCGACGGCCATTCCGCGCCAGCACGGTCTGGAACATCTGGCCGATCAACTGCATGGCGAAATCTTTGAAGGCGAGCGTGGGCCCGTGGAACAGTTCCAAAAGCCACAGACCATCATCAATTTGCTTCAACGGCGCACGAGAGACGTGCCCGAACCCCTCATAGGCGGCGGCGATAATCTCCCGAAACTCATCTTCTTCGAACGTGTCGCTGACGAAGGGTGCCATGACGGTATAGGCCGCGTCTTCGTAGCTGCCGAGATGCATCCGCGCAATTTGGTCCTGCGTCAGTGTCGGCACCGTCTCGGGCACATACAAGCCGCCATCTGGCGCGAGCCCGGTCAACATCGTTTCTTCAAAGTTCAACGCCGGAGCCTGGCCCCGTGTGGACACGTAACGCATCGGTCTTCCCTATTCCGTCCGCTTGGCTGTACGCCACAACAAGAACGCTGTCATCCCCGCCCAAACCAGCGCCAATCCAAACCATTGGACGGCATACCCAAGATGATTGTTCGGAATGCCCTCTGTCGTGACGGGAAGCGGCATGGCACGTCGCTCGACGCCCTCGATGTCACGTGCCACAACCAGAACCGGGTCGGTCTCAAGCACCTGAGCCATCGCGGGAATATCGCGGCCAAAGTAAAGACCGGTTGCAAGGTCGGGATCGGGTGTTGAGCTGTTCACATCGTCCGGCCAGTGCACATTGCCGGTCACGGTCACATCCCGGGCAGCGCCAGGATTGGCGTCACCCGCCTCTGGCACAAAACCCTCATCGATCATGATCCGCCGGCCATCCGCAAGCGTCATGGCCGAAACGATCCGATGGCCTGGACCAACACGCGGTACAGATGTCAGCACGCGGAGTTGCACCTCCCCGAGATCGCCTTCAACAGTCACCGGAAGGTACTTGTGTTCCTCAGGGTTCAAAGCAGCGGGCAGCGAAACGGGGGCTTCCACAATCCGCGTCTCAATCTCGTGAAGAACCCCTTCTTTCCACTCCAGCCTTTGCAACTGCCAGGCCCCTAAGGAGGCCAAAACAAACGTCCCCGAAATCCCGAGGATCAAAGGGCCGATGAAACGGCGAAAGCTCATCCGGGTTGCCCTCGTTCGATAAAGCGTGTCAGCGCATCGATGGCCCGGCGCACAGGAGGATCGTGGCGCGCTTCGTGATGGGTCACCAACCATTCTTCGTGGGTCAATTCCTCTATCGGACCAGCAAGGCGAGACAAGCCGGAAATGCCATCTGCGGCGAAAGTGGGCAACACGACACGAGCGACACCTCCTAGCGCAAGATCGAGCGCCAAGCGCATATCGGACACTGTCGTTACAATCTCGTCCGCATGATGGGCATGCACCCACCGGGTCGACGGCGTGCCAGCCGCCTGCACCGGCAAGGTCACGAAACCGCGGATGCCCTCATCAACGCCGTATTCCGCAAACTCGATCTGGCGCAGCCGGCGGCCGGCCAGCCAACCCTGGTCCGGTCTTCGATTGCGAAATCCAATATCTGCCTCGCGCCGCGAGATATCGAGAACCGCATTGGAGGAAACAAACTCCGGCACCCAACCGTCGCCTTGCGTCCAGAACGCAGACATGTGCTTGGCAAGCCAGAGAGAACTCCAGGTTCCCGCCGTGATCCGCACCCGCACCGGGGCGCCCCCGTCCGTCCAGCGCGCCAAGCGGCGTGAGAAACCGTTCAACTCCTCGGCTTCAGCCTGCAAGGCACGGCCCTCCGCTGTCAGGGCAAACCCCTGGTTGCCGCGCAAAAACAACCGTCGGCCCACATGTCGTTCCAAATTGGTCATCTTGCGGCTGAGTGTCGGTGCGCTTTGGCCAGTCGCGGCGACCGCGCCCGCCAACCCGCCCGCCGTGCAAACGGCAAGAAACAGCTTCACGTCGTCGAGTGAGAGTTCATCTTTCATTTTTGAAAATGTGCTTTCTAAAACTGCTGTTTTTCGGATGCTACTCCACCTGCATTCTAGGGATATCCACTGATTATTGAAAGGCAAAGCTGATGCAAAGCCCCTACCACATTCCTGACCCGGGTCCAGAAACGGAAGCTCAGAAAGAACGTGCAAAGTATCTGGGATTGATGGTTCAGCGCGCCCGCGAAAGGCGAAAAGAGCGCTGGAACCGGAGCCTTCGCACTGTAACGCGCTTGCTCCACAAATAAAAACGCGGGCCTAATGGCCCGCGCTCTATCTTAATTCTGCCGTTCGTTGGTCAGGCGCCCCAGACATAGATCGCCGCAAACAGGAACAGCCAAACGACATCCACAAAGTGCCAGTACCAGGCAGCCGCCTCGAAGCCGACGTGCTTTTCGGGGGTGAAGTGCCCGGCGCGTACGCGCAAGTAGCAGACGAACAAGAAGATCGTGCCGATCAGAACGTGCAGCCCGTGGAAGCCGGTCGCCATAAAGAAGTTGGCGCCATAGATATTGCCGGCAAATCCAAAGGCGGCGTGGCTATATTCGTAGGCCTGGAACGCTGTGAACAACACGCCCAGCAGTACCGCAACGACAAGACCCGTCGCCATGTCTTTGCGGTTGTTCTCATGCGCGATGGCGTGGTGCGCCCATGTGGCGGCAGCCCCCGAGCAGAGCAGGATCAGCGTGTTGATCAATGGCAGGTGCCAGGGGTCGAAGGTCTCAATCCCAACCGGCGGCCAAACACCATCAACGGCAGGGCTTTCCGGCCCCATGGGGTAAAGCGCGTGCTTGAAGAAGCTCCAGAACCAGGCCGCGAAGAACATGACTTCCGACATGATGAACATGATGAAGCCATAGCGCAGACCGATCCGGACCACCGGAGTATGGTCGCCAATCTGGCTTTCCTTCACCACTTCAGCCCACCACGCGAACATCACGTAGAGCACGCCAACAAAGCCCATCGCAAACATGATCCACGTCATGCCCTGCATCCAGAGCACCGCTCCAAACAGCATAACAAACCCTGCAACCGCACCGAGGAAGGGCAGGATGGAAGGCTCTAGGATGTGGTAGTCATGGTTCTTTTCGTGCGCCATATCGGTGTTCCCTCGGGCGATTAGTTTAGATCGTTGGACCTGTCTTGTGTGTCCAAAGCGGCCTGTTCGGTGACGTAATCATCCGGCAGGTCCGTCTCGTGAAACGTATAAGACAGTGTGATGGTTTTGACGAAGCGGGCATCCGCATCGTCCAGAATCTCAGGCTCGACAAAGTAGCTGACCGGCATGCTCACCCGTTGACCGGGCTCAAGCACCTGCATTTCAAAGCAGAAACACTGGATTTTCGAGAAATAGGCACCCGCGGAGAATGGCGACACGTTGAAACTGGCAGTGCCAGCAATCACGCGGTTGGTTGGGTTGTAGGCCTCGTAGAAGGCCAGCCCTTCCTCCCCGATCCGAATGCGCTGCTTCAGCTCAACCGGCTCGAACTCCCAGGGCATGCCCGATGCGTTTGACGCATCGAACCGAACGGTCACTTCCTCGGTGATGGCGCCGGGTGCGACATCAGCCACATCCGTGGCCCCGCCCCATCCGGTCACTCGGCAGAAGAGATCGTAGAGCGGGACAGAGGCCCAGGCGAGCGTGCCCATCGTCAGAATCACAGCACTAAGCTGCAAAACTGTCTTACGCTTTGGGTCCATGGACGCATCGCTCATTGTGCAATCTCCAGTTCCGGCCGCAGCACGTGGTCGAAGGCTTGCATCGGGTCCCCACGGGTCACTTTGACCACCGTGAGAGCGAAGACGATAGCAATGAACCCAACCAGCGTCAGGCCAACACCAATGTTCCGGCTCTTGCGGCGTTCATGCAGTTCGTGGGTGGCTTTGATCACAGCAAACCTCCCAGAGCAGCGTCGGCCAACAGGGCCGTGAAATGCAGGAAAAGGTAGTAGAGCGACAGCTTGAAAAACTTCTTTTCAACCGCGTAGTTGTCGCTTTCAGCTGCCGCATCGTCCCGGCGCCAAATGTCGAATGCGCCCTTAAGGAATAGTCCATTCAGCACAACAGCTGCCGCGATTGTAACAGGGCCGCCAACCGACGTCAGCGCCAGGCCAAGCCCGACAGGCGCCAGAAGGACCGTGTAGCCCAGGATATGCCGTCTGGTGCTGTCCCGGCCATGTGTCACGGTCAGCATGGGCACACCGGCATCGCCGTAATCCGACTTTGTAAACAGCGCGAGCGCCCAAAAATGCGGTGGCGTCCACATGAAAATCACCGCGAACATCAGAACGCTCGCAACCGACACGTCGCCCGTCACAGCCGCCCATCCAATCACGGGCGGGAATGCACCAGCCGCACCGCCAATGACGATGTTCTGCGGGGTCGAACGCTTGAGCCACATTGAGTAGATGACAGCGTAGAAGAAAATCGTGAAGGCCAGCAGGCCAGCCGCCACCAGATTGGTCGCCAAAGCCAGCATGACAACGGAAATGCCCGACAGACCAAGCCCGATGGCCAACGCCTCACCCGGGGCCACACGACCGGAAGGGATCGGCCGCTTCGCTGTGCGCCGCATGACAGCGTCAATATCAGCGTCATACCACATGTTCAGCGCGCCCGAGGCCCCTGCCCCCAACGCGATGAAAAGGATGGCTGCGAACATCTCGACAGGATGCAACGCACCGGGGGCGACCAGAAGACCGACCAACGCCGTGAAGACCACAAGCGACATGACCCGCGGCTTCAACAGGGCGACGTAATCGCCGAAGCTCGGCTCATACTCGCGCGTTGCGTTGATCGAGATATCTGACATCAGCGCTTACTCGGCAGCAGCAACTTGCCGCGCGCCGGGTTCGACCCAGGCGCCAGCCGTCTGCGTTTCTGCGACCCAGGCGTCATAGATCTCCTGCGTCACCGCTTTCACCGTGATCGGCATGTAGGCATGGCTCAGGCCACAAAGCTCAGAGCATTGCCCGAAGTAGATGCCTTCCATCCCTTCATCGACCTCGAACCACAGTTCAGCAAGACGACCGGGCACCGCGTCCTGCTTCACACCAAAGGCCGGGATGGTCCAGGAATGGATCACGTCCGCGGCAGTCACCTGAACGACGACGACCTTGCCGGTCGGAACGACAATGGCCGTATCCGTCGCAAGCGTGAAGTGTTCGTCGGTGTACCCGGCCTCGGCCAGTTGCTCCGACACTTCCGGTGTCAGCATATTGCCGTAATCGGACCCGATCATATAGCTGTCGAACTCGATCTCCTGATCCGGGTACTCATATCCCCAATACCACTGGTAACCGGTTGCTTTTACGAAAACATCCGGCTCAGGAATCTCCTGCTGCTTGAACAGCACTGGCAGTGAAAACGCCCCGATAAAGACCAGAATGACGATTGGGATCACCGTCCACGCCACCTCGATCGGGGTATTGTGTGTAAATGTCGCCGGCTCCGGGTTCGCCTTCTTGTTGAACCGGACAATACAGATGGCCAGCAGCGCCACCACGAAAAGCGAGATGATCGTGATGATCACCAGCAACATGCCGTCAAGCCATTGCAGATCGCGCGCAAGCTCCGTCGCGGCGGGCTGAAAGCCCAGATTGCCCTGCGTAGGAGCCCCGATAACTTCCAAATCTTGGGCTGATGCAGCCCCTGCAGCAAGCGCTGCAAGCAGACTTGTTCCAAGAGTTTTAAGACGCATGTGTCCGTGCTTCCCGATTCAAGATTGCGTTCCCTGACCGGGTGCGTGAATGGCAACACAACCGGCATATTGTTCTTGCGGCGCTAAAAACCATATTAGTCAGCAGTGAACAAGCATATCCGTTGCGGCATTCAGCCGCTAACCCCGCCCAGAAAAGGCTTTTCTTCCATGTCTCAAAATGCACCGTTTCGTCCGTTTGACACACTGCTCTCCAAGGAAAGTGCACTAGCCCTCCTGCGGGAGGCCGTCGCGGGCGCCGATGACGGGGAACTCTTTCTGGAACGGAAGCGTGCGGAAGTTCTGTCTTACGATGACGGGCGCGTGCGGAACGCCAGCTTCAACGCGTCCGAAGGCTTCGGTCTGCGTGCTGTGCGCGGTGAAACAGCGGGCTATGCCCACTCAACAGAGATCAGTGAAACCGCCTTGCGGCGCGCGGTCGAGACGGCCCGCCTGGCCGTCGGCGATGGCACATGGGCTGACGCGCCGATGGCCACGAATCGAAAGCTTTACGGCGATGATGACCCGATCCAGACTATCAGCTTTCCGGTCAAGATCAACACTCTCAAGGACATCGATGCCTACGCCCGCGACCGCGATGCCCGGGTGGTCCAGGTGTCGGCAACACTTGCCGCGTCCTTGCAGGAAGTGGTGATTCTTCGGCCAGAGGGTGAAAGCGTGACCGACACCCGACCTCTGACACGCCTGAATGTCAGCGTGATCGTTGAAGAAAACGGGCGGCGCGAAAGCGGCGGCGCCGGAAGTGGCGGACGGTATGCGCTCGACGGGCTCATTGCACCTGACGCCTGGAAGGCGATGGTGGACGAAGCGTTGCGCATCGCCCTCGTCAATCTCGAAGCCGTTCCTGCGCCTGCTGGCGTTATGGATGTGGCGCTTGGCTCCGGCTGGCCGGGTATCCTGTTGCACGAAGCCATCGGACACGGGCTGGAAGGCGACTTTAACAGAAAGAAATCGTCCGCCTTTGCAGGGCTAATGGGCCAACAGATCGCTGCCAAGGGGGTCACCGTTCTCGACGATGGGACAATCCCGGACCGGCGAGGGTCGATCACAGTTGATGATGAGGGAACACCATCCGGCAAGAACACCCTGATCGAGGACGGCGTTCTTGTCGGATACATGCAGGATCGTCAAAACGCGCGCCTGATGGGCGTAAACCCAACCGGAAACGGTCGACGGGAAAGCCACGCGCACGCCCCCATGCCACGGATGACGAACACCTACATGCTGTCTGGTGACGCAAAGCCGGAAGACATCGTCGCTGACCTCAAGGATGGTATCTATGCCGTTGGGTTTGGCGGTGGTCAGGTCGACATCACAAATGGCAAGTTCGTCTTCTCCTGCACCGAGGCCTACCGCGTGCAGAACGGCAAAGTTGGCCAACCGATCAAGGGCGCGACGCTGATCGGTGACGGCGCCACGGCGCTCAAGCATATTCGGGCCGTTGGCAACGACATGGCGCTCGACCCGGGGATCGGCACATGCGGCAAGTCCGGGCAATGGGTGCCTGTCGGCGTGGGCCAGCCCACACTCTTGATTGGGGGCCTCACCGTTGGTGGCGCCGCAGCCTGAGGTTCGGCTGCGGCAAGGAAAGATCAGAAGCTACCGAAACCGGCTCCGCCGCCGGGGCCAGCGCGGTCCGGGTTAACGGCGGGCGCTTCCGGCACCGTGCCCCCGGCCATGACGATATCATCGCGCTGCTTGGTCGCCGCCGTGAGCGGCAAACGCTCATTCGCAGGCGCCCCAACGGCGTCGTAGCACGTGCTCAGCCGTTTAGCTTCCGCATTCGAGGCAACGGAACTGCTTAACGCTGCGGTTGTAAGAGCAATGGCAATCGATGCACCAACGGACAGGCCACCACCGGTGACAGTCGCCATACTGCGCTGGTTCGGATTGTCGTAGATGTCCTGCCGGCATTCCAAAGCGGTCTTTGGCGCACTTTTTTGAGCGTCAGGCGTGGCACAGCCTGCAACAATCAGCACAGAGCACAGAGCTGCAAGCGCGCGTGTTTTTCGGTTTGACGTCATCTCGGCCTCCTTCACTGTCCCCGCCCCCCTGCTGGCGTTATACTGTGTCAGGATTTGGGCGCTCCTCGCGTCTTCCAGCGGCAAATCGAACTGGCATCAGCGAGTCGGAGCCAGAAGATTCGTTAATTCTTCGGGTCGCTTTTGTGCTGCCCACATGAGGTTCTTCGACAATTTTCAACCTTTGACAAAACTCTGGGGGTGGGACGGGCCCGAGCCTCCCCAAAACTGGCGAGACAAGAAAATTCGCCCGTTAAGTCGGCATTAACTTCGGCTCAGCATAACCATTCCTGCAAGCAGGCGGAGACAGGATGGCCAAGGATTTATCCCCTTCCACCCACCCTCTCACCCCACCCCTCACAGAGGAAGAGTGGCACTCTTGGCTCCGCCTCTTGCGTTCTCGCCGGGTCGGCGTCAGCACGTTTTTCCGACTGATGAATGAGTTCGGCACTGCCGACGCAGCCCTGACGGCGCTACCAAACATTGCCGCCGGAGCCGGTGTCAAAAACTATCAACCTGCAACCTTGGAAGCTGCCCTGGATGAGTGGTGGCGTGCCAAGCAATGCGGGGCCATTCCGGTGGCGTATGGTTCAAAGGACTACCCAAAAGACCTTGCCGAACTGTCGGATCCGCCCCCGTTCCTCTGGTGCATTGGCAAAACAGAACTGCTCCAACGCCCGATGATTTCCATCGTCGGTGCGCGCAACGCCTCTTCCCTCGGCACACGCATGGCACGCAAACTGGCCCATGAACTTGGGGAGGCGGGGTATGTCGTCGTCTCCGGCCTTGCGCGTGGTGTTGATGCAGCCGCGCACCATTCGTCACTTGAAACCGGAACGATTGCCGTCATGGCCGGTGGTGTCGACATAATCTATCCAAGTGAGAACGCCGTCCTCGGTCAGGAAATCGAACAATCCGGTCTGCGCGTGAGCGAGATTGCGATGTCCGTCCAGCCCTTTGCCCGCCACTTCCCGCGCCGCAACCGCATCGTCTCCGGCTTGTCCCGCGCTGTCATCGTGGTCGAAGCCGCAGCCAAAAGCGGCAGTCTGATCACTGCACGGACCGCCCTCGATCAGGGACGGGAGGTGTTGGCCGTGCCGGGGCACCCGTTCGATGCGCGGGCATCAGGCTGCAATATGCTGATCCGCGACGGCGCAGTTCTAATCCGCGGCGCAGACGACGTGATCGAGGCATTGGCGCACCCAAAACTTGCGGCGGCGCCACAACCTGAAAAGCGCGCACCGGCAAGCAAGCCGTTCTCAACGCGGACGGCCGATTTGCATCGCCAAATCCTTGAACGTCTTGGCCCTACACCGGTGCCCGAAGATCAACTTATCCGTGACCTACAAGGCGAAGCGGCCGTCATATCACCCGAGATTTCGACACTCGAAGTGGAAGGCAAGATAAGACGAGAACCGGGCGGCATGCTGGCGCGCGCTGACTGAGGCAATCCGATGCTTTGAGCGTGCTCTCGCCGTACATGTTGACGCGGCACATTGACAATCGAAGCCAAGACCCCACATCTTCCGCCGCCAAAGCACTACGTTTTTCGAAAGGTTTTTCATGCCAGTTGTCGTTGTCGAGTCTCCGGCCAAGGCCAAGACAATCAACAAGTATCTCGGCTCCGACTACACGGTTCTCGCGTCCTATGGGCATGTCCGCGACTTGCCGCCAAAGGATGGTTCGGTGGATACCGAGAACGGCTTCGACATGAAATGGGAGGTCGCGAGCGACTCGAAAAAGCACATCAAGGCCATCGCCGATGCGCTGAAAGATGACCCTGCCCTGATCCTTGCGACTGACCCGGATCGCGAAGGCGAAGCGATCAGCTGGCATCTTGAAGAAGCGCTCCGGAACCGGAAAGCCATCAAGAAAGACACACCCGTCAGCCGGGTCGTGTTCAACGCGATCACCAAAAGCGCAGTGACCGAGGCCATGCAGAACCCGCGCGATGTCGACCGCGATCTGGTGGAAGCCTATCTGGCGCGGCGCGCGCTCGATTATCTGGTCGGCTTCAACTTGTCGCCGGTGCTCTGGCGCAAATTGCCCGGCTCCCGCTCAGCCGGCCGGGTGCAATCCGTCTCACTCCGGATCATCGTTGAGCGCGAGATGGAAATCGAAGCCTTCAATGCCCAGGAATACTGGACTGTGAAGGCCATGCTTGCCACACCTCGCGGCCAGAGCTTTGAAGCGCGCCTGACTGTTCTGGGTGGCGAGAAGCTTGAGAAGTTCGACATACCCGACGCAACCGCCGCCGAACTCGCCGTCAGTGCCATTCAGTCGCGCGACCTGACGATAAAATCGGTCGAAGCCAAACCCGGCACCCGCAACCCATCCCCGCCTTTCATGACCTCGACGCTCCAGCAGGAGGCGAGCCGGAAGTTCGGCTTCGGCGCGCGCCAGACCATGCAGATCGCCCAGCGTCTCTATGAAGCGGGACACATTACTTACATGCGGACCGACGGCATCGACATGGCTCCGGAAGCCGTGAACGCCGCACGCGACGCGATCAAGGAACGCTATGACGGGACCTACGTGCCAGGCAGCCCGCGTCTTTACAAGAACAAGGCAAAGAACGCGCAGGAAGCGCACGAGTGCATTCGGCCAACCGACATGCGCGCGGATGTGGCCAGCCTGAAACTGGCCGATCCGGACCAGCGACGGCTTTATGATCTGATCTGGAAGCGCACGCTCGCCAGCCAGATGGAAGCCGCGCGGCTTGAGCGCACGACCGTTGATATCGCAAGCGCCGATGGCCAGGTTGAACTGCGGGCCACCGGGCAGGTCATCACGTTTGACGGCTTTCTTCGGGTCTACGAAGAAGGTCGGGACGATGTGGTCGATGACGACGACAAGGTGCTGCCGCAGATCATGCAGGGCGAGGCGGCCAAGAAGGAAACCGTGACGCCGGAACAGCACTTCACGCAACCGCCGCCGCGCTACACCGAAGCGACGCTTGTGAAGAAAATGGAAGAGATCGGCATTGGCCGCCCCTCGACCTATGCCTCCATCGTCACGACCATTCAGGATCGCGGCTACGTTCGAAAAGAAAAGAACCGCCTCTTCCCGGAAGACAAGGGCCGTTTGGTTACCATTTTCCTTGTTGAATATTTCCGCCGCTATGTCGGGTATGACTTTACCGCCAAGCTCGAAAGCGAGTTGGACGATATCACCAATGGTGATCGGGACTGGCAGGATGTGCTGGGCCGCTTCTGGCGCGATTTCAAAGCCGCCATCGAGGACACATCTGAACTCCGCATCACCGATGTCCTGGACAAGATCAACGAGGTGTTGGAGCCGCATCTCTTCCCGCCCACCGAAGACGGGGGCGATCCACGCCTTTGCCCGAACTGCAATGTCGGACGATTGTCGATGCGCACCGCACGCTCCGGCGGCGCGTTCATCGGGTGCTCGAACTATCCAGAATGTCGGTACACCCGCGCCTTCGGCCCGCCGGGCACCGAACCCGAAAGTGGCATACCGCCTGAAGGCAAGCTTCTGGGTGAGGATGCAGGCGATCAGATTTGGGTCCACAAAGGCCGTTTTGGCCCCTACGTCCAGCGCGGTGTGGTGTCAGACGACAACAAGAAGCCGCCACGCCAAGGCGTGCCGGAAGGCTGGGAACCGGCCGAACTTTCACTGGCTCAGGCTGTGAAGCTTTTGGAACTGCCCCGCCTCATCGGACAACATCCCGAAGATGGCGTGAATATCTGGGCCAATATCGGCCGCTACGGCCCGTATCTGAAGCACGCCGAGAACACGTCCTTCAAAGGCGGCACCAACGCCAACCTCGAGAGTATCGAGGAGGTGTGGGAAGTCGGTATGAACCGCGCCGTGCAGTTGATCGACGAGAAGAAGGCCTCTCGCGGGCGCGGCCGTCAGGCCAAAACATTGAAGGAACTGGGCGAACATCCGGACCGCGGCGGACTGGTCGCAATTATGGACGGCAAGTACGGGCCATACGTGAAGTGGGAAAAGGTGAACGCCACTCTGCCTGACAACACGGAACCCGATAGCGTCACGATGGAACAGGCAACGCAACTGATCGAAGAGCGTGAGGCGAAGTCTGGCAAGAAGAAAACCACGCGCAAGAAAAAGGCGAGTTAGTTCCCGGAGTTCGGCTTAGCGGACAGAGCGGTCCTTGGCGATTTCTCACGGAGCGGCCGCTTTTCTCTTCTTTGG
>JBCBBB010000016.1:0-33363 GCA_038532095.1 Pseudomonadota bacterium
CACCTAACCCCGCCAGAGACAGCAGGGCATTTCTCAAAATTTTTGCCTCAACATATGGCACAGGCCGTCACCGGTCCGGTCTGCCGCCGTGTCCTGCCACTTTCCCTCTGGAATGCCGTGCCCATGCAGCCTAGGTAAAGGCCGGTGAGTTACGGAGACATTATGGCCAAGATCACTTATATCGAGCACAACGGCACCGAACACGTGGTCGACGTCGCGAACGGGTTGACTGTTATGGAAGGTGCCCGCGACAACGGCATACCAGGTATTGAAGCCGATTGCGGCGGCGCCTGCGCCTGTTCCACCTGTCACGTCTATGTCCATCCCGATTGGGTCGAGAAACTGCCCAAAGTCGATGCGATGGAAGAAGACATGCTTGATTTCGCGTATGAGCCCGACCCGGCGCGCTCGCGACTGACCTGCCAGCTCAAGGTCACAGACGCTCTGGACGGTCTCGTCGTTCAAATGCCGGAGAAGCAGATTTGATACGCAGCCTTGCGCTGTGGCTTGCCTGTGTAGGGTCGGCTGCGGCTCAAGACATATCAAACGCGTTTTATGACGACCCCACCACCCGGTATGCGCATGGTGTGCTGGGAGACGCCATTGAACATGGTACACTTGTCATGGAAACCAGCGACGCGCGCCGGTTTCGCGTGACCTTGCCGCAGCGTCGCGTTTTTGAAGATACCGAGCCGCGACTGTTCGACGTGGATGGCGATGGGGACCGCGAAGTGATCGCCGTCGAAGCGGATGCCGAACTTGGCGCGCGCCTTTCCATCTATGATACCGGCGGTCTCGTGTCGTCCAATGCGTTCATTGGGCAGCGCAACAGATGGCTGGCACCGGCCGGTGTCGGGGCGTCCGACCTTGACGGGGACGGACGGGTCGAACTTGTCTATGTCGACCGCCCCCATTTGGCGAAAACTCTTCGTATCTATGAATTCCGGGAAGGAGAGCTTCAGTTGGAGGCCTCATTCCAAGGCGTCACCAATCACCGAATTGGCGAACGCGACATTGCCGGGGGGATCCGAACCTGTGCAGGCGTACCGGAAGTGATCGTGGCGGATCAGGCTTGGCGTGAGGTTCTTGCCATTCGCTGGGATGGCTCGGCCTTCGATGTGTCCCGTTTGGGTACACATCGTGGACGGCAAAGCTTTTCTGCTGCGATGGCCTGCAAATAAAACGGCGACGCCAAAGGGAGGAGGAGGCGCCGCCGTTCAAGAAACAAAGAGCCAAAAGGGAGGAGTAGCTCTTTGTGTTCTGCGCCCGCCGCTTTCGCGATCAGGCTATGTTAGGTTCGGCGGCGCCAGGGAGGAGGAAGGCGCCGCCGCGTCCTACGAAGTCCCAGGGAGGAGGAAGGGACCCCGAAGCTTGTTACTTCCGGCCGTAGGCCGCTTTGCGAGCGATCTCGCGGAAATCGGCCCGGCTCAAGCCAAGGTCCGAAATTTCGCGTTCGCCCAATGCATTCAATTCGCTCAACGTCGTCTGGTACGTCCGGTACCGTTTTATTGACTGAGCAATAGTGCCAAATCCTGTGCTCATACTACTTATCCTCTGAAAGGGTGTTCTTAGCCCCTGTTGATCTCAAAGATAGGGCAATGCTGCGACTGCACAATACCTCATGCTGCAACGCAGCTATGCACGTCAGACATAGTTAACCTTTTGTAAAGTTATGATTTTGCGTAAATGTTCATCACGGCTGCGTCCTTCACTTGCGTCTGCGGCGAATAGGCGCTCAAAGAACACATCGTGGGCATAAAAAGGGGCTGAGGATGGCAGTTGATCGTAACGTCGTGCTTGACAGGCTGAAATCCATCGACGTTCCGGGCGGTGGTGATTTGGTCTCGCGCGATCTGGTTCGTGCGATTCAAATAGAGGGTGAATCGGTCAGATTCGTGATCGAAGCGGCCGATCCCGACATGGCCCGTTCTCTTGAAGGTGCGCGCCAAATGGCGGAAGCCGCTGTGACCGCCATTGATGGTGTGTCTCAGGTTTCGGCCGTTTTGACCGCGCACGGGCCGGCACCGAAGGCACCCGAGCCGCCATCCCTCAAGATTGGCGGGCATCCAAAGCCGCAACAGGGCGGTCCTCAGAAAGTGTCTGGCGTCGAACGCATCATTGCTATTGGCTCCGGCAAGGGTGGGGTCGGGAAGTCGACGGTTTCGTCCAATCTGGCGGTTGCCTTGGCGGCAGAAGGTCGTCGGGTCGGCTTGCTTGATGCGGATATCTACGGACCGTCGCAACCGCAGATGATGGGGGTGATGAAGCGCCCGTCTTCGCCGGATGGGAAGACTATTATTCCCCTTCAATCCCATGGAGTTACGCTGATGTCGATCGGCTTCATGGTAGAGCCGGAAAAGGCAGTGGTCTGGCGCGGGCCTATGCTGATGGGGGCGTTGCAACAGATGCTTGGCCAGGTGCAATGGGGCGAGCTTGACGTGCTTTTGATCGACCTGCCGCCGGGGACCGGCGATGTTCAACTCACGCTGTGTCAGAAGACACAGGTGACGGGTGCCCTGATCGTATCGACCCCGCAAGACGTGGCGCTTTTGGACGCACGGAAGGCGATCGACATGTTCAAGACACTGAACACGCCCATCCTTGGGTTGGTCGAGAATATGTCGAGCTATGTCTGTCCGAAATGTGGGCATGAAGAGCATCTTTTCGGTCATGGCGGCGTCCGCAATGAAGCAGAGCGGCTGGGTGTCCCCTTCCTCGGTGAGATCCCGCTTTCGCTTGATGTTCGCCTCGCCGGTGACGCAGGCCGACCCGTGGCCTTGGACGAAGGTGCCGTCTCCGACGCCTATCGTCATTTGGCCAAGCGGTTAATCGGCGGCGGAATGGGGTAGCGCGGTAAAGGCTCAGGCCGTTCCGCGATTGAGCAAGCGTAGCATCGTAATCAACCCGACGGGCCGGTCGTCTTCCACCACGAACGCGGCCTGAATGCGCTTGGCCTGCAAGATCGCCAACGCTTCACCGGCGATCATGCTAGGGCCAAGCGTCACCGAGCCGCTTGTCATTATCGTGCCGGCGGTGGTTTCGTGCAGGGCGCCTTGCATCGTGGCATCCGCATTGCGTTCCAGATAGCGCCGCACGTCGCCATCGGTGATAACACCAACCAAAACACCGTCCTGCGTGATGCCGGTGATGCCGAAGCCTTTCGCGGATAGCTCGGTAATGGCGGCAATCACCGGTGTATCGGTCGTAACCAGCGGCAGCGCATGGCCCTTGTGCATGACCTCGTCGACTTGCTTGAGCTGCGCACCCAATGATCCGCCCGGGTGAAAGCCGTGAAAGCTCTCTTCCGTGAAGCCCTTGCGCTGAAGGAGCGCGACAGCAAGCGCATCCCCAAGCGCCAGTTGAAGCAGGGTTGTCGTGGTCGGTGCCAGGTTGTGGGGGCACGCTTCCTTCACTTTGGGAAGCACCAGCGCAACCGTCGCGGCTTCGGCCAATGTGCTCGCCGCGCGCCCGGTCAGCGCGATCAGCGGCACGGCGCGGCGCTTGGCAAACCCAATCACATCGGACAACTCGCGTGTCTCGCCGGACCATGACAGCGCGAAGAGCACATCACCGGGCTGCACCATGCCTAGATCGCCATGGCTGGCCTCAGACGGATGAAGAAAATAGGCCGGCGTGCCTGTGGAGGCGAAGGTGGCCGCGAGTTTTGTTGCAATATGCCCGGATTTCCCCAAACCGCTGACAATCAATCTGCCGTCCATATTGGCGATCAGGTCGAGTGCAGCATCAATCGACGGTGCAAGTTCGTCCAACGCGTTTTGCAGGGTCTGGAACCCGTCCATGTCCACCGCCAGGGCGGCGCGTACATGGGCGATGTCATCGGTCTCTGTCATGGCGTCGGGATAGGTCATTCGCCATTTCCGCACAAGCGCGGTTAAGTCAGGCCCTTGGTCACACGATCCAGCGCCGTGAGCGTTCCAAGGAGCGCATCCATCTGATCGAGCGGCACCATGTTGGGACCATCCGACGGGGAGCGCGACGGGTCTTCATGGGTTTCAATGAAGACTGACGACACACCAACGGCGACCGCCGCGCGGGCAAGGGGCGGCACGAACTCGGCCTGACCGCCGGACGAACCTCCTTTGCCACCGGGCAATTGAACTGAATGCGTGGCATCGAACACCACCGGGTACCCGGTCTCTGCCAGGATCGGCAGGCTGCGCATGTCAGAGACCAGCATGTTGTAGCCAAAGCTCGCGCCGCGTTCGGTCAGCAGAATGCGCGTGTTCCCGGTCGAGGCCACCTTGTCGGCTACATTCTTCATGTCCCACGGTGCGAGGAACTGACCCTTCTTCACATTGATCGCCGCACCGGTTTCGCCCGCGGCGAGCAAAAGGTCGGTCTGGCGGGACAGAAACGCCGGGATTTGCAGGATGCTGACGGCTTCTGCGGCTGGGGCGCATTGCTCGGCGGTGTGCACATCGGTCAGAACCGGGCAGCCGAACTCCTCCCGGATCTTGGAAAGGATCGTCAGCCCCTCCGCCATGCCCGGACCGCGCTGACCCGACAGGCTGGACCGGTTCGCCTTGTCAAAACTGGCCTTGAACACGTAGCCAATACCATGCGCATCACAGAGGGCGGACAGTTTCTCCGCCAGCATCCGTGCATGGTCGAGGTTTTCCAACTGGCAGGGACCCGAAATCAGTACGAAGGGTTTGTCCTGCGCGAAAGTGACGTTGTCGACTGCGACGCTCATGCGATGCCCTCACGTTTCATGATGTCTTCGATCAAGGCGATGTCGGACGGGTTGTTCAGCTCCCAAAAGGCGCGCCCACGCGCCTCGACTTCGACGCATCGGACCGGAATGCCGTTCTCAAGAAACCGAAGCTGCTCCAGACCTTCCACCTGTTCCAACGCGCCCGGCGGCAACACCGCGTAGGCCGCAAGTGCGTTTGGGCGATAGGCGTAACATCCGACATGGTGGAACACCGTTGCGCCGGTATCGGCGAAAGGCAGCACCTCTTTGGAGAAGTAAAGGGCGTCGCCATCCGGCTTGAACACGGCGGTCGTCGCCCCCACGCGACCAGCCTTCCGATCGGCCTGCAGGGCCGCAACGTGATCTGCCTCAGTTCTCAGGACAGGGGTCGCCATCTGGATGGTCGGATCGTTGCGCATCGCTTCAAGAAGCGCCTCCACATAGTGCGGAGGTGTCAGAGGGGCATCGCCTTGCAGATTCACGATGATATCAGCGTCAAACGGCAGTTGTGAAAGGGCCTCGGCACAGCGTTCCGTCCCGTTTCGGGGCGCTTCGCTGGTCATCAGAACATCAGCGCCGAACGCGCGTGCGGCCTCAGCGATCCGATCATCGTCAGTCAGTACGAAGACAGCGTCTACACCGGTCACGTCGCAGGCCGCGTCCCAACTGCGATGGATCAGCGAACGGGCCTCTCCCGTGGCACCTGTCAACATGGCAAGCGGCTTGCCGGGAAAGCGCTGGGATGGATAGCGTGCGGGGATCAGGATGACGGTCTGCACAGGTGCCTCTTTTTGCCACCCATCTACGTGACCCGCGGGGCCAGGTCAAAAGCGTTTGGTCAAGCTATTGCCGCATTCGATTGTAAAATACACGGCATGAGACAGATTTTTTGCATCATCGCGCTGGTTTGCGCCGGGCCGCTCTGGGCGGATGTGTCAGACGCCGACATGGCGGACTGCCGTGCAGCGCCGTCCACCGACTGCCTTGCCGATATCGGTTTCGCGCTTGGGATGGATGGTTTTGATATGGATCAACAAGCGCAAGGCGTCAGCATCCTTGCCGAAATCGGGCGCCTGGAGGATGCACGCGCGCTTGGGCTCAGGCTTCAGAACATGCACGGCGTGCACGGCGAACTGGCCGAGAGCGTCGTCGATCTGACACTGAGCAACTATCGTCTGATCGAGGCGTTCATGGACGGCAAAGGGATAGAAGAAGCGCTGGACGGGCGCGCGCCGCTTTGGGCCATGTCCGCAATGTTGCACTTGGCGGGTGTGTCCGGTCTTGGCAATCTCACCCCTGTCCCCTCGCAAGACCCCGACCGCATCGCGGTGCTGCGCGACCTCCTGCTGCCGCCAACAGGGTCGCGGCTCGACCGGATTATTACCGCCGACATTCTGCTGACTGTTGGTGAAAAGGAGGCCGCCCGCCGGGTGCTGGAAGACCTGCCTGTAGACGCGTCAAGACGCTCGAACCTCGGCGATCCGATGATCGAGTTGATTGGCGCAAAGCGCACGTTGGAGATCTATGAAGGCATGGGTGACATCCCCGTGTTTTACCTGGGCCGCCTGGTTCCGTTTGCAGAGGACAACGCATTTGCACGGCAGGTGTTGAACGAGATGTTCGACCGCGCCAAAGCCGCAGAAGACCAGTATCGGCGCCTCGCCGATTTGCGTCAGGTCGTGGCTGTGGCGGCCGACGCAGGCCACCGCGATATCGCCGATGCGGCCATGGACCTCTTGCGGGACGATGTCGACCCGGATGGCCCCAACGTTCGATTTCTGATCCTTGCGCTCAGCCACATCGGTGCGCCTGAGGACGAGATGCGCCAGGCCCTTAAGCGGGCGGAAAAGAGCATCGCGAACTTGGAGGAGGAATCGGCGATCAGCAACCGCGTGTTCCTGTTGGTCGAGGAGTCTCCCCGGCTTGGGGAAATCAAGCGCGTCGCGCGACTGCTGGACCGGACTGACAGCGATGCAAGACACTGGGGTACCTTTCTATCGGCGGAGATGTCGGAGAGTGACCGCAAGAAAGCGCTTCGTCAGGCGAAACGCCGTCTCGGGGCCGAAGACTACCACGCGGCGCTGTCCCGCGCTGCGTCCACCTTGGCTTTTGAGAAGCGGTCAAAGGCGGAAACCGACCTTGCACTTGAGATGGTACGGGACTTGCTGACGGTCACACCACCCTCCGGCACCTACGATCAGGGTTACTTTTACGACCGTCTCCTCAATGTCGGCTGGCGACTGGGCGATCGTGGGCTGATCGGTGACATCCTACAACGGTCGGCGGAAACAGCTCTTGAAAGCGGGCGGGTCGAACCGATCCTGCACGCGGCCTATCAGTATCACGTTATGGGCGAACGGCTCGCCTGGTAGCGGGGGAGGCTAGCCGCGAAACCCGGTCGCCACGACGAACTTCTCCGAGGAATCCGTCCGGGATGCCGGTGGCTTCACATTCGCCACCTTGTCGAAACGCTGCTTCAAGATGGCCTGTAACCCCTGTTCGGCGCCTCCTGCCAGCACTTTTGCAACAAACGTGCCGCCGGGCTCCAAAACGTCGAATGCGAGTTCTGCGGCCGCTTCGCAAAGCGCGACGATGCGCAAGTGATCGGTTTGTTTGTGTCCGGATGAAGAAGCAGCCATGTCAGACATGACGACATCGGCCTTGCCGCCGAGCCAGGCTTTGACCTTGTCGTCGGCCCCGTCCTCCATGAAGTCCAACTGGTGCAATTCAGCCCCCGCAATCGGCTCCACCTCTTGCAAGTCGATGCCCAGAACCGTGCCTTGTTTACCGGGTGTGTCGCCAAGTGCGTTGACGCGTTTCACAGCCACCTGGCACCAGCCACCCGGAGCACAGCCGAGGTCAACGACCCGCGCGCCCGGTGTCAGGAAGCCATACTTGTCATCCAGTTCGAGGATCTTGAACGCCGCCCGCCCGCGATACCCTTCGGCCTTGGCGCGGCGCACGTAAGGATCGTTCAACTGACGCTCCAGCCAGCGGGTGGACGACAGCTTGCGGCCGCGTGCAGATTTCACCTTCACCCGCAGGTCGCGCTGTCCTCGTCCGCTGGATTTCTTGGCCATTGGCGTCTCTCGCTCAGGTCTTGCGCCTTGGCTGCGCCAAGTCGCGGTGGGCTCGCTTCGCTCGCCTTTGCGTATTTGGAAAAAGGTGAAGAGGGAAGGGGGTCAGCTTCCGAGAATGGCGCGCACGTAGCCCTGCGTTTCCTTGTAAGGTGGCACGCCGTTGTGTTTTTCGACTGCCCCCGGTCCTGCGTTATAGGCCGCAAGAGCCAGACGCCAGGAGCGGAACTTGCGATACTGTTCTGCCAGATAGCGCGCGCCGCCTTCCAGGTTTTGCAGCGGATCATGCGGGTTTACGCGCAGGTAGCGCGCCGTTCCTGGCATTAATTGCGCCAGCCCAATCGCGCCCTTGTTGGATTTCGCACTCGGGTTCCACGCGCTTTCCTGGGTTACGAGCCTGAGAAACAGGTCTTCCGGTACATTATGCCGACGCGCGGCATCACGGGCCGCACGCTCGAACTGGCTCCGATGGGCGCCGTTGTACTTGAGGATCGTTTCAGACGTCGGCGTGCCGGGGATGTAGACTTCGGACCGGGCCAGCGGGACACTTGCGCTTTCGCGCGCCGCAGTGCGTTTGTCGAGGATGGCGGACTGACGCTCGAAGAGTTTCTTCCGTGCTTTGGCATCAGCCGATTGCGCGTGGATCGGAGTGGCCACAGCAACAGAGGCCAGAACGGCCGCGAGTATCCGGATCATAGCTCCCCCAGGAACTGGTACAACGGCACGTAAAATAAGGAAAACCGCGTTCCTAATCAAGCCCGCCCCGGATTACGTCCGGGGCGCGGTCCCAAATGCGACTTGCCTAGATGAGTTTGCCCATGGCAACGGCCGTATCGCTCATCCGGTTGGAGAAGCCCCATTCGTTGTCGTACCAGGTCAGAATACGCACCATCGTGCCGCCCATGACCTTGGTCTGATCCATGTGGAAGATCGAGGAATGCGGGTCGTGGTTGAAGTCGTTCGAGACCAGCGGCTCGTCCGTATATCCAAGGATGCCCTTGAGCGGTGCCTTGCGTGTGGCCTTCTTGATGGCGTCATTCACTTCTTCGACGGTCGTCTTCTTCTTGGCCTCAAAGGTCAGGTCCACGACAGAGACATTGGGCGTGGGAACGCGGATCGCGACACCGTCGAGCTTGCCCTTGAGTTCCGGCAAGACAAGACCCACGGCCTTGGCCGCGCCGGTCGAGGTCGGGATCATGTTCATCGCCGCAGCGCGCGCGCGGTAGAGATCCTTGTGCATCGTGTCCAGCGTCGGCTGATCGCCGGTGTAGCTGTGGATCGTGGTCATGAAGCCTTTCTTGATGCCGATGGCATCGTTCAGCACTTTGGCCACCGGGGAGAGGCAGTTCGTGGTGCAGGACGCGTTCGATACCACCTTATGGGACTTGCGCAGAGACTTGTGGTTCACGCCATAGACGATGGTGGCATCAGCATCTGTGCCGGGTGCGGAAATCAGGACCTTGCTCGACCCGTTCTCCAGGTGCGCTTGGCATTTTTCCTTCGAGGTGAAGATACCGGTGCATTCCATCACCACGTCGACATCCGCCCAGGGCAATTCCGCCGGGTTGCGAATGGCCGAGACCTTCATCTTGCCACGACCGACATCGATCCAGTCCTTGCCGGACTTCACATCGATCGGGAACCGTCCGTGCACGCTGTCATAGCGCAGAAGGTGAGCGTTGGTTTCAACCGGTCCCAGATCGTTGATCGCGATCACTTCGATATCTTCGCGACCGGACTCAATGATGGCCCGAAGGACGTTCCGGCCGATCCGGCCAAACCCGTTGATTGCTACTTTGACAGCCATGGAAATTCTCCTTCTCGGCTCACTGATCAGCGCCACACGGCAATAAGGTTCATCAGATCGAGCAAACGGCGTGCAAGGAACAACCCAATTCCAAGACCCAGTGCGTAATCGAGCACCAGTATCACGACGATCCCTCCGCCAATGTAAAACGCGATCCGATTGGTCATGCTGCGCGCCTTATGGCAGGCAGAGGCGCGGGCGAAAAGGTCTGCTGTGTCGCTGTTGGCGCGTTTTTGCGCCAGAAAGCGTGTTCCCGGGCGGCAGAAGGTGGCAGGTCCCCTCGGGCGGGTGCGTCAATTCACCGAAAGCTGCAATTGGCCGGAGCGATTCACGATCGCAAAGACAGTGTATTTTTTGCGGCCAACTTGCACCTCAGCCGATGTCTCATCCGTCTTCAGTCGGAGCGTGCCACCCGTGCGCGCTTGCAAAGCCCGGGCAAGGGCGTTGACGTCGCCATAGGTCGGCTTCGCGCGCTGGGTGCCATAGTTGTTCACATTGACAAAGCAGGACGTGCCAGGTTTGCCAGTGGCAACAAGCAACATAAGGCTGCCAAGTCGCGGCTGGTTCTCAGCAAAACCGGCACGCATGCGGCTTTCCTCAAACTGGGGCGCGCTATCGATGCAGCCTGCCTTGAACGTCGCAATCACGCTTTTCAGGATCGGATCGGTGGAACGCGCGTCGCTTGGAGATGTCCGTTCAATGTTCGATCCGCCGCCACAGGCGGCAAGCAGTAAACATGCGGATGCGGCTATTGCGTTCAGAGTTCTGGGCATTTGGTCAAACCTATCCATTCTAATCAGATGGGGTGCTAGACGCTGAATGCGGCAAGACTGTGAAACCGCTTGCCGGCCCAGACTTAATCGCTGGTGTCTAGCCAAATGGTGACGGGCCCATCGTTGACGAGTGCCACGTCCATATCTGCGCCGAACCGACCGTGGGCGACCTCAATACCTTGGTCGGCCAGCGTTTTCGCGAAGTGAAGCACAAGCGGTTCGCCGATATCCGGCGACGCGGCGGTTGAAAAGCCCGGGCGGTTGCCGCGCGAGGTATCGGCGGCAAGTGTAAACTGGCTGACGACAAGCGCGGCCCCGCCCACATCCAGAAGCGACCGGTTCATGCGCCCGTCTTCGTCCCGAAACACCCGCAGCTTTGCAATCTTGGTGGCGAGCTTCTGCGTCACGGCCTCATCATCGCCTGCCATCGCGCAAACGAGGATCAGCAAACCGCCCTCAATGGCGCCCAAGGTTTCACCTGCAACCGTCACGCTCGCCCGGCTAACGCGCTGGACCAGGGCTCTCACAATTCTTCTCGTGTCGGTGGATTGGCCCCGGCACGACTGACTGTCACCGCCGCAGCCTTGGCGCCAAGGGTGAGCGCGTCTTTCAACTGGTCGTCAGACAGGTTCCGCACGGCGTCCTTTTTAAGAACGTCAAGTTCCTTCAATCCCGTCAGAAACCCGCCGTTGAATGTGTCACCCGCGCCGACGGTATCGACGACATCAACCTTTGGTGCCGGAACGAACAGCGCGCGGTTCTCAGTATAGGCCGTAACCCCGCGCGCACCCTCGGTCACACAGACCACGCTTGGGCCCATGGCCAGCATCTCGCGCGCCTTTTCTTCCAGATCACCCGCGCCACGCAGCCAGATGAGGTCTTCGTCCGAGACCTTTACCAGATCGGCGACTGCTGTCATGCGATCCAGCCGCGCCCGGTAAGTGGCTTCGTCCTGAATGAAACCCGCGCGAATGTTCGGGTCCAGCATGGTCACCCGTGTTCCGCCTTCCCGCATCATCAGCGTTTCATAGGTTGCTGCACAGGGTTCGACGGCGAGCGAAATGCAACTGAAGAAAAGGGCGTCAACGCTTTCATCCAGGGCGGGAATGTCGCGTTCGGACAGCATGCGTCCAGCGCTGTTTTCATCATAGAACAGGTAGGTCGCATGCCCGTCAGTGAGTTTGACAAAAGCAAGGGTCGTAGGCCGGTCCGGGCGTGCCGTAAAGCTGGAGTCGACATTGGAGGCGTCCAGCGTCTCCATCAGCATCTCGCCGAAGAAATCGGTCGACACACCGCTGAAGAACCCAACGCTTTGCCCAAGGCGGCCAAGCGCATTCGCCGTATTGAAAACGGAGCCGCCCACATGTGGCGCAAAGGCGGAACCGCCTTCGGTCGTTTCGCGGGGCAGCATATCGATCAACGCTTCGCCAGCACATAGGATCATCGGTTAACCTCCTGGTTTGACCTGTGATTAGATTGTGATGTTAGCGCTGACAAGGGCGCTTTATACGCACAGCAACTCCCAAACTAGACCTCAGTTTCGGCGCAATCCCCTGCGACACTGCTTATATAGTTGAGAGGTATGCACCATGTATTCCGACAGCGCTTTGACATCCTTGTCGCCCGAAGAAATCCGGGCCTTCATTGTCCAACGGCTGAAGGCCGCCTTGCCGGGCCTGCCGCTCGAAACGCGTTACGGTGAACCTTACCGCCTCACGTTGGTCCATCCGGAGGCGGGCGAGATGGTGCTGAACCTCGGCAATCTTGTGCATGAGGTCCGGGTTGCCACACCGCGCACCGCAGAACACCTGGTGGACACATTCGTCAGCCTTGCGCAGCGTGCAGTTGCGGGGCCTGAGGTTGATCTAAAGAAGGTCTATCCGGGCCTCCGACACCGGACATTCATGGACCAGGCGGGCCAGTCCCTGACTGATCCGCTGGTCGGTGCGGGGCCGGGCGATCTCGTCAGTGTTGTGCTGTCAGATCAGGGCGAAGGTGTCGCCATCCTGACCGAAAACATGGTGCAAACCGCGGGTCACCAATCGGAAGACGTATTGCTCGCGGCGGAACAGAACCTCGTCGCGCTTCTGCCGCAGATCTTCGGGGAACTGACGGGCAATGACGCTGTCTTGTCGCTCAGCTTGCAGGATCATCCCTGGCTCGGTACGAGCCTCCTCTTTGTGCCAAGCGTGATTTCAAACGCCATGTCCCAAATGGGATGGGACCGCGTTCTGCTGGCCGCGCCAACGCGGGAAGCGGTGGACCTGGTCGATGCGTCTCAGCGCAATGCAGCGAAAATCATGGAACGTCACATGCTGGAACGCCTCGCAGGCCCCCGCACGCAGTCCGAAGTCGTGTTCAGTTTCGAGCGGAACGGCACCGACTACGTCAAGTCGCACCGGATGGTCGACACCGAACTTGTCCGCCTGAATTGAGTGCGACAGCTCAGCGATACTGCCCCTCGGCATAAAGATAGCCTGCAATCGCCGCCACGATCAGACCAGCCAGCACCGCGAACAAGATTTTCCAGGTCGACCAGGGGCGCTCCCCCGTGACCTGGCCGGTTTGCCCGTTGACCACGAAGCGGAACGACCGCCCTCGAAACTTGTAAGCCGCGATCCAGACCGGCACGAGGATATGCTTGAACGTCATGTCGGACAGCTTGGTGTCCACGTCTTCCACCCGCTGACGATCCCCGCCGATATCGAACTTCACATCCCTTAAAATCTGACGATCCATAATCTGTCGCGCTTCGCCGAACGCATCTTCCAACTCGATGGTATAAGCCTCGGCCCGAAACCCGGCGAGATACTCAGGCTGATACGGCTCCAGCCGCGTCAGGTCCCAGTGCACAAGGCTCGTCCGGAACCGCTCGGGCAAAGCGGTCGAGGCCACCACAAGCACATCATCAAAGAACCGCGCGACGCGGCCGCGCACCGGCGTCCAGCGCACTTTCGGCACGTTCACCGTCTCGCGCTTGCCATTGCGCATCACGGTCATTTTCTGGTGGTAAACGATACCGCGTTGTCCGCGATAGCTGGACTGCGTTTCGGCATCAAAGGTCCAGCACGGCGTATACACACCCGACATCTTGCGCCCCTTGCGCGCGTATTCCATCAACCCGTTCGGCGCGAACCAGAGCGATCCCAGCCACTGCGTCATCGCCACCCGCGCTTCGCTTTCGTCCAGTGTGAACGGCAGAACGGCGGCAGGTTTGATCTGTCGGGATAAGCCGGTGTCGGTGACAACCGGCGTTGCGCAGAATGGACACTCCTTGGCGTGGACGGCCGCGTCAAACTCGGTTCTTGCGCCGCAGTTGGGGCAGGTGGAGGTCCGGGTTTCCTCCATCTCCGCCGTTCCCTTGCCAGCCCGCAGCGCACCGACAAGGTCATGCTCGGCAACCGCTTCCGACCGGCCCCAAGGCCCGTTCTCGATGGCGCGCGTGTTGCCGCAATGGTCGCAGACCAACTGCTCCTCGCCCGGCGCAAACCGAAAATCCGCACCGCAATTGTCACACGGGAAGCGATGTTCCTCGATCCCCACTATGCCACCTCAAGTGTCATAATCGCGGTCATTCCTGGCTCGGTGAGACCATGCGCATCAGCGTCCCGTCCGACCAAAGCGCCTGATGCAGCATCGCCATCAAGAGATGGCCGATGGCCACCAGCATCAAGGCCTGCCCGACCCATTCGTGAACGTCGCCCAGCCCTTCTATTTTGCCGTACCAGGTGATCGCGCCCAAAAGCGGTGCCAGAATCATCAACGCATAAAGCAAGCGATGCCCCCAGTTGGCTGCCATCCGCACCATGGTCGATCCATGCGGCTCCGGCGCCCCGGTTCTGAGCCGCACAAGCAACCGGACAAGAACAAAGGCAAAAGCCGCACCACCCAACATCGTGTGCAATGTCGCGCCATCAAAGCCGCTCAGGTCCTGTTCAATCCGCGCCCGCAGTGCACGACCCATCCCCTCATGGGTGAACCACGCGCCGAAAATCAGGAAGGCGACGATCCAGTGCAGCGCAATCTGAAGCCCGCTATAGCCGGTTTTCGAATGTGACATCTGAGCCTCTCCTTCCGCTTGGCTCAATGTTGAACGCGCAGGGCTCAGCTTTCCGGCGGCGGCGGTGGCGCAACCGTAAAGAGCTCGGCAAGCTCGGTCTCTTCCGCGTGCTTCCAACCATCCTGACCCGGCGTCCAGACCCAACTGTCGCGTGCCAACTGCCCTTTTCCGGCCATCTGACCCAAATCAGCCTTGGAAAACGGGCCTGTCGTCTCGCCACCGGCTGCGATGTGCCAGACATGTTCGACGGGGGGCGGCGGTGGTGGTGTCGATGCCGCAGGAGCGCGTCCCCAAGGGCCTTGGGTCATTGCCATGCCCATGCCGGCGCCGAGCCCCATGCCCATGGCCTGACCGGCACCGCTGCCCGGATTGTCCATGGCTTCGGCTGTCTTGTAGCGGAAATGATCGTCGAGTGAGCCCGTGACCCCGCGCGAGGTCCGTTCGTCCAGCGCTTTCTCAACCGCGGGCGGCAGTGAGATGTTCTCGATGTAAAGCTCGGGCAGTTCGATCCCATAAGACGCGATCGTCTGGGAAATCGCCTCTGCGACCAGTTTGCCCAGGTCTTTTGTGTTGGCGGCCATATCCAGCACCGGAATCCCGCTGGAAGAGATCACTCGGCTGAATTCCTGAACGATGATGTTTCTGATCTGGAAGCTGATCTCGTCCATGGTGAATTCGCCATCGGTGCCGACGATTTCCACCAGGAATTTGCCGGGATCACTGACTTTAACCGTGTAGGTGCCATAGGCGCGCAGCCGGGTCGGCCCGAACTCCGGGTCCCGGATCATGATCGGGTTCTTGGTGCCCCATTTGAGGTTGGTGAAGCGCCGGGTCGCAACGAAATAGACCTCCGACTTGAAGGGCGACCGGAACCCGTGATCCCAGTGCTGTAGTGTCGTCAGGATCGGCATGTTGTTGGTCTCAAGCATGTAGAGACCGGGCGTAAAGACATCTGCGAGCTGGCCTTCATGCACGAAGACGGCGGCCTGGCTTTCCCGAACGGTCAGCTTGGCGCCGTATTTGATTTCATGATCCTCGCGGTCAAACCGCCAGACCATGGTGTCGCGCGTGTCGTTCGTCCAGTGAATGACGTCGATGAACTCGCCCGTCAGAAAATCAAGAATGCCCATCGGCTCCTCCGTGGTCGGCATTTTCTGTCGCAGAAAATGCAAGAGAAAATGACGCATTTTCTCCCGCCCTCAGGGCGGACGATTTCTGCGTCAGAAATCGAAGCAAAAAATGTGTCATTTTTTGCCTCCGGTCAAAACCCTGACCCAAGCTGCGCCCGTGCCAGGCGGGTTACAATCGGCTGTGCCTCGTCCGCCTCCATGCCCGGGCGGAGCGCCGGGTCGTACAAGATGCCCAACATCAACTCATCCATCGTGGTCAGTCGCCCGAACTCGTCATCATCGTTGAAGATCGACGGTCGGGCCCTTGGGCTGTCATTGGCCAGTCCCAACCCTTGTGCGAGTTCCTCGTGAATACAGGACTGGCGCAGCAGGATGGGCAATTCATTTCGGATCACGGCCGCCGCCTGACGGATTACACCATCATCTTGCGGATCGGCGGCCAGCACGAGGCAGTAACTTTCGCGGCCCAGGTTTTCAATGAGCGCAATCTCGCGCGGCCGGATGGTGGGCACGAGCCGTTGCAGGGTCGGCCCTGACACCTGCCGTTCATCCTCCGACAGGATCAGGACGCGGAAATTGCCCCCGCGTTCCACGAATGTCACCGGATGTCCGGCTGTGCGCCCAAGCCGTTCCGCAAAGCGCTTGATTGCGGCGCGGTCGTCGGCGCGCTGTGCCGGGTCCACGCTTGAACCGAAGATCACCTCGATCCGTACCGGGTCTTCCCAGCGGCGCAGGATGCTCGATGCTTCACGCCGCACGAGCGTGCCGCCGACATCACTGAACTCCCGGGCGAACGCGATCCGCATGAAGGTCTCGGCCAGACGGCGATCATCAAACGGCACATCCGGGCCACCGCCATCAATCCGCAACAACCCGCGGGTGCGATGCCCCGCCTCAACCCGGTTGTAATAGGCCGTCAGCGCCTTGCTGGCGGGGGAGGGCTCGTCGACTACAACGGGGGGGCGGGCAGGGGGAGGTGTCCCGCTGCCAAACAGGTCCTGAAACTCGCCGCACCCGGCGAGCGTGCTCATGACCGCCCCCATCATTAAAGCCCGGCCACGCATGGGATCAGGCCGGAACGCTCTCCCCGGCATTGGTGCCGGTGCCGTCCTTGCGGGCCTTTGCGGCGGCCAGTGTGGTTTTGAGTTCCTGTTCCATCTTCTGAAGTTCGACTTCGGCCTCGGCCCGCTTCTTCTTGCCTTCATCGGCAATTTGCAGGCTCTCTTCGATGGTCGCGACAAGATCGGAATTGGCTTGCTTCACTGCCTCGATATCGAAGACGCCGCGCTCCATTTCCTCGCGGATCATCTTGTTGGCAGACCGCAGGTTCTGGGCATTTGCCGTCAGCAACTCGTTGGTCAGGTCATTGGCCTCGCGCACCGCTTCTGCGGCTTCGGCCGAGCGCTGGATCGTCACGGCTTGCGCCAGTTGCGTCTCCCAAAGCGGCACAGTGTTGACCAGCGTGGAGTTGATCTTGGTGACCAGGGACTTGTCGTTTTCCTGAACCAGACGGATCGAAGGCAGCGATTGCATCGTCACCTGACGCGTCAGTTTCAGGTCATGCACCCGGCGCTCCAGATCGTCACGGGCCGCGCGCAAGTCACGCAATTCCTGCGCCTTCATCACGCCTTGCTCTTCCGGTGCGGCCTGCGCCTCGGCCTCTTTCGCCGGAATATCTGTGCTGTCGAGCCGCGCGATCTTCTCTTCGCCGGCCGCGATATAGAGCGCCAGCTCGTCGTAGAAATTCAGCGTCTTGTCATAGAGCTGGTCCAGCGACTTGATGTCTTTCAAAAGCTGATGTTCATGGCCCAACAGATCATCGGTGATCTTGTCGATCTGATCCTGCACCTTCTCGAACTTCGCCACGAAATTGTGGATCGGCGCGGCGCGCCCGATCAACCGCTCCCACCACGACCGTTCCCGGCGCACATCCAACTCGCTGATCGAAAAGCCCCGGATGGTCGAGACGATATTGCGCAGGCTGTCCCCTGCCGGGCCCACATCCTTGTTGCGCACATCCGCCAGCATCGACTGGCTGATTTCCTGCAATTCAGCCTGTGCGGCCGACCCAAAGGACACGATGGAGTTCGTGTCGGTCATGTCCAACTCGCCAATCCGACGCTCGATTTCCGCCGTCGTCTGCGGGTCAGCGGCCTCAAAGGCCACGATCTCGTTGGCAGGTGCGGGTTCCGGCAACAGCACCTCGCTGATCTCCTTGACCTCGGCCAAGGCTTTCTCAGCCTCCTGACGCACTCGTTCTTCCATGGGGTGTTCCCTCCTCGCTGGTCAAATTTCGCTACGAACGCCTTCGCGTTCCAACCGGTCACGGAGCACTTCGATCTCCACATCCAGCGAGGACTTGTCGTCCAGCAGCAGTTTTTCGGTTTTCTGTGCAAATGAGCTTTCGAGATCGTCCAACAACGCCTCGTAATCCGCGCGCGCCTCGTGATTCTGCGAGCGTGCATAAAGGTCGGCGAACTGCACGGTCGCGTCGCGGGCGCCCAGCAGGTAAACGCCCAGAAACTTGCGCGCGCTCGTCAAATCGCGGGGGTCTTCTTCGACCACGCGGAACATGCCCCGCGCCGTTTCCACAAAATCGCTGACCCGACGCTCCAAGGCGGGCACTTGCGCCCGGCGGATCGCATCTTTCATCGCCGCAAGATGACGTTCGGCCTCGTCCACAACCCGTGCCACACGGTCGGTCTGATACTCGTTCATCCCTTCCGTGCCCTTGTCTTGTAGCGGGTCCGGCCCAAAGGCGATGAAGTGCAAAACCGTGCCGAGGATGAAGTAAAGCGCCGGGTTCAGCAGACTGAAGGTCTCGGGGTTCAGGCCAGCGAGAGCAAGGCCGATACCGGTCAGAACGCTGCCGAAAATTTTTCGCGGGATCGCAGGCTTCTTCGCGACGCGCCGCGCATGATAGGCATCTTCCGCGACCAATCCTTCTTTCGTGAGCCAGGCTGCCAGCATCATGATGCCGAACGCGACGAACTTCAGGAAAAGACCGGTCGGCTCCATCTGGAACGCAACAAGAAGCATCGGGACAGGCGCAATGAACAGGAAATTGACCCGGGCACCCACACGGCTTCGGCGCATGCCATCGGGATTGCGCGGGTGCGACGCCGTACCAGGGCTGAACTTTCCACCATAGCGCTGTGCCATCAGGATGCGCCACTCACAGACACATAGAGGATCAGGCACAACAGTAGAAAAAAGGCTGCCTTTTGCATGCTTCCCCCAGTCGTCAGGGCTTCGGTCCCGCCTGCACGTTCATAGGACCGCGCCAGGCTTCGAAGAAGCACAACGGTCAAAGCAACAACCACGACGGCTGCTATGAGTGCCAAGGCAAGACGATGCATCCCGAGTTAAATACCCCACTTTCTCAGAGCTAACATAAGTGGATATGTGCAGGCTTGCTATAGGCATAGGGTGTGAAACCGATGTGTCGGCAAAGGTTAAGCAAACTTTCACCATTTGTACGCATCGGTGACCAAAAATTAGTTTTCGTTAACAAAATCAATAGTTTCGCATGCGAAACTTTTCAGCGACGCGTGCGGCGACGCTTCGGTTTTTGAGGTGCCTGTATATTTTTTCCCCCTTGGTCTTTCTCAAGTCCAAGTTGTTCGCGGACAATCTTCTGTTTGATTTCGCTGACCTCACCGGGTTTCAGATCACCCAGCCGAAACGGACCATAGCTGATACGGATCAGGCGGTTCACCGGAAAACTGATCGCTTCCATGGCGCGCCGGATCTCCCGGTTCTTACCCTCGCGCAGCGCGACCGTGACCCAGGCATTGCGCCCTTGCTGACGATCCAGCGTCACAGTCATCGGGCGGAAATGCGCGCCCTCCACGCTCAATCCCTTGCGCAGCGGCGCGAAATCCTCGTCTTTCGGGGCGCCATGCACGCGCACCCGGTACTTGCGCAACCACCCTGTCGACGGCAGTTCTAACCGGCGCTTGATTTCGCCGTCATTCGTCAGCAGCAACAGCCCTTCGGAATTCAGGTCGAGGCGCCCAACCGACACCACCCGCGGCAACTCATCCGGCAGGGCATCGAACACGGTTGGTCGACCCTTTTCATCTTTCGTGGTCGTCACCAATCCGGTTGGCTTGTGATACATCCAAAGGCGCGGGGGATCACGCTCCTCAAGCGGTTTGCCGTCCACGGCGATCTTGTCTTTGTCCGTGACGTTCAGTGCCGGGCTTTCGATCACCTTGCCATTCACGCTGACCCGACCCGCTTCGATGATCTTTTCGGCCTCGCGACGGGACGCGATCCCGTGGCGGGCAAGGACCTTGGCGATCCGGTTTGAGGCAGGCGTATCGGACATGAGGGCGGCATAGCGATATCCGGCGGTCCTGGAAAGGGCGCGCTTGGGCTTTCCCGAACGGTGGCTTCTGCGTATTTGGAAAGAGATGAAGACATCACCGCCCATACATGGCTTTCGGAGCCACATGGACCTTGCGCTGGAAGAAGCGCGCGCCGCCGCCGCACGGGGCGAGGTTCCCGTGGGTGCGGTTCTGGTTGATGGGACGGGCGCGATCCTCGCGAGGGCAGGAAACCGGATGCGCGAACGGGCCGATCCCACCGCCCATGCCGAAATGGAGGTCATTCGCGCCGGTGCGGCAGCGCTCGGCTCCGAGCGGTTGATCGGGTGCGATCTCTACGTGACGCTTGAGCCTTGCCCCATGTGTGCCGCCGCGATCTCGGCAGCGCGGATCGCGCGGCTTTACTACGGCGCATCGGACCCCAAGTCCGGCGGCGTCGCACAGGGCCCCCGGGTCTTCAGCCATCCGCAATGCCACCATGTGCCCGAAGTCTATGACGGGATTGGAGAGGCTGAGGCGCGCATTTTGTTGCAAGAGTTTTTCAGAGAAAGGCGCGGCGATGGAGATACGTAAGCTGGTTGTCACGGTCGAAGAGACACATCGCGAGTTGGATCGCATGATCGCGCCACCGACCCGCAAGGCCGTTGCGATGGCCGTGATCCGCAACCCGTTCGCGGGCCAGTTCGCAGCGGATTTGACCGAGTTGATCGAAACCGGGGCCGCGCTCGGCGACCTTCTGGGCCAACGAGCGGTCGAGGCGCTGGGCGCGTCGCCAAACAGCATTGAGAGCTATGGAAAGGCCGCGATGGTGGGCGAGCGCGGCGAATTGGAACACGCCGCCGCGCTCCTGCATCCCGCGATGGGCGTGCCGTTTCGGCAGGCCGCCGGCGGAGGGGCGGCCCTTATCCCATCCGCGAAAAAGCGCGGCGGACCGGGGCAAACGCTGGATGTACCCCTGGGCCACAAGGACGCCGCCTATGTGCGCAGCCATTTCGACGCGGTGGAGGCCCGCATCCCCGATGCGCCCGGCGCAGATGAAATACTCGTGGCGCTCGCCGTAACCGACAGTGGGCGTCCCTTGCCGCGTGTCGGCGGCCTCGAGGCGTCCGATGCTGTCGGCTCGGACGGGCTGCGCTAAAGCTCGACCGGCTCCATCACACCGGGTGTCTTCACGTCCACACCCGGCAGCCCCGCAATCAGATCATCAGCCGTTTGCGCGAGGATCGGGAACGTCTTGTAATGGACCGGGATGACGGTCTTGAAGTCGAAGAACTTGCCTGCCGCCCAGGCGGTGGCCTTCATATCCATGGTGAAAAACCCGCCCGCAGACAAGATACCAACATCCGGCGTGTAATACTCCCCCATCCAGGCCATGTCGGCCATGATGTCGGTATCGCCCGAGACGTAAACCGTCTTGCCCTCCGCCCGTAGCATGAAGCCCACTTCACTGCCGACACCGACCGGACCGTCGGGCAATCCGAGCGTTGAGGAATGGCTCGCCGGAACCATCGTCACTGCGACGCCGTTCAAATCAACCGTCCCGCCCTTGTTAAAGCCCACCGTTTCGATGCCTTCGGCTTCGGCCCAATACCCCATGAGGTCAAATTGACCGACGACAGGCACTCCAAGCTCCTTGGCGAGCGGCAGAACTTCGGAGATGTGATCGAAATGAGCATGGGTCAGCAGGATATGGGTGACATCGGCAAGCGCCGCTGCACGTTGGTCATCCGGAAAGCTTGGATTGCCGTCCAGCCAGGGATCAATCAGCAAATTCGCGGAACCGCTTTCGATCCGCATCGATCCGTGACCCAACCAAACAAATTTCATGATGTGCCTCCCGTTATTTTGGGGCGATACCTAGCCGATTCTACGTGCAAGACTAGGTGCCCTTTCGGATATGGATTGGACAGAACACATAGACGCCTATTGCGAGCGCACCGACCCGTCCTATTGGTCGGAGCCGATCAACGCGGTGACGAATGCCGCGTTCCTGATCGCCGCCGTCATCATGTGGCGGCGCTGCGAGGGGCTGGTCTGGGGGCGGGTGCTGGCCTTCGTCCTCGGCATGATCGGCATTGGCTCGTACCTCTTTCACACCCATGCACAACCGTGGGCCGCGTTGCTCGATGTCACGCCAATCATGATGTATGCGCTCACTTACATCTTTCTCGCCAATCGCGACTTCTGGGGGTGTCGCCCATGGATCGCGGCGCTCGGTGCGGCGGCCTACATTCCCTACTCGATGGCCTTGACGCCGCTTTTTGAGGCGCTGCCGTTCTTTTCGATCTCAAGTTTTTACTGGCCCTTGCCGACCCTCATCTTTGCCTACGCGTTTCTTCTGCGAAACCGGGCAACGGACACCGCGCTGAACCTCGCCATCGGTGCGGCGATCCTTTGCGTGTCGCTCACGGCCCGGTCCATCGACGAGCCGCTCTGTGCCGCAATCCCGCTCGGCACGCATTTCCTCTGGCATATCCTGAACGGCATCATGCTGGGCTGGATGATTGAAACCTGGCGCCGACATGTGACTTCATCGGCTCACAAATATGCAGGGGAGCGCGAGGGGTGAAACCCCTCGCATGGGGCGACGCCGAAGGCGGCGCAATCCCTCGGACCCAAAGCAGAACCTCAAGGCCATAAAAACACCTCTGCACAAGACTTGGCATCGTCTTGGCTGCGCGCTAAACGGACCGCTGATTGCAGGAGTGCCATGGCCCATGTCGATAGATCGCGAAACCGCGCGCAAGGTGGCGCATCTCGCCCGGATCAAGGTCGAGGAAGACGCCCTTGATGCGCTGGCGGACGAATTCAATGCCATTCTTGGCTTTGTCGAACAGCTCAACGAAGTCGATGTCGACGGGGTCGAGCCGATGACGTCTGTCACGCCGATGCGGCTGAAGCGGCGTGAGGATGTGGTGACCGACGGCAATCAGCAGGACAAGGTTTTGTCGAACGCACCCGATGCGCGTGAAGGGTTCTTTGCGGTTCCGAAGGTGGTCGAGTGATGAGCGAACTGAACACACTCACAATTGCTGACGCCCGTGACAAACTTCGTGCAGGTGAGATCACATCTGTCGAGTTGACCGAGGCCTGTCTGAGCGCGGCTGAAGCCGCATCCGCGTTGAATGCGGTGGTGCATCACACACCAGAGCTGGCACGCGATCAGGCCAAGGCGGCGGATGCACGGCTTCAGGCCGGGGATGCGCCAGCGATGTGTGGGATCCCCCTTGGGATCAAGGACCTGTTCTGCACCAAGGGTGTGCCGAGCCAGGCGGCGAGCGCCATACTGAACGGCTTCAAACCGGAGTATGAATCGACAGTCACCAGCCAGCTTTTCGATGCAGGCGCGGTGATGATCGGCAAGCTCAATATGGATGAGTTCGCGATGGGCTCGTCCAACGAAACCTCGACCTACGGCAATGTCGTAAACCCTTGGCGGCGTGGCAATGACCAGACTGCGCTGACACCTGGCGGATCGTCAGGCGGCTCGGCCGCTGCCGTGGCCGCCGACCTGTGTCTGGCCGCAACCGGTACTGATACCGGTGGATCGATCCGCCAACCCGCCGCCTTTGTCGGGATCACCGGGTTGAAGCCGACCTATGGGCGATGCTCGCGTTGGGGTATCGTGGCCTTTGCCTCTTCGCTCGATCAGGCTGGGCCGATGACAAAGAGCGTGCGCGATGCGGCGATCATGTTGCAGGCCATGGCAGGCCATGATCCGAAGGATTCAACGTCTGCCGATCTGGCGCTTCCCGATTTCGAGGCGGCCCTGACCGGCGACATTCGCGGCAAAACCATCGGTATTCCCAAAGAATACCGCATGGACGGCATGCCGGATGAGATCGAAGCGCTTTGGACTCAAGGGCGTGAGATGCTTCAGGATGCCGGTGCAAAGATCGTGGATATCAGCCTGCCACACACGAAATACGCGCTGCCCGCCTATTACGTGGTCGCACCTGCCGAAGCCTCGTCCAACCTCGCGCGCTATGACGGTGTCCGCTACGGGCACCGCGCCACGCTGGGGCAGGGCGACGGGATCACCGAGATGTACGAGAAGACCCGCGCCGAAGGGTTCGGCGACGAGGTGAAGCGCCGGGTCATGATCGGCACTTATGTGCTGTCCGCCGGATTCTATGACGCCTATTACAACCGCGCCCGGAAGGTGCGCGCGCTCATCAAGAAGGACTTCGAAGATGTCTTCGCCGAGGGTGTGGATGCCATCCTGACCCCGGCCACCCCATCGGCCGCGTTCCCTCTGGGCCAAGAGTTCGACGATCCGGTGCAGATGTACCTGAACGACGTCTTCACCGTCACTGTGAACCTCGCTGGTTTGCCGGGGATTGCCGTTCCCGCCGGCCTCGATGGACAAGGTTTGCCGCTTGGGCTGCAACTGATCGGGAAACCCTGGGAAGAGGGCGCATTGCTCAACGTGGCACAGGTTCTGGAAGATCGCGCCGGTTTTGTGGCCAAACCATCGAATTGGTGGTAATCTGCGGCAAAACAGAGTGGCAGAGCAGACCATGATCAAGAGATTTTCCGCCGGATGCCTTGTGCTGGCCCTTATGGGGTGCGCGCCAACAATCCCCGACAGCAACCCGAACGCGCAGGGTGTCGGATTTGGTGATTACAACCGATACGCCAGCCAGCGCGCGGCGCGCGATGCCCAACTGGAAGCGCGGATTTCGGATGAAAACGTTGCGTCCACGGCAATTGCGCAAAACACGCAAGATGTGCTGAACCAGACGGCGTCGGCCGGTGCGGCACCCGTAAGCGTGGCCAGCATCGAGGGTAATAATCCGAACATCTCGGATGAGCAGGATTTCGAAGCCGTCTCCTCGCGCGAAACCATCGAAAGCGACCGTGACCGTCTGGCCCGCCAGCGGGAGAGCTTCTCGGTGGCCCAGCCAGAGGCCGTGCCGGAGCGCCCCTCGGGACGGGCGGCGCCAAACATCGTGTCCTTTGCTCTGTCAACGAACAATGCGGTTGGCCAATCGGTCTATGACCGCTCGGGGCGGTTCAACGAAGATCGGTATCGCCGCGCCTGTGCCGATTTCGGGTCATCGGATCAGGCGCAGGCGGCCTTCCTCGCGGCCGGCGGACCGGAACGCGATCGTCGCGGGCTGGACCCGGATGGCGATGGCTTCGCCTGCTTCTGGGATCCCTCGCCCTTCCGGGCTGCCCGCGGAGGCTGATCAAAATGGACATCCTCGACCGTCCCTCGCCGAACTTTGGTCCGCGCAGGGGTGGCGCGGCTGTTGATCTCATCGTCTTGCACTACACGGCGATGAAAAGCGCCGAGGACGCTCTGGACCGCCTCTGCGACCCCGAAAGCGAAGTATCGGCGCATTACCTGATTGCCCGGGATGGAACACTCTTTCGATTGGTCGATGAGGCCGAGCGGGCGTGGCACGCTGGAGAAGGGGCCTGGGCCGGGCATGACGATGTCAATTCGCATTCCATCGGGATCGAGTTGGACAATCTCGGCGATTGTGCCTTTGAAGAGCCGTTGATGACGACGTTGGAAGCCTTGCTCAAAGACCTTCTGAAACGGCACGCGCTGCCTGCGAAAGCGGTGATCGGGCATTCTGACATGGCGCCCGCACGCAAAAGCGATCCGGGCCCTCATTTCGACTGGAAACATCTTGCGGACAAAGGGGTGTCGGTTTGGCCCGATCCGGCTCTGGGTGGCGATTTCATGCGCCACGCGAGCTTCTTTGGTTATCCTATTGAGGCGGGTGAAGAGTGTGTCCTTGCTGCATTCCGCGCCCGGTTCCGCCCGTTCGAGACCGGCCCGCTTTCTGTGGCCGATGCCGCGCTGATGGCAGGCCTCGCGCGCCAGTTTCCGGCAGATGTGACCGCGCGGACGGCGCGCAGAATGCGGACCCGCCCTTTGCACGAAAGCTGAGCGGGGTCTTTACGGACGTCATAAGAGCGTCTACACGCTCCAATGCGGATGGCTGGATGATCGCTTGCGCAGGGCAACTTGTGCGAGAGGAAAGTCCGGACTTCACGAAGCAATGGTGCCGGGTAACGCCCGGCCGGGGTCGGCGGGGAAACCCGCCGTGAACCCGAGGGACAGCGCCACAGAGAACAGACGGCCTTCGTAGGTCGCGCAAGCGGCCCACTTGGGTCACGGTGAAACGGTGGGGTAAGAGCCCACCGCGGACTTGGCAACAAGGACGGCACGGCAAGCCCCACCAGAAGCAATGGCGAATAGGGGGTCCGCATGGGCAGCTTCGGCTTGGACCCCGGGTTGCCAGCTAGACCTTGTCGGCAACGGCAAGGCCAGAGGAATGGTCATCGCGCCCAAGGGCGTACAGAATCCGGCTTACAGGCCATCCGCATTTTAACGTCTGTTTTTGAGAGAAGGCACACACTGCCAAATTGCGCGCCTGACGGTGCACGCGATACTTTTATTAGGGGCTCCGCCCCGTCTCTCTTCGAGAGACTCCCCGCCGTATTTGTACCAGGAAGAAAGCCCTCTTCATCTCTTCTAAAATACGCAGAAACGCGGCTGCCAAAGGCAGACGCACAGCATCGTGTGCGCCGAAGGCGCGCAATTTGGAAGGATGGGGTCGCAGCTGACGTCCGGTCAGCAACTTGCTGCTTTGCGGAACGTTGGGATGCCAGTAAGCTCCCATCAGCCATTTAAAGGGAGCACGTGAGCATGAGTTTCGTCAAGACATTGGCCACATTGGCCGTCGGGTTTGCCGCAGCCAAAGGGCATGAAAAGTACAAGGATATGGGCGGAATGCCCGGGGTTAAGGATGCGATGCGGGGCAATCCGCAACTGAACCAGATGAGCGATCAGGCCTTTGACATGATGGACAAAATGGGGCTTCCGACCGAGCAATTCAAAGCCATGCGGGACCAGTTTCTGGGGCAGGGCGAGGCGGCTGGCGCCAGCGCAATGGCTGGCATGGGTGGCCTGATGGCAGCCCTCGGGGGTGGCATGGCGGGCGGGGCCGAGCAGACCAGCGCCATGATCGACAGCCTGACCGGAACGTCCACGGCCTCTGATGCGATGGAGGAAAATGCCAAGCTGATGATCCGGGCGATGATCCAGGCCGCCAAGGCGGATGGCGAGATCGATGCAGAGGAGCGCGCCAAGATCATGGACCATTTGGGCGAAGTTGGCCCGGATGAGCGCGCATTCATTGAGGCCCAGCTGGATGCGCCTGTCGATCCGACCGCTTTGGCCGCCGACACATCGCAGCAAATGGGGGCGCAGGTTTATGCCACGGCGCTGATGGCAATCCGTGTCGATAGTCTGGCAGAGGCCGATTACATCAACCAGCTTGCGGCTGCGCTTGGCCTCTCGGACGAGGCGCGGGCCCGTGTGCATGCGGCTATGGGCATTTCGTAGTCGGTTTCGCCCTTGACAGGTGGGGTGCAGCCTTTAGAAGGCAGACTTCAGATTTTTGAGGTCTTCGCCCTTTGGGTGCTGACCAACCAGGAGAAACACCATGGCGAAACCGACGACCATCAAGATTCGTCTGAATTCGACCGCTGACACGGGCCACTTTTATGTGACCAAGAAGAATGCGCGGACCATGACCGAGAAGATGACCGTACGGAAGTACGATCCGGTTGCGCGCAAGCATGTCGAATACAAGGAAGGCAAGATCAAGTAAGATCGCTTTCCGGACGGGAGTGCGGGCCGCGCCTTTGCGCGGCCTTTTTGCGTTTGGGCGTTAAGGCTTGTCCGCAGGTTTCCCGTCCCTGGTGGTATAGCGCCGTGTGCTGGTTTCTCGATCAAGGTGCAGAATGCAGTCATGCATCGGATATGTAACGGTTTCGCGCGCGGCGCGTGTTCCCATGACAAGGTATCGCGCAGGGCTGTCGGATGTGTTCACCAGCCGGTGCCCGACCGCGACGCCTGCCTTGAAGGTTGCGGCATGCCCCGGGAGAAGATCAGTGACCTGATCGCCTTCGTGGAGCGCAACGGTGCCATCCAGAACGAGGATCATCTCGTCTTCCTCTGCATGCCAATGCAGCAGAGAAGAGGCGGACCCCGGCGGCAGGATCTCAACAAACGCGCCGAACTGGGTCAGGCCGCCACTGTCGCTATAGAGAAGGGCTTCGTAGGGCCCGCACGGGTCGTTGGGGTCATCAGACCCCTCGCGCCGGACCGACTCAAGGGTGTGGACGGGCATGGAACCTCTCATATCTGGTTCGGGAAGACTGGACCCATTGAAGTTGAAACACCAGATTGACGGATATGAACCCGACCTTTCTTATACGTCGCGCGACCCCCGCCGACCTGGCTGAGATTGATGCCTTGTTGGGGCGATCCTACCCCGCCTTGTTGAAAGGGGCTTATCCTCCGTCATTGCTGGTGACGGCCATTCCGCTGATCTCGAAGGCACAGCCGCATCTGTTGGCGTCGGGGACGTATTTCGTCGTCACGGATGGAAAGGAACTCGTGGGCGCTGGGGGCTGGACACGGGCCGTGCCAGGAACGCAGGACAAGGCCACGCAGTTTGTCGGCCATATCCGCCATGTTGTGACAGATCATCGGCGGGTGCGGCAGGGCATTGGTCGGCGTTTGATGGAACACATTCTGAGTTCGGCGCGCGATGCCGGGATCAAGACCCTGGAGTGCTATTCCACCCTTATGGCTGTGCCGTTTTACGCATCGATGGGGTTTCGCACTTTGGGTGATATGTCCGTTCCGCTGCGCCCGGGCATCGACTTTCCTGCGGTCCATATGCGGTGCGCGCTCTAGAGGGTCGCCGCTTTCGCCCGCAACCAGTTCCTCTCGCCCTCGTTCCGGCTGAGTTGAATGGCCCTTTCATAAGATGTCCGTGCGGTGCTGTTGTCCTGCGCCCGGCGTGCGAGTTCCGCCGTTGCGGCGTGAAAGGGTTGATATGCGGACAGGATGGTCTCCAGCGCAGCGAGATCGCGCCGCGCGCGGGCCAAAGCGCCGGTTTCGGCCAAGGCGATGGCACGGTTTAGGGCTACGATGGGCGATGGACTCAGAGCCATCAAGCGATCGTAGAGCAGCAGAATCTGCGGCCAGTCCGTTTTCTCCGGCGTCTCGGCCTGGACATGCAGCGCGCTGATCGCGGCTTGCAATTGGAACGGGCCGGGCAGGCGGCGTGCAACGGCGATGTCGAGAAGCGTCAGACTTTCTTCCGCAAGCTCCATGTTCCAGAGGTCGCGGTTTTGCAGTTCCAGCGGAATCAAAGCCTGCGCATCATCAAACCGCGCCGCGTGGCGCGCGTGGCTGAGCAACATCAAGGCGAGCAGACCTTCGATCTCGGGTTCATCCGGTGCAAGCTGCGTCATCAGGCGTGCCAACCAGATCGCTTCGTCGCAAAGACCGATGCGGATCGGTTCTTCGCCTGGGCCAGCGGTCCAACCTTCGTTGAAAATCAGATAGATGACGCTGAGAACCGAGTTCAGACGCTGGTCCCACTCGGTGCGGTCAGGCACCTTGTACGGAATGCCGGCGGCAGCGATTTTTGTCTTGGCGCGCGACAGGCGCTGGCCCATCGTACTTTCGGTGTCGAGAAAGGCGCGCGCGATCTCGCGTGTGGTCAGCCCGCCGACGGTTCGGAGGGTCAGAGCGACGCGGGTCTTTTCTTCCAGCGCCGGGTGGCAGCAGGTGAAGATCAGGCGCAGGCGTTCATCCGGAATGTCGGGTTTTTCCTTCGCGCGGTCGGCTTCGTCTTCTTCCATCAACCGGGTCACGTCAGGTGCGGCGGCGGCATGTCGTTGGTGCTTCCGAATGCGGTCAATGGCGGCCCGTCTGGCCACCTGAAGCAACCACGCATCGGGGCGGTCCGGCATCCCGGTGCGGTGCCAATGGACCAAGGCCCGTTCGGTGGCGTCCTGAAGCGCATCTTCGGCCAGATCGAAACGGCCCAGCGTGCGGATCAAGGCAGAGAGCAAGCGCCCCCGGTCTTGCCGGATGACCTGGGCGATTTCATCTGCAAGTGCCGCCTTTTCGGTCATTCCGGGGCGCGCGGCGGGATCGACATCACAGGCCGGACTTCAATCGTCCCGTGTTGAACCGCCGGGATCTGCACGGCGAGACGCACGGCTTCGTCCCGATTGGCGCAGTCCAGTAGGTAGTACCCGCCAAGCCGTTCCTTGGTTTCCGCGAACGGGCCATCGGTCACCATGGTTTCGCCCTTGCGCACGCGCACCGATACGGCGGTGTCCGTGTTTTCAAGCGGTGCTGCGTCGACCATCACACCGGCGTCCTGAAAACTGCGGTTCACCTCTGCGTAGGCGGCCAGAACCCTGTCGTATTCGGGTGAAGCCGGCGACACGCGCCGGTCTTCATCCCAGTAGAGAAGTGCGAGATACCGCACCGGGCTACTCCGGAAACTCGATATGCATGACCGGACGGAGTTCGATAGTGCCATATTTTGCATCCGGGATCAGGGCCGCCATTTCGATGGCCTGATCGAGGTCCTTGCAATCGAGGAGGTAGTACCCACCAAGCCGTTCCTTGGTTTCGGCAAAGGGACCGTCCATGGTTTCCATCTTGCCGTCACGAATGCGGATCGATGTTGCCGTGGAGGTGTGCTCCAGAGCCTCGCCGCCGCGCATGACACCGGCCTCTTCAAAGGCCGTCGTGGCGGTGTAGTAGCCTTGCATATAGGCGTCGAATTCGGGTTCACCGGGCTGTGGGCTGACGCCATCTTCCGCGTAAATCAGAGCGAGGTATTGCATGGGTTGGTCCTTTCGGTTGGGTGAAATTCTGAGGGTTTGTAGCCGGGTCTGTCCAGCCCTAGCCGAGCGATGCGGCAAGGATTGCGGCAGCCGGGAGGAGGATTGCGGCAAAGGTCGAGAGTGTGCCGACCACCCGCGCAACCGGTGGTTTTTCGGAGATGCGCAAACCAACCGGGTGCAGCAAACGTCCTGTTATCAGAAGGATGCCTGTTATGTGCAGCCAGATTGCACCGGCGCCAAGCCCCTCGGCGAGGGCCATGAGAAGGACGGCGAAGGGGACATACTCGATCATGTTCCCGTGACGCCTTATGGCGAGCAGCATCTGCATATTGCCGCCATCCCCGACGGAGATGTCGGTGCGGGCGCGTATGGCAATCACATAGGCTGACATCGCGACATAAAAGACCGCGAGAAGTGCCGCGTAGTTGGCGGTGAGGATGGGCGGTGTCATGTGTCTCTCCTGTTCGTGGTGCGATGACCCAAGGACGAACAGAGCGACCGGTTTTCGACATGCCCCCGAAAAAATTTCGGGGGCAAAATTTTTTGGAAAAATTTTGAACGCTTTCCGGATCGGAAAGCGGGCCCTTGTCAGGCCTTTGTACTCGGCTCCCAGCGGCCGTCGATCAGTTCGATGGCTTTCTCGACGGTCGCCTCCGCCGTGATCCCGAAATGCTTGTAAAGCTCGGGCGCCGGGGCTGAGCCACCAAAGCCGTGCATGCCGATAAAGCCCGACTTCTCGCGGCGGCCGCGTTCGCCGAAGAGCCAGCGGTCCCAGCCGAAGCGGATGCCTGCTTCAATCGCGATGCGCACAGGGCCGGCTGGCAGGACCTTGCGGCGATACTTTTCATCCTGCGCTTCGAACAGTTCCCAGCAGGGCATGGAGACAACGCGGCACCCAATGTTGCGCGCTTCCAGTTGCGCCCGGGCCGCCATGGCGATTTCGACTTCGGAGCCAGTGGCCATCAGGATCACCCGTCGCTTCGCCTCGGCTTCCGCAAGGATATAGGCGCCCTGCGCGGTCAGGTTCTTGGTCTTGTGCTCGGTGCGCACAGTCGGCAGGCCTTGCCGCGAGAGCGCGAGCACCGAGGGTGTGCGTTCCGATGACAGTGCGAGTTCCCAGGCTTCGGCGGTTTCCACCGCGTCCGCCGGGCGGAACACGTTGATGTTCGGTGTGGCGCGCAGCATGGCCACGTGTTCCACCGGCTGGTGGGTCGGTCCATCCTCTCCGAGGCCGATGCTGTCATGCGTCATCACGTAGGTGACGGGCACGCCCATCAGCGCCGACAACCGCATCGCACCGCGGGCGTAGTCGGTAAAGCACAGGAAGGTGCCGCCATAGGGCTTGATGCCACCATGCAGCGCGAGACCGTTCATGGCCGCCGCCATGCCATGTTCGCGGATGCCGTAATGCACGTACCGGCCCTTGCGGTTCTCCGGATTGAAAATGCCCAGGTCCGCAGTTTTAGTGTTGTTCGATCCCGTCAGGTCCGCCGAACCGCCCAGCGTTTCCGGCACGGCTGGGTTCAGCACCTCTAGCGCCATCTCGGACGCTTTTCGTGTGGCGACCTTGGGTTGCGCTTCGCTGATCTGCTTTTTCAGCGCCCGCACGGTGGAGGCCAGCTTGCGCGGGGCGTCTCCTTGCATGACCCGTTGGAACTCGGCCTGACGCGAGGGTGAGAGCGAAGCGAAGCGCGTTTCCCACTCGGCCCGGTCTGCGCTGCCGCGTTTGCCGATCTCGCGCCATTTCGCGACAACATCGCCTGGGACATCGAACGGCGCATGCGGCCAACCGTATACGTCACGGGTCAGTGCGATTTCTTCGTCACCAAGCGGTGCGCCATGCGCCTTGGCCGTGTCCTGGCGGTTGGGGGAGCCGTAGCCGATATGCGTTTTGCAGGCGATCATCGTTGGCTTCTTGGTGCTTTTGGCCTTCACCAGCGCCTTGTCGATGTCTTCCGGGTCGTGACCGTCGCATTCGAGCACATGCCAGCCGCTGGCGGCAAACCGTTTCTGTTGGTCGGTTGTGTCGGAGAGGCTGATCTCACCGTCGATGGAGATGTTGTTGTCATCCCAGAGCACGATCAGCTTGGACAGCTTCTGCATGCCCGCAAGGCCAATCGCCTCCTGGCTGATGCCTTCCATCAGGCAACCGTCGCCTGCGATGACATAGGTGTGGTGATCGACCACCTTCTTGCCGAACCGTGCGCGCAGGGCTTCTTCAGCCATCGCGAAGCCGACGGCGTTTGCGATCCCCTGTCCGAGTGGGCCGGTGGTTGTCTCGATCCCCTTGGCGTGGCCGTATTCCGGGTGACCGGCGGTGATCGAGCCCAATTGGCGGAAGTTTTTAACCTGCTCCAGCGTCATGTCTTCGTAGCCCGTCAGGTGGAGCAGCGCGTAAAGCAGCATCGAGCCATGGCCCGCCGACAGAATGAAGCGGTCGCGGTCCGCCCAATCCGGGGCGGACGCGTCGAATTTCAGGTGCTTTTCAAACAGGACAGTGGCCACATCAGCCATCCCCATCGGCATGCCCGGATGGCCGGAATTGGCCGCTTGAACAGCATCGATCGCCAGAGTTCGGATCGCCGTTGCGCACGCGAAATGATCTGGATGAAGTTCCTTGAGCGTGGCGATGTCCATGCGTGTTGCCCCCGAGCCTGACTGTGTTTGCCGGGTTGATAACAGCCCCAACCCCGAGCGCAAGCACCGCAGGAATTGGGGGGATGAATTGGGGCTGTCATGGGGTATCTTCGGGTGCAGGGGAGACGCCGGGCGACGATTCGAAAGG
>JBCBBB010000017.1:0-32660 GCA_038532095.1 Pseudomonadota bacterium
GTCGGTGCGATGAAGGGCGGTGGATTGGATGAAGTTGACCAGACCATTCACGAAATCTCGCTGTTGAACACCAAGGTCACTCGCGAAAACAGCGCGCTGGCCATTGATGCGTCATGGCAGGTCATCGGCACCGTTGGGCATGCCGAGCACCTGCATGTCCGGGGCAACACCTACAGTGCGGACCTGACGGTCGCGCCCGTTGAAGGGGCCTGGCGGATCACCGATTTCAAACTGCTCGACGTCAATCGGGACACCGCGGGTGAGACCTTTCCCGCGCCCCAGACAAACTGATGATCAGGATAGAGAACCTCACCTTCGGTTACGGGCCCGATGGGTTCCGGTTGCGGGTGCCGGCGTTTTCCCTCGGCGCAGGCGAACGCGTGGCCGTCGTGGGCCCAAGCGGTAGCGGCAAGACAACGCTGCTCAATCTGATTGCGGGCATTCTGACGCCGGACACCGGGCGCATTGAGGTCGCAGGGAGAGAGGTCTCAGACCTCTCCGATGCCGAGCGTCGCCGCTTTCGTGCAAGCGAGATCGGCTTTGTCTTTCAAGACTTTGCCCTTCTCGATTATCTCACCGCGCGGCAGAACATCGTGTACCCCTACCGGATCACCCCGGCCCTGACCTTGGATGCGGCGGCATGGGCACGGGCGGAGGCGTTGGCCACCGCGTGCGGCATCGGCGACAAGCTCGCCCGGCACCCTTCGGAGCTGAGCCAGGGCGAACAGCAGCGTGTTGCGATTTGCCGGGCCCTGGTCACGCAGCCGAAGCTGATCCTGTCAGACGAAGCCACCGGCAACCTCGATCCGGACAGCAAGACGCGCATTCTCGATCTGCTGTTCGAGCAGGCGGGTGAGGCCGGCGCCGCCGTGCTTGCAGTGACCCACGATCACGAGTTGTTGCCACGCTTCGAGCGCGTTCTGGATTTCGCGCAGTTCCGCGAAAGGGCGGAGGCATGAACGCGCTCTACCTCGCGTTTTCCTACCTCAGGTATCATTGGGCGCGCAGCCTTGTGCTGGTCCTTGTTGCCGCGTTGATCCTGTTCGTGCCTGTGGCGACACAAACGCTTTTGTCGACGAGCGAACGCGCGCTGGTGGCGCGCGGAGAGGCCACGCCGCTCCTGTTGGGCAGCCGGGGCTCACAGCTCGATCTGACCATGGCGGCCTTGTACTTTTCTGAAGAACGCCCCGACCCGGTGGCGATGCGCGAGGTCGAAGCGGTCTGGGAGAGCGGCCTTGGCGTCCCGATCCCGTTGCACACGGCGTTTTCCTCCAGCGGGTTCCGGATTGTGGGCACCACGCTCGATTACTTTGACTTCCGTGATCTGCGCCCTCAGCAGGGGCGGGGGTTGTCACTCCTCGGTGACGCGGTGATCGGGGCGGAGGTGGCCGAAGCGCTGGGCAAGGGCGTTGGCGAAACGCTCGTCTCCGCGCCGGAAAACCTTTTTGATCTGGATGGTGTCTATCCCCTTGAGATGCCGATTGTTGGCGTCTTGCCGCAAACCAACACCCCCGATGATCAGGCGATTTTCGTGGACATCAAGACTGCATGGGTCATTCAGGGCATCGGTCACGGTCACGAAGATGTGGTGACGGCAGCCGATGTGGCCGCGGGCAGCGCGGCGCTCGCCAATGCGGCGGTGGTGCAATACCAGCGGATCACGGAAGACAACATCGAGAGCTTTCATTTCCACGGCAATCAGGATGATTTTCCAGCCTCTGCCGTAATCGTCCTGCCGAATGACACGCGATCTGCCACCATTCTGAAGGGGCGGTATCTGGACGCTGAAGGCCCGACCCAACTGATCGCGCCAGCGGGCGTTGTTCAGGGGCTTGTGGATCGCATTTTCCGCATCAAGACGCTGTTGGATGTCGTCACCACCATCATCGCCGTCGCTGCCATCGCTGCCGTCGGCCTGGCGGTGTTTCTGAGCTATCGGCTGCGTGCCCGCGAAATAGCAACGGCTGTAAAATTGGGCGCGCAGAAAGGCATGGTTTTGCGCCTCTTGGCGGCGGAAACCATTACACTATTGTTATTTGCAGGCAGTATTGCTGCACTGGGTGCACTGATCGTGTCACGCAACGCAGAGGCCTGGGTGGGATGGCTGCTCGCCCTTGGCGCTTAATCAACAGGAGGTTTCCATGAAACGACAATTTCTCACCGCTTCACTTGCAGGCCTGATCGCTGCCACACCGGCGCTGGCGCATTACGGCATGATTATCCCGAACGATCCCATGATCAGCCAGGAAGACGGGCGCAGTGTGGCGCTGACCATGTCGTTTTCGCATCCGTTTGAGCTGGATGGCATGGTTCTGGAAACGCCGGTTTCGTTCTCGGTGACCCATGACGGCACGACAACCGACCTGTTGGGCGAATTGCAAGACGCGACGGTGATGGAGGAGCAGGGCTACACGCTCGACTACCCGCTGGAGCGGCCCGGAACTTACATCTTTACAATGGAGCCGCAGCCCTATTGGGAACCTGCCGAAGACGCTTTCATCATCCATTACACCAAGACATATGTGACCGCCTACGGCGACGACGAAGGCTGGGACACCGAACTTGGTCTCAAGACCGAGGTGGTTCCGCTGACCAAGCCCTTCGGGCTTTGGGAGCACAATGTGTTCCAGGGCATCATCAAACTCAACGGTGAGCCGGTGCCCTATGCCGAGGTCGAGGTGGAGTTCTTCAATGAAGGCCTCGCTGCCACCGCGCCGGACGACCTCATGATCACGCAAACCGTCAAGGCCGATGCCGATGGTGTGTTTACCTATGCACCGCCCGCCGCGGGCTGGTGGGGGTTTGCCGCGCTGAACACGGCCGATTACACGATCACTGAAGAAGGCTCCGGTGAAGAAAAGGCTGTTGAGCTTGGCGCGGTGATCTGGGTCCACTTTGAAGAGTGGACGGGTCAGTGATCCGGGCGCTTGCCCTCGCAGGTTTCGTGGCTGCCGCTCCTTTCGGAGCGGCGGCGCATCAGCTTGTGGTCTTCGCGTCCGTTGATTGCCAGGCTGTTACGGTCGAGGCGAAGTTCTCCAACGGTCGCGTGACCCAGCAGGGGGACGTGCGTGTGCTGGACGGCGAAAACAACTTGCAGACCACCTTGCAGCTTGAAAGCGACGGCACCGCCCTTGTGCCGCTCGACAGCGTCGATCATTCCGGCGGGTTGCTGATCGAGGTCGATACCGGCAGTCACGACAATTACTGGATCGTGACGCCGGAGGACATCGCGCGGAACTGCGGGAGCTGAGGGTGCGACACGTTTTGCAAAAGGTGTCAGCTGCGGGGCTGGCGGCGTTGCTGGCCACCACGGCTGTCGCTGAAGACCGCCCGCAGGTGGTCGTGGTCAACAAGGCGCTCGAATACTTTGCCGAGCGTCTTCTGGATGACAGCACGGATGTCGTTTTCCCGGTGCCGGAGGGCGTCGACCCATCGTTCTGGCGACCATCAATCTCTGACATCAGCAGGGTCCAGTCCGCTGACCTTATCCTTTTGAACGGTGCTGGCTTTGCGACCTGGATCGACCGGGTGTCGTTGCCGCGTTCCCGGGTGGTGAACACCTCTGCCGCGATTGAAGACCAGTTCATCGTTACTGAGAGCATCACGCACAGTCATGGCGACGGTGGCGAACACTCCCACGAAGGGCTCGCCTCCTACGTTTGGCTCGACCCTGTGCTGGCGATTGCGCAGGCGGACGCCATCGCCTCTGCCGTGATCGCGCGCGATCTGGGGGCGGCGCAAGATGTCGAAGCGCGGCTTGACACGCTCCGGTCGGAACTGACGGAGCTGGACGCCATGGCTCAAGAGGTCTTGAGCAGCGTACAGGACGTGACCATTGTCGCCACCCATCCGCGCTATCAGTACTTCGCCCGGCGCTACGGCCTTTCTGTAATCTCTCTTGAATGGGAGGCAGGCGCGATGCCGGGCGATGATGCAATCTCAGAGCTCGCGCAGATCGTGGAAGAAAACGACGCCCGCATCTTGATATGGGAGGCCGAGCCGCCGGTTGCCGCCATAGAGGCCGCGCAGTCGCTCGGCTTGCAAAGCGTGGTCTTCAATCCTTGGGCCAGCCAAGGGGCAGCGGGTTCGTTTCTCGACGCCTACAAAACAGCTGTCTCCGGCATCGCAGGCGCGATGGGTCAGGGATCAAATTAGCCGTCGGTGGCACTCTAATACGATCTTGTCTTTGCAACATCTGCGAGCGATAGGCAGCCAAGGGTTTGAGTTGCCCCAGGAAGGCGTGCGTGTCCAGGCCGTCCTAATGCGCCGGGTGTTCGCAGTGGCGTCTCGTCGTCCGGTCCGCACAAAGAAAAACCCCGTCTGACCTGCGCCAGACGGGGTCGTGTTCAGAATGTTCGGCTGCTTATTCGCGGTTGCCCAGGAACTGGAGCAGGAACATGAACATGTTGATGAAGTTCAGGTAGAGGCTGAGCGCGCCCATGATGGCGCTTTTGCCGAGCCACTCACCGTCCATCGCATGTGCATGCATCACGTACTCGTTCTTCAGACGCTGCGTGTCATAGGCGGTCAGACCTGCGAAGATCAGCACGCCCAGAACCGACACGGCGAACATGATCGCCGGCGAGCCGAGGAAGATGTTCACGATCGAGGCGAGGATCAGGCCGATCACGCCCATGATCAGGAACGAGCCCCAACCGGAAATGTCCTTCTGGGTCGTGTAGCCCCAGAGCGACAGGCCCGCGAAGGCAATCGCTGTGATCAGGAAGGTCTGCACGATCGAGATGCCGGTAAAGACCACGAAGATGTACGAGATCGACACGCCCATCACCGCGGAGAAGAAGTAGAAGAACGTCTGTGCGCCCGACGCCGACAGTTTGTTGATCATTGCACCGAAGGCGAAGACCAGGATCAGCGGGGCGAACATCACCAGCCATTTCAGCGGCGTGGCAAAGATCGCTTCCACGAGGGCAGGCGTTGTGCCCACGCCCCAGGCTGCACCGGCAGTGACCAGCAGGCCCACCGACATGGTGCTGTAGATCTTGTTCATGTGGGCGCGCAGGCCCTCATCAATTTCGGCCGTCCGGACACCCGTCACTTGGGGGCGGATCGTCTCATATTCAGCCATCGATTGTGCTCTCCTAATTAACTGTTGTTCCCAATGCCGGGAACCCCGGCAATTACGCCCTTTAATATTGGCGTGTTTTGCCGAGGTTTCAACTGTTCCTGACGGTTTTACGCATGTTTTCGACGGCTGTGGCGCCGATCAGCGCATCCAGCGGTTCGGAGCGTCCCAGACGGGCCGCACTGTTTCCGTTTCGACATCACTGCGCGTCAGGCCAAGGTCGTTCAGAAGATGCGCATCAAGCGCCTTTAGATCCTGACGTTCGCGCCAGATGGAAAGCGCCTGCAAGACCACACGAAGGACGCCCGGGCGGGTGTGCCGGGACAGCGGAAAACGGTTCGGGAGGGAGGTGGTGGACTTGTTCAGCATGGGTCTATCCTTTCCAAATTGTGATGTGTCAGCACCTTTGTTTCAGTTTGCTTGATCCATTTGGCATATTGGGTTACATTTGGAAAACGAATATTACTGAACTCGTGCATCAGGATTTGTGATATGCCGCGCAATATCGATATGACCGCCCTCCGCTCCTTTGTCACGGTTGCCGATACGGGCGGCGTCACCCGGGCTGCCGCCGCTTTGAACCTGACGCAATCAGCGGTCTCGATGCAGTTGAAACGGCTTGAGGAAAACCTCGACCAAAACCTGCTGGACCGGTCGGGCCGCGGCATCGGCCTGACAGCGGCGGGCGAGCAGGTGTTGAGTTACGGGCGCAAGCTTCTGGCGTTGAACGACGAGATCTACAGCCGGATGACGGATGCCGCCTATGAAGGTGTGCTGATCCTCGGCGTCCCCAGCGACATCGTCTATCCCGTGATCCCACCTGTGCTGCGGCTCTTCCATTCCGAGCATCCGCGCATGAAGGTGCAGCTTTTGTCGTCCTACACGCTGAAGCTCAAGCAGATGTTCGAGGCGGGCGAATGCCACCTGATCCTCACCACGGAAGATGACCGCCCCGCCAACAGTGAAACGGTCAGTGAAATGCCGTTGCTTTGGTACGGCGCGCGCGAAGGCGTGGCCTGGCAGTCCCGACCGCTGCCGTTGGCCTCGCAACCCAAATGCCAATTCCGAAGGGGCATGCTGAATGCGCTGGATGCGGCGGGCCTTCCCTGGGAAATCGCCGTGGATTCGGACAGTTCACGCACGACCGAAGCCACGGTCGCCGCGGATCTGGCCATCGCAGCTTACCTGCGCGGTACCGCAGCCGACCAAATGACGCCGATCCCTCACAATGGCGCGTTGCCCGATCTTGGGACGCGGAAAATCAACCTCTATTGCAGCGATCAGACAGCCAGCCCGACCATCAAGGACCTCGCCAACATGATCCGGCGGGCCTATCAGGCGCCGCAACTGGCGCTTACAGCGTGATGACAACCTTGCCCGTCGCCTTGCGGGTCTTCAACAGGTCGAGCCCCTCCATCACCTGATCGAAGGGCAGGGTGTGGCTGATATGCGGGTGGATACGGCCAGCCGCATGCCAGTCCATCAATTCCCCAAGGCTGTCGGACAAGGCGTCCGGAGCGAAGGCCAGATAGCCGCCCCAATAAAACCCGATCACGTCGATATTCTTGACCAGCAGGTGATTAAGCTTCGGCTGGGGTACCGTGCCACTGGCAAAGCCGATGGCCAAATAGCGCCCCTCCGGACGAAGCGCGCGCAAGGCCGCTTCTCCAAGATCGCCGCCGACAGCATCATAAACCACATCCGCCGACCCTAGGTCGCGGAGCGCGTCTTTCAGATTGTCGGTGGTGGCGTCGAGCACCTCATCAGCCCCGGCGCGTTTCGCGATCTCAAGTTTCTCCGCACCGCGCGCCACCGCGATCACCCGTGCGCCAAGTGCGTGTCCAACTTCCACGGCGGTCAACCCGACACCCCCCGCCGCGCCCAGAACCACCAGAGTTTCATCTGGTTGCAGGCGTGCACGGCGCGTCAGCACCAGGTGCGATGTGCCATAGGCAATCTGAAACCCGGCGGCGACCGCGTCGGACATGCTGTCGGGCACATGGCGGCACCGGGTTGCGGCCACGTTCAGTTCGTCGGCCAAACCGCCGGATCCGCAGAAACCGCTGATTCGATCCCCCGGCTGAAACCCGCTCACACCATCACCAACGCTAATAACAGTTGCACAAATTTCCAGCCCGGGAACGAAGGGCAGGGGCGGTGTGTCCTGATAGGTGCCCTTGATCATCAACAGATCGGCGAAATTCAGCCCACAGGCCGAGACCTTCACACGTATGGTCCCGGGGCCTGGGGCAGGCAGACCCCAATCCTCAACGAGAGCAGGCATGTCGGGACTTTGAACAACCAGGGCGCGCATGGGCACAGTCGAAACCTATGTTGAATTGAGTGGTGAGCCATGTATAGTTTGCTGTGGGAGGCACTGCCAGCAATTGCTCCGAGCGATAAAATTGTCTAAGATATCAGCAACGCTTTCTACGCATTAGCCTTGCTAATGTGGGGTTTGAGCCGGGCAGGGGAAAAACTGACCAAAAAGACAGCTATTCAGGCGAGTGTTTCTCCCGCATACACTCTTCCAGTTGAATGGAGGTTGAGAAATGAAACATCCAGTTGATGTGCACGTGGGCAAACGGATACGCCACAGACGTTGGCTTGTCGGCATGACACAGCAACAACTTGCGGAGAGTGTTGGGATCAAGTTCCAGCAAATCCAAAAATACGAAACCGGCATGAACCGGGTGTCCGCATCTCGTCTTTGGGACATTGCAACTGCGCTGTCCGTTCCGGTGAGCTTTTTCTTCGAAGGGCTGGGTGCCACGACCCCGGCTGATGAGGTTGAGCCGGCCACGGATGTGCCGCTCGATATCCTGAAAGACAAAGAAGCGCTGGATCTGATCCGGTCATATTATGCCATTCCCGAAAACCAACGCCGCCGCCTGTTCGAATTGGCGCGTGTTCTGAGCGACGTGGTCTGACCACACGCTTGACGCGAGGCTTTGCGCCGCCTAGCCCAGACTCACGAACGAGGGCGGCGCCATGTTACACAAAAGCGATTTTGCAGAACTCTGGTCTGTTGCGGATGCAGTGGCTGATGCCGCACGCACCGAAACGCTGCGGTACTTCCGGCAAGCTGATCTGAAGGCGGACAGCAAGACAGATGCGTTCGATCCCGTCACCGCCGCCGACCGCGGGGCAGAGGCGGCCATGCGCGCCGTTCTGCGCGCGCGCCGTCCGGACGATGGCATTTTTGGCGAAGAAGAGGGCGTCACCGAAGGCACGTCCGGTCTGACATGGGTGCTCGACCCCATCGATGGCACGCGCGGGTTCATCAGCGGCACCCCGACATGGGGTGTGCTGGTCGCCCTCAGCGATGCGTCAGGGCCGAAGCTCGGGCTCATCGACCAGCCCTATATCGGCGAACGCTTCAGCGGCGGCGGGGGACGTGCTACGGTCACCGGTCCGCTTGGCACGCACGGCCTGGCCGTCACCGAGACGACAAAGCTCGCCGATGCGACCCTCTTCACCACCTTCCCCGAGATTGGCACGCCGGAGGAAGGGCAGGCCTTCCACCGTGTGGCAGATAAGGCCAAGCTCGTCCGCTATGGATGCGATTGCTACGCCTACGCCTTATTGGCCGCAGGCCAGATCGATCTGGTGATCGAGGCCGGTCTTCAACCCTATGATATCCAGGCCCCGATTGCCGTGATCGAAGCGGCGGGCGGCATCGTGACGAACTGGGAAGGCGGCCCGGCCCACACTGGCGGGCGGTCTCTCGCGGCCGCAACACCCGAGCTCCACGCCGCCGCCATGGCGCGTCTCGCCGGATGACAGCGGTTCTGATCAAGGGCGCCGACCATGTGATCACCATGGATGGCACGGATCTCACGCAGGCCGACATCCGGGTCGAACACGGCGTGATCACCGCGCTTGGGCAAGGCCTCGATCCGACCGGAACACGCATCGTCAGCGCGGCAGGCTGCGTGGTGACGCCGGGTCTGGTGAACACCCACCATCACCTCTTTCAAACGCTGACCCGCGCGGTGCCCGCGGCACAGGACGCGTTGCTCTTCGGCTGGCTCAAAGCGCTCTACCCGATCTGGGCCCGGTTCGGACCAGAGGACATGCGCCTCTCTGCCGAGATTGGGCTCGCCGAGCTGGCGCTCTCGGGCTGCACCACAAGCTCCGATCATCTCTACCTTTTTCCCAACGGCGCGCGGCTCGACGACACCATCGAAGCCGCCGCAAAGATCGGGCTCAGGTTCCACGCCACCCGCGGTGCCATGTCGATCGGCGAAAGCGCGGGCGGGCTGCCCCCCGACAGGCTGGTGGAGCGGGAAGACGACATCCTCGAAGATGCCCTGCGCCTGATCGACACCTTCCACGACCCCACCCCCGGGGCGATGCTGCGCATCGCGGTCGCACCCTGTTCACCGTTTTCCGTCAGTCGCGAGTTGATGCGGGACGCCGCCCTTCTGGCGCGCGACAAAGGGGTGGGCCTGCACACCCATCTCGCCGAGAACGACGAAGATGTGGCCTATTCGCTGGAAACCTTCGGGTGCAGGCCCGGAACATATGCCGAAGAGCTGGGCTGGACCGGGCCCGATGTCTGGCACGCCCATTGCGTCAAACTCGACGGCTCCGAGATCGATCTTTTCGCCCGCAGCCATACCGGCGTGGCGCATTGCCCCTGTTCAAACTGTCGCCTCGGGTCCGGGGTCGCACCGCTGCGCCAGATGCGCGACGCGGGCGTGCGGGTTGGTCTCGGGGTGGATGGCTCGGCCTCCAACGACCAGGCCAACCTCATGGACGAAGCCCGCCAGGCCATGCTGCTCCAGCGCGTCACCCACGGCGCAGACGCCATGAGCGCACGCGAAGCGCTGGAAATCGCGACCCTCGGCGGCGCGCAGACACTGGGGCGCGACGACATCGGGCGGCTCGCCATCGGACAGCGCGCCGATATCGCGATCTGGGACACCTCCGGCATCGAAAGCGCCGGCAGTTGGGACCCGGCGGCGCTGGTGCTGGCCGGACCACGCCAGGTGCGCGATCTCTTTGTCGACGGCCGCCAGATTGTTGCGGACGGGCACTGCCTCACCCTCGGCGATGTTCAACATGCGGCCCGCAAAGCGGTCGAACGCCTCTCGGGATAACCCCATGTCTTTCATTGGCTCATAAATATGCTGGGGGAGCGCGAAGGGGCAACGCCCCCTCGCACGGGGCGACGCCGACAGGCGGCGCAAACCCCCTCGGGAAACACAAGTCAGGTCGCGGTGAATGCGGCCAGCACAACCACACCCAACATCGCCAGCGCCATCGCGATATTGATGCCGCGTTGCGTGCGCTCAGGCAGATCGAGCCGTCGGATCGTCACGCCGAGCCATAGCCAGATCGCATGAATAATGATCCACAGAACTATGAAAATCAGAAGTTTTATGGCGGCTTCCAAAGCCGGGTTCTCGGGCAGAAAGGCGAAATTGGCAAAGATCGCCGTGCTCACCGCATAGGCTTTCGGATTGATCGCTTGCAGCGTCAAACCACCGGATATCCCCGGCGGTGCAGGTCGCTCGATAAACGCCACACGAGCGCCGGCAAACGCGATCTTGTAGGCGAGCCAAAGCAGGTAGAGCGCCGAGGCAATGGCCAGAACTGCCCGCAAGCCGGGAACCGCCAGCAAAACGGCGGCCAACCCGGTAAGAACAGCCAGCGCCACTGCGAGATTGCCAAAGAACAACCCGATCATGTACCGCAAACCGTCGCGGTAGCCGTAAGCCGCGCCGACACCGGCCAGGGACAACACACCCGGACCAGGCGTGCCGACAAGGAACAGAACGGCAAGCGCAAAGGTCAACACAAGCGCACACTCCGCCCCGCGACACGCACGTCATGGATCGCCCGGTCATCGCCCATCATGATCGTCGGAAAGACCGCTTCCCAAATGTCCGCAGCCCGTGCGCTCCGCTGTGCGATGGCGGGCGTGGAGGCCAAGTTAAGCACGACCAGATCCGCCTCCATCCCCGCCCGGAGCTGCCCGATATGCGCCTCTTGCCGCAAGGCCATAGCGGACGCCCCGGTTGCCATCCAGAGAAGCTCTGCCGGGTGCAGCGACCGGCTCCGTAACTGCGCAATCTCATAGGCCGCCGCCATGGTGCGCAGCATTGAAAACGAGGACCCCCCGCCCGTATCGGTCGCCAGGCCAACGGTCATGCGCGCCGCAAGCCCCATATCGAACAGACCCGAGCCGATGAAGGTGTTCGACGTGGGGCAATGCGCAAGGGCAGCACCGATCTCGGCCAACCTGTCCTGCTCCCGCTCGGTCAGATGGATCGCATGGCCATATATCCCGCGCTCCTCCAAAAGGCCCGCCGCCTCATAGGTATCAAGGTAATCGCGCGCCTCAGGGCAAAGCTCCCGCACCCAGGCGATCTCATCAGTTTGCTCAGACAGATGCGTTTGCATCAGGCAAGCGGGGCGTTCGCTCCAAAGCGCCCCAAGCGCGTGCAACTGCTCAGGCGTCGAGGTCGGCGTGAAGCGTGGCGTGATCGCGTAGCTCAGGCGGTCCACCCCGTGCCACCGGTCAATCAGCGCCTTGCTCTCGTCATAGGCGCGCGTCGCCGTATCGCAGAGCGCGTCGGGAGCGTTCCGGTCCATGCAGGTCTTGCCGGCGATGGCGCGCAGGCCGCGCTGTTGGGCCTCTGTGAAAAACGCGTCGACACTCTCAGGATGACTGGTGCAATAGCTGGCCACGGTGGTGGTGCCTGCGCCGAGAGACAGATCAAAAAACCTCTCTGCGATGTCAGCGGCATAGGCGGCGTTGTTAAATCGCATTTCTTCCGGAAACGTATAGGTGTTCAACCAGTCAATCAGCCGCTTGCCCCAACTCGCAATGATCGCGGTTTGCGGGTAATGCACATGGGCGTCGATGAAGCCGGGCAGGATCAGGTGATCGCCATAGTCCACCACATCTGCCGCCGGATGTGCGGCGCGCAAAGCATCGGCCCCGCCCACCTCGGCGATGCGACCGGACCGGATTAACACGGCACCGCGGCTGTCATGCTGCGCGGCGGCCGGGTCGGGACCGTTCAGCACAAGTGTTTGTCCGATTAGAAGGGTATCTTGCGGCTCCATGGCGCAAGCTAAGCCATGTCGCGTTGAGCTTGTCCATGGCCCGCGATAGAACCGTACCAACAGCGGAGGCAGCGGCAATGACCGAGCAGGCCCAGAGCAACGACGACGACGACCCCAACCTCGTTCCCGAGCTGGATGACGGGCGGATGTCCGATGTGCGTCTGGCGCTGGCCACCGGCAATGCGGAGCGGTTGCGGGCGCTGTTCGACCCGCTCCACCCGGCCGACATAGCCGACCTTCTGGAACAGTTGGACAACGGCCAGCGCCGCGAATTGCTGATGCTCGCGGGCGATCTGGTCGATGGCGAAGTGCTGTCGGAGCTGGAAGAGGATCTGCGCGAAAGCGTGATTGATTTCCTGCCGCAGGAACAGCTGGCCGAAGCGGTGCGCGAGCTCGAATCGGACGACGTGGTCGACCTGCTCGAAGACCTGGATGAGCCACAACAGGAAGCCTTGCTCGACGTGCTCGAGGCGGGCGACAGGGTCGCGGTGGAGCGGGCGCTGTCTTATCCGGAGTATTCCGCCGGACGCCTAATGCAGCGCGAGGTGGTGACAGTCCCCGAGCATTGGACCGTGGGCGATGCCATCGATCACCTCCGGGCGCGCGAAGACCTGCCCGGGCAGTTCTATCATCTGATCCTCGTGGACCCCCGGTTTCGACCGGTGGCCTATGTCACGCTCGGGCGGTTGATGTCTTCAGCACGGGGTGTGGCGTTGAGCGACCTCACCGAAGACAGTTTTCGCACCTTCACCGTCGATGAGCCTGAGGGCGACGTTGCCTATGCCTTCAACCAGTATCACCTGATCTCGGCGCCGGTGACCGACCCGGATGGCCGGCTTGTGGGTGTGATCACCATCGACGATGCCATGGCGGTTCTGGACGAGGAGCATGAAGAAGACGTGTTCCGCCTCGCCGGTGTGGGCGATGAGAGCCTTTCCAATTCGACCTTCGAGATTGTGCGCCGCCGCTTTCCCTGGCTTGCCGTGAACCTCGCGACGGCGATCCTGGCCTCTATTGTGATTGCGGTGTTCGAAGATGTCATCGCCGCTGTGGTGGCCTTGGCCGTCCTTATGCCAATCGTGGCCTCGATGGGGGGCAATGCCGCGACGCAGTCCATGACGGTGGCCGTGCGCGCGCTTGCCACGCGCGACCTGACCGGGTCGAACGCGCTGCGCGTGGTGCGACGGGAAAGTGTGGCGGGGCTTTTGAACGGCATGATCTTTGCCGTGATCATGGGCGTGGTCGGGCTGATCTGGTTCGGGGAGCCGATGATCGGCGTGGTCATCGCCGTTGCTATGGTCATCAACCTTCTCGTGGCGGGGCTTGCAGGTGTGCTGGTGCCCCTGGCGCTTGAGAAAGCGGGGGTGGACCCGGCTTTGGCGTCGGGCACCTTTGTCACCACCGTCACCGATGTCGTGGGCTTCTTTGTCTTCTTGGGGCTCGCGTCGATGGTGCTTCTCTGATGGACAAGGCAGCGCTGCGCAAGGAGATGGCCGCAAAGCGCGCGGCGGCGGCGACGCATGCCGATCAATCCGCCGCATGCGCCGTGTTAGAGACTGTTTTGCAGGACACAACCGGCCCGATTTCGTTCTTCTGGCCGATCCGGACAGAGATCGATGCGCGCCCGGTGATGGAAAAGCTGGCCGAGACCCGCGTGGTTTGCCTGCCGCTGACCCATGGCCGGACGGCCTTGAGTTTCCGGCAATGGCTGCCCGGCGCGGTGATGGAGAAAGACGGGTTCGGCGTGCCCTATCCGGCGGCGACCGACGCGGTCGTGCCGGAGGTGTTGGTGGTTCCAATGCTCGCCTTCGATGCGGCGGGGCAACGGCTGGGATACGGCGCGGGGCACTATGACCGGACGCTGGCCGCGTTGCGCCCAAACGGGCCGGTGACGGCCATCGGGTTCGCGTTTGAGGCCCAGCGCCTGACCGCACCGCTGCCCGCCGAGCCGACCGATCAGCCGCTCGACATGATCGTCACCGAGGCGGGCGTGATCCGGATCAACGGATAGAGTTTTTTATATATTTTGTTGGAGCCCCTTGCCTTGCCGTGATGCGAGGTCTAGCTCACCCGATATGCGACTGCTTTTCCTTGGTGACGTCGTGGGCCGCGCGGGCCGGGCGGCGATCACAGGTCGCTTGTCTGCGTTGCGTGATCGCCTGAAGGCCGATTTTGTCATCGTCAACGCCGAGAATGCCACGTCGGGCATTGGTGTGTCCTCCGATCACGCCAAGGCCTTGCTGGAGGCGGGCGCGGATGTGCTGACGCTCGGCGACCATGCGTTCGACCAGCGCGACATGCTGTCCGGTATTGAGCGTGAGCCGCGTATCATACGGCCCCTCAACTTTTCGAAAGCCGCGCCGGGCGTCGGCGCACGCGTGTTCGATGCGCCGGGAGGCCGCAAAGTGCTGGTGGCGCAGGTCCTTGGGCAGGTTTTCATGAAGCGCCCGTTCAATGACCCGTTCTCGGAAGTGGAACGCGTGTTGAAGCAGCACCCTTTGGGCGGATTGGTCCAGGCCAGCCTGATCGACATCCATTGCGAGGCCACGTCAGAAAAAATGGCGATGGGTCATTTCTGTGATGGCCGCGCCAGTGCCGTGGTCGGCAGCCACACCCATGTGCCCACGGGCGATTGCATGGTGCTGCCGGGGGGCACGGCTTACATGACCGATGCCGGCATGTGCGGCGATTACAATTCGGTCATCGGCATGGCCAAGGAAGAACCGATGCGCCGGTTCATCACCGGCATGGGCAAGGGACGGTTCCAACCCTCGATGGGGGAAGCCACACTGTCAGGCGCCTTGATCGAGACCGATGACAGGACGGGCAAGGCCAAGTCAATTGAGGCTGTACGGGACGGCGGCGTGCTGGCGCCCACCTGAGGGCGACATGCCCCCCGGCGGTGTGCCCTCCCACCCGCTCCCTTCGAGTGTAGCGCCCGGGCGATTAATCTTCGATTAAAGCGTCCGGCCTTTAACCTGGGACATCGAGGATCGCCTTTTGCGTCTCCCCGAAGGCAGAGACAGCGAAAAGCGATGCAGGTTTCAGGCCGCATGCTTTGAATGCAGCGTCACGGAGCATTGCCGGCAGGGCTTGTGCCCGCTTCAAGTGCGGGATACCGCAACATGTCCGCAGTCAAAGGCGTCTTCGCTTGCAACGTCCCTCGTCCTCTACGGTGTTTCTCTTTGCCGTTCTCATCGTGATGGGGGCAGGCTGGGGGCTGACGCAGCCGCTGAGCAAGATTGCCGTCTCCACCGGCTATCGCCATTTCGGACTTGTGTTCTGGCAACTGGTCATTGGGGCGCTGGCCCTTGGCATCATTCAGGTCTTGAAGCGACGCGCCCTACGCCTCGACCCGGCGGCCTTGCGCGTTTACGTCTTCATCGCATTGGTCGGCACGATCATCCCAAACTCCGCGAGCTATGAAGCCATCCGCCACCTACCGTCCGGTCTTGTCTCCATCCTGCTGGCGCTTGTTCCGATGTTTGCGTTTCCCATCGCTTTGGTGCTGGGCAACGAACGTTTCGTGCCGCTGCGCTTCGCCGGGCTGGTGCTGGGGCTCTGCGGTGTGCTCCTGATCGTGGCGCCAGAGGGCAGCCTGCCGGACCGGTCCATGGTGCTTTACGTGCCGATCGCGCTGATCGGCCCGCTGTTTTACAGCCTGGAAGGCAATGCGGTGGCGCGATGGGGCACGGCCGGGCTGTCACCGCTTGAGGTGCTTCTGGGCGCGTCCCTGTTCGGAGCGCTGCTGCTTTTGCCCGTCGCGACCCTGACCGGCCAGTTCATCGATCCGCGCGGGCCCCGGGAGGCCGCTGATTGGGCCCTTATCGCCGCGTCGCTGGTGCATGTCGCCGTCTACACCACCTATGTCTGGCTGGTGGGGCGTGCCGGGCCGGTCTTTGCCGTGCAGGTGAGCTATCTCGTCACCGGTTTCGGCGTGTTTTGGGCCATGCTGCTTCTGGGCGAGCGCTATTCCGGCTGGGTCTGGGCGGCGATGGCGCTGATGCTCATTGGCATGTTTTTCGTGCAGCCGCGCGCACGCGCCGCTCTAACGCCTTGATAGCGCCCTGTTTTCACGCGAAACTTGCGCGCAATGGCTGATTTTCTCGCGCTGTCGGACGTAACTCAAGCTGTGCTCGCCCTTGCCGTTGTGGGGGTGATGTTCCTGCTGTTCCTGCGCGAAACCTATCCCCCCGAAGTCACGGCAATGGCCGGGGCGGCGACGATGCTTGTCCTTGGCATTCTGCCTTATGATGCTGCATTGGCGGTGCTGTCGAACCCGGCGCCCTGGACCATCCTTGCGATGTTCATCGTCATGGGCGGGCTGGTGCGGACCGGAGCGCTCGCCTGGTTTACGCAGATGGCGGAGGCACGGGCGGACACCAACCCGTTATTGGCCATCATCGCCTTGATGGGATTGGTCGTGGTGGGGTCGGCCTTCGTCAACAACACGCCGGTCGTGCTGGTGATGATCCCGGTCTTTGTGCAACTGGCCAAACGGCTCGGCGTGTCCGCCAGCAAGCTGCTTATCCCGTTGTCTTACGCGGCCATTCTGGGCGGCACGCTGACGCTGATCGGCACCTCCACCAACCTGCTGGTCGATGGCGTGGCCCGGGCCGAGGGGCTGGCGGCCTTCTCGATTTTCGAAGTCACACCGCTGGCCATCTGTCTGGTGGCGTGGGGGGCGGTCTATCTGCGGTTCGTGGCGCCGCGCCTGTTGCCGGATCGCTCCAGCATGGCGAACCTGTTGTCGGACAGCAGCAAGCGGAAGTTCTTCACCGAAGTGGCGCTGCCGGAAAACTCTGCGCTGATCGGTCGGAAGGTGACGGAGGTTGACCGGTTCAAGCGTGACGGGGTGCGGCTGGTCGATGTCTTGCGCGGCGACCTGTCGCTCCGCCGGAACCTGGACGCGGTGGAGCTACAGGCCGGGGACCGGGTGGTGTTGCGCACGCAGATGGGTGAGCTTCTGGGGCTTCAAGACAGCCGTGATGTGCGCTTTGTCGACAAGCTGTCCTCGGTCGAGACCACGACGGTCGAGGTGTTGATCACGCCGGGGGCCTCCATCGTCGGGCGCACGCTGGGTGCGCTGCGCTTACGCCGACGCTATGGTGTCTATCCGCTGGCCGTGCATCGCCAGAACCAGAATATCGGGCGCAAGCTGGATGATCTGGTGGTGCGTGTGGGCGACACGCTGCTTCTGGAAGGCGCGGCGGAGGATATCGCGCGGCTCGCCGCTGATGCGGGCCTCGTGAACGTCGCCCAGCCGACCGAGCGCGCGTATCGCCGTCGCCATGCGCCGATTGCGGTGATTGCACTTCTGGGCATCGTCGCGCTGGCCGCGTTGGGCGTGGCGCCAATCCTGGCCTTGGCCGTGGTGGCCATGACGGTGCTGTTCCTGACCCGCTGCATCGACGCGGATGAGGCGTTTTCCGTCATCGACGGGCGCTTGCTGGCGCTGATCTTTTCCATGCTCGCCATCGGGGCCGGGTTGCAGGAAACAGGGGCCATCGGCTTGATCGTCGGCGCGGTCTCGCCCTATCTCGCCGACCTGCCGCCCTGGGCGATTGTCTGGGCGGTCTATCTGCTGACCTCAGTGCTGACCGAGCTGGTCTCGAACAATGCGGTGGCCGTGGTCGTCACGCCGATTGCCATCGGGCTGGCGCAGTCCATCGGGGTCGATCCGCGCCCGCTGGTGATTGCGGTGATGGTGGCGGCGTCTGCGGCGTTCTCAACCCCGATTGGCTATCAGACCAACATGCTGGTTTACGGGCCGGGCGGCTATCGCTTCAGCGATTTCCTGAAAGTGGGGATCCCGCTCAATCTGTCGACCGGGATAATCTCGGCGCTGCTCATCCCGGTGATCTGGCCGCTCTGATCTTCAGCCCGCGTTGGCCCGTGTCAAAGGTGGGTTTCGGCTTTGGGCGCGCCGGGCATAATGCCAGCGCTGCGCACCATGGAAAACGCGTCATCGGCTGACATCGGCGCGCCAAAACAAGGGCCTTGCAGGGTCCGACATCCGAGTTTGGTCAGCGCGTTGGTCTGTTCGCCCGTTTTGACCCCCGCGGCGCAGGTCTCACACCCCAGCGCCGACCCGAGTTGCACAAGGGCGCCCACAATCCGCGCCGTCTTCGGATCGCTGGCGACCCGGGCGACCAAATGCCGGTCGAGTTCGAGCGCATCGAACGGGAAGCGCTGGAGGTGCTGAAGGGAGGAGGGGCCTTTACCGAACCCGCCCAGGATCAACCGGACGCCCATTTCGCGGAGCGCATCGCATTGGAACAAGGCGGCGTCGGGCGCATCTAGCAGGGCCGCTTCGGTGATTTCGAGTTCCAGCCGGTGGCCGGACAGGGTGCTGTCCCGCAGCGCCTTGATGAGGGTGGGCAGCAGGCTGTCATGCAGAATGTACGCGGGCGACAGTTTCACGCGCAGCCGCAGGTTGGGCCAGGACATGGCGGTGCGGCAGGCCGTTTTGAGCAAATGGGAGGAGAGGGGCACGACCAGCCCGGTTTCCTCCGCCAGGTGCAGGAACCTGTCGGGGGTGACCATGCCGTGCCCCGGCCTCTGCCAGCTGAGCCGCGCCTCGAACCCGGAGAGTGCACGGGTGTCGGCCTGCATCACCGGTCGGTACCGAATGTCGACTGCATTGGCTTGAAGTGCCGCACGCAGGTCACGCTCCATGGCGATGTTGGCCTCAAGCGTGGCGGCCATCGCGGGTTCGTGGATGCGGAACGTGTCGCGCCCGTCGTCCTTGGCGTGGTACATCGCGACCTCGGCAGATCGCATAAGCTGTGTGGCGTCCGTCGCGTCAGGTGCGGCCACGGCGCATCCAAGGCTGGCGCTAAGCGACACATGATGTCCGGCATGCAGAAAGCTCTGCCTCAGGTCTGACAGCACGGACAGGCACAAAAGTTCCGCAGCCTCCGGCTGTGCGCCATTGGCCTGAAGGATCAGGAACGCGTCCCCTCCAATCCGGGCAACCGTATCCTGCGGACCGATCAGCGCGCCCAGACGCTCCCCCACCTGCTGGAGGATGCCGTCGCCCGTATCATAGCCCCGGGTATCGTTGACAGTCCTGAAGTGATCCAGGTCGATATGGATCACGGCCACCTCGCCTTTTGAAAGCGCGCGCGCGGCCAGGGCCTGCCCGATGCGGTCACGGATCATGGATGTGTTCGCAAGCCCCGTCAGCGGGTCGCGAAAGGCGCTGGCATGCGCACGCTTCTCTGCGGTGATCGCCTCCGTCACATCCTGCCCGATGCCGCGATAGCCGCAGAACGCGCCGTGCTGATCCGTGATCGCCACGCCGGACAGGCGCAGATACCGCGCCTTCCCCAAAGCCGTGGTGGACCGGCAAAGCAACTTGTCCAAAGGGCGGCGGCTGGTCAGTTCCAGAGCACGGGTCTGATCGCCAGTGACCGCAACCGACAGCATGTCGCCCAGTGGGCGGCCAACCAACGTCTCAGCCTGTGCCTGACCGGCCAATGCGCCGCTGAACCAGGTGAGGCACCCGTCCGCATCGGTTTGCCAAACAAAGTCTGCGGCCAGATCGGTGAGAGCGCGGAAGCTCTCGACCGCGTCTTGCAACTGTGTTTCTCGCGCCGCGGTGTCTTTGACCGTCTCGCTCAGCGTCCGAACGAGCGCAGTCACTTTGCCGGACACACAGCGGATCTCATCGCGGCTCTCCGAGCCTGCCGGGTCGGTCAGAGTGTCAGGCAGCCCATCTCTCAGCGCACGCCGCATATCCCGCATGGGCGCTATGATCTGCCGCTCGGCCAGCAGGGCGAGGGCGGCGAGCACAAGGAACACGCTGGCAGCGCCCGGCGCCAGCGACAGAAGGCCAAAGCGCAGCTGGTCATGTATGGCCTGTGCCACCGCCACCTCCGCGCCGCCCGCGCCGGTGACGTATGCCGCGGCGAACCGCGCCTCCACCGAAGACAGCGCGAGGTAGGCGGGCAAAAGACCAACCATCGCCGCCGTGAACGCAAGGCCGAGTGCGAGGGTTATCTTGGCTTTCAGGGTCACATCCCGGGGAGTGCACCGAAAACTGGAAGGAAAGGGTTAAAGCCCGCTGGCGCCGGGCGGCAATTTGCGCCACCAATGGGCAACGCCCGAATAAAGGCCCGAATAAAGGAGAGCCCATGAATATCGATCTTCTGCGCCGTCTTTGCGAAACGCCCGGTGTGCCGGGGCATGAGGAGCGTGTCCGCGACCTGATCCTGGGTGAGGTCAAAAAGCTCTTCAACAGCGTGGAGACGGACCCGATGGGCTCGCTGCATTGCGTGCGGAAGGGCACGGGCAAAAACCCGCAAAAGATCATGCTGCTCTGTCACATGGACGAGATCGGGTTTCTGGTGAGCCATATCTCAGAGAAAGGGTTTCTTTATCTGCAAACGGTTGGCGGGTTTGATCCACGCAATCTTTTCTCGCGCCGGGTGCTGGTCTGTACCGAGACGGGCGATCTGAAAGCAGTGATGAACCCCGGCGGTCGCCCGGTGCACATCGCCAGCGCGGCGGATCGCAAGAAGGTGCCAGAGCCGCATGAGTTCTTCGTCGACACCGGGTTGGGCGCCAAGGCCAAAGAGGTGGTGAATGTCGGCGATATGGTGGTGATGGACGAGCCGTTTCTGGAGATGGGCGAAAAGGTTGTCTCCAAGGCGCTCGACAACCGCATTGCCTGCTGGCTCGGGATCGAGGCGATCCGGGGTCTGGGCAAGTCCAAGACCAAGGCGGAAATCCACGTGGTCTTCACCACGCAGGAGGAGGTTGGGCTGCGCGGCGCGCGCACGGCCTCTTACAAGGTGAAGCCCGATATCGGGATCGGCATTGACGTCACGCTCTCCTGCGACACGCCCGGCGTGCCGGAGCAGGACCGGACGACCGAGCAGGGCAAGGGCTTCGGCCTGCATCTGCGGGATGGATCGTTCATTGCCGACAAGGCGCTGGTGGCCGAGATTGCCGCGATTGCCGAGAAGAAGAAGATCCCCTACCAGCGCACGATGCTCCGCTCCGGCGGGCAGGATGGCGCCGCCGCCCAGCAAGCCGCGGCCGGCGCGCGCGCCGTCGGGATCGTGGTCGGCACCCGGTACATCCACACCGTCACCGAGATGATCGAGAAAAGCGACCTGCAAGCGGCGCGTGACATCCTCGTGGCCTATCTGAAGGCGAATTGAACCGGGTCAGGCAAAGACCGATTGCACCCAGTCCTGCGCCGCACGGATGGCCGGGCGGTCGATCTGATCGACATGGGTCAGCATCCAAAGGTCACGTTCCATCGTCGGCAGTTGGAACGACACTGTGTACTTGCACAGGCGGTTGTCGGCATCGGCGACGTGGGACGGCAGTATGGCGATACCGCTGCCCGCAGCGGCGGCGGCCAGGGCTGATGTCAGGTCGCTGACCTTTGTGTTGCTCTCAAGGCCCTTTGCACGCGCCCGGAGCGCCGATGTCCAACGCGCCTGCGGAAGGGAGGTCACATCCTCCGCATAGCCAATCCAGGGCAACTCATTCGGGTCATCAAGGGCCTGTGCCCGGGCGACGTAAAGATCGAAGCAGAGCGTCGCGATCTTCCGGACTTTGACCGCAAGACCACCTTGCGCGGGGCGTGAGAACCGGACCGCCAGATCGGCCTCCCGTTTGGTCAGATCGATGTTGCGGGGCTCGGGGACCAGTTCGACCGACACCTCGGGGTGCTGACTGGCCAGCGCGGGTGAAGCGGGTATCAGGACACTGTTGATCAGAAACGGAACCGAGCTGATCCGTACGGTGCCCGCAACCTGTGCGGTTGAGTGCGAGAGCTGCGTGGCCAGGCGAAGCGTCTCTCGCTCCACGCGTTCGGCATGGGCAAGACTGCCCTCTGCCGCGCCGGTCAAAGCATAGCGTCCAGCCTCCGTCTTCCGAAACAAGGTGAGTTGCAACGCGGTCTCCAACCGTTTCAGACGGCGCGCAACGGTTGTTTCATTCACGCGAAGCTGTCGCGCGGTCTCAGCCAGTGTGCCGTGCCGGTGAAGCGCCAGAAGGACCTTCAGGTCATTCCAATCATAATCCTGCATTTTTGCAGAATAGAGCGGTCAATTTGCTTGCACAATCTGCAGATCAGCCGTGCCATGTTGGGGCTTTGGCAGAGCGAGGACGCCCCATGAAGTTCATCATCCTGTTCGAAGACGCAAGCGACGCAGAGCCCGACATTCGCGCCCGGCACATGGCGGCGCATCTGGCCTTTCTGGAGCGCAATGCAGACCGGATCGAAGCGGCCGGACCATTGAAGGACCCGGACGGTTCGGGGCGCGATGGTCTTTGGATCGTGGATGTCGCGGATCAGGCCGCAGCGGAGAAGTTGGTTCGGGAAGACCCGTTCTGGTCGACGGGTCTCAGGGCGTCATTCAGCGTGATCCCATGGACGCAGGTCTTTGCCACGGGGCAGCGTTTGATCGATGTTTGAGAGGGGTAAGACGGGCGCGGGGCCCGCCTTGGAAAACCGATCTGCGCGATCAGACCGCTTGCAGGATCAGCATTGGCAGTCCGACCATACCTGCGATGATCAAGGTCATGGAAATTGCGAGGCCTTTGAACATGTTATTCGCTCCCGTTGGTTACGTTCAGGAAGAGAGCTAGAACGCGCTTGAAGGGCTGGCATGCGGCAGCTCGCCACAGGTCCATCGATACAAAGCCAGTTCCAAAACTGCTCGGGCAGAATGCCGTCATCGCGCCCAGTGTCTAGGTCGTTTGCAAGACGACGGGTTCAGGTCGGCCGCAATGGCTCTTGCAGAAAATGGTATCGCACCCTTGCCGGAATGTCGCGATTGCGCGTCTTCCAGAAGGTACGTCCCATGACTGAGCTTCACGATAACCAGAGATTGCGCCACAGCAAGCATGCCGCGCGCTTCCCCGAGTATGGCAGAGGGGTCGATGGCGCCGCCATCGATGAGTAGAGCCGGATCGTTGGTTTTCCTGTCGTTGGTTTTGGTTGCATTGCATCCGAGCTCGGACAGGATCTCAAAAACCTCATCTCTAAAGGTTTCTAGAGAAAAGCGCATGAAATAAAGCGCGTGCGGCGTCCCTTCAAATGTCCGGACCCCGAAAGACAATGGTCCGTGCTCCATGAAGTCGAGACCGCCTCGCTCGCTGCGCTCTACAACATGGTCGAACCCCTCAATGCGTTCCATGAGCAGCAGCAGATTCTCCTCAAGGAATGCATTCGTGATGTGGTCCTTTGGGTTCATGAAACGCTTCCATGCGTCCTCGAAATAGACTTGGAGTACAGGAAACGTGATAACGCGTTCGGTGCCGCAGTGAACCTCCAGCAATCCTCCGGCTAGCCCGATCACATAAGTGTTCTGCAAAACCTGCGAGGCATCTGTGACTTTGATGCCGCTCACTGAGGTGACACCGGGCGATGAAAAGCAGGCATCTGGAAATTTGGGCAGGGCAAGCGGTAGTGTCTTGTCCGCCACCGTGAGAGGCAGCGGTTTTGAGAGGACCGCAGTGTCGTCCACAAAAGCAAAGCCTAGCCCGATCCGACCGATCTTGTTGAACTGACTCAGGACATCGGTATTGGCGCAAATGATGGATGGAAAGCACGCAAAGAGAAGGAAAGTCAGTGAAGTTGCGCGCTTCGTAAATCGATGTTTGAGACTCATGCGTAACTCACTCAAGGAACATACCAGATAGGCTAACGCTAATCCGCGAATGAACGCGTATCAACGACGAACCACCCCTTCATCCGCGCGCGGAACCAGCTACGCTGGCGTTTGGCGTATTGCCGCGTGGCGATGATTGAGGCCTCGCGCGCGTCATCAAGCGACATCTCGCCCCGCACATGCGCAATCAATTCAGCCGCGCCGATGGCTTTGGCGGAGGGCTGATCGGGTAACCACGTGGGAGCATTGGTACGGGCTTCCTCCAGCGCGCCCTGCTCCAGCATCAGGTCGAAGCGTTGTTCGATCCGGGGCGTCAGCCAGTCCTTCGGTGCGTCGATCAGCAGCGGTTGCGCATGCGCCAGCGCAAGCAACGGCGGGCCGGTTTCATCTTGCCAGTCGGCCAATCCGCGCCCCGTGGCGGTCAGAACCTCCCAGGCGCGTTGAATGCGCATCGGGTTTTGCCGGTCAATCCGCGCCGCGGTCTTGTTGTCCAGTTCGCCGAGCAGGGCATCTGCGCCATCGGCAGCGATCCGCGCCATGGCGGTGGCGCGCACGTGATCCGGTGTTGCCGGGATTTCGGCCAAGCCGTCCGTGAGCGCAGTGAAATAGAGACCGGTGCCGCCGACGATGACCGAGGGGCGCGACAAAAGCGGCGCGACATCGCGGAGCCAGTGGCCCACGGAATAGCTCTCCGTCCCCGGCACATGGCCGTAGAGTGCATGGGGCAGGGCGGCTTCGTCCTTCTCAGTGGGCCGCGCGGTCAGAACGCGCCAATCGGAAAACACCTGAAGCGCGTCGGCATTCACGATCACCCGGTTCTGCGCCGCCGCGATCTCCATCGCCAGCGCGGACTTCCCGCTCGCCGTCGGGCCCGCAAGGAGGACGTGTTGCTCCCGGTTAAGCGATTTCAGGCTGAACCCCATGGCTTCCTCGTTGCAGTTCCCGGCGTTTTCCGACATTTTCGCGGCGTTTGCAAAACGCGCAGAGGGGCCCCCATGAACGACACGCCAGCGACCGCTTACAAAAGGGTGCTTCTCAAGATTTCGGGCGAGGCGCTGATGGGCGATCAGGGCTATGGCCTCCACCCGCCGACCGTTGAGCGGATCGCGCAGGAGGTGAAGGCGGTGCACGATCTCGGCGTCGAGGTCTGCATGGTGATCGGCGGCGGCAACATCTTTCGCGGGCTACAGGGCTCAGCGCAGGGGATGGAGCGGACGACGGCCGATTACATGGGGATGCTGGCGACCGTGATGAACGCGCTTGGCATGCAGGCCGCGTTGGAAGGGCTGGGCGTCTATACGCGGGTGATCAGTGCCATCCCGATGGATCAGGTCTGTGAGCCCTATATCCGCCGCCGCGCGGTGCGTCACCTTGAGAAGAAACGGGTCTGCATCTTTGCGGCGGGCACCGGCAACCCGTATTTCACCACCGACACGGCGGCGACGCTGCGCGCGTCCGAGATGTCGTGCGAGGTGATCTTCATGGGCAAGAACGGCACCGATGGGGTCTATGACAAGGACCCGCGCGAACACGCGGATGCCAAGCGCTTTGACACCGTGACCTATGACGAGGTGCTGCAAAAGAACCTGAAAGTCATGGACGCCTCGGCCATTGCTTTGGCGCGCGACAACAAACTGCCGATCATTGTTTTCTCGCTGGATGAGCCGGGCGGTTTCAAGGGCATCCTTGGCGGTGAGGGCACGTATACGATCGTCAAAGGTTAGGCGATCCATCGGGCTTCATGCCCGACGTGTAAGGGCGGCTTTGCGGGACGAACCGGAGATTATCAAATTGCGCGCCTTCGGCGCACGCCATCTTTTATTTTAGGGGCTCCGCCCCGTCTCTCTCCGAGAGACTCCCCGCCGTATTTGTGCCAGGAAGAAAGCCCTCTTCATCTCTTCAAAAATACGCATAACCGCGGCTGCCGGAGGCAGACGCAAAACATTGTGTGCGCCGAAGGCGCGCAATAATCCGGGGCCAGAACCGTAGCGATTAGGGTCACGCCAAGCGAACCGGCCCGCGCCGATGATATACGGGCAGGCGGTTTGGATCGTTTCAGGATCGTCTTAAGGAAACTGACGGGCACGTCAGGGCGACATCCGATAAACCTCGACCGGTGGGTGCCCGGTCTCTTCGCGAAACGGTGCCCCTTTCGGGGTCGGTCTGTCTTGGTCTTGGCATGCCGCTTGGGTGTAAGGCCAGCGACAGGGAACGTTCGTGGGGCAAGATGCCCGCCGGGCGTTTCGAACCGGTCAACAGCCCGTCCGGTGACGGGAGGCGAGGCGCAACGGGGATCAACCTGCACAGAAATTGCCCAACATCCCCCAAAGGAGTGTTTTTATTGTGAGATCCACCTGATGCCCTGATCAAACACTCGGGTCTATGCTGCACATCCCCGCCACGCGCGCTCTATACAATCGCCACAAACTCAAGATATAGAAGCCGAAACCGGGACAAAGCCCGGAGAGACGACGGCGAGCGGACGGGTATGGCGGACGAATTTGAACTCGACTTGGATGATCTCGAAAGACGGATGGAAGGGGCTTTGGCGAGCCTCCGGACCGATTTCGCATCCCTCCGGACCGGGCGCGCGTCCGCCTCCATGTTGGAGCCGATCATGGTCGAAGCCTATGGCGCACCAACCCCGATCAATCAGATCGGGACGGTGAATGTGCCGGAGCCGCGTATGGTGACTGTCAACATCTGGGACAAATCGCTGGTGGGTGTTGCCGAAAAAGCCATTCGGGAGAGTGGGTTGGGTATCAATCCTCAACTAAACGGCACAATCATCATGTTGCCGATCCCGGACTTGAACGAAGAACGCCGCCGGGAACTGACCAAGGTGGCCGGGCAATATGCCGAAAACGCGCGGGTCGCGGTGCGCAATGTTCGGCGCGACGGTATGGACCAGATCAAGAAGGCCAAGTCCGAGGGCATGAGCGAAGACGACCAGAAATTCTGGGAGACGGCCGTCCAGGAACTGACCGATGCTTCGATCGAAAAAGTCGATCAGGCGCTCGATGGTAAGCAAGAAGAAATAATGCAGGTGTAACGTGCGAGTGGGGCGCAGGTCTTAGGAGACGGTTAGGTGCTTGATAAAACACAAGGCGTGGCGCCAGAGCATGTGGCGATCATCATGGATGGCAACGGGCGTTGGGCGCAGGCGCGCGGCAAGCCGCGACTGTTCGGCCACCACGCTGGTGCGCGTCGGGTGCGCGAAATCGTCGAAGCCTGTCCCGATCTAGGGGTGAAGTATCTGACGATATTCGCCTTTTCGACGGAAAACTGGAAGCGGACGCAAACCGAGGTGTCCGGTCTGATGAAACTTTTCAAACGGTACCTCACGTCTGAGACCAAGCGTCTGGTGCAAAGCGGGGTGCGCGTGCGGTTCATTGGCGACCGCATTCGGCTGGATGAAACATTGGTCGCGCTGATGGATGAGTTGGAACTGCTCACCTGCGACAACGACATGGTGCACCTGACCGTTGCCTTGAACTACGGCGGTCGGGATGAAGTGGCACGGGCCACAAAGCGCCTCTCGCGGGAAGTGGCGGCTGGCCGGATCGATCCGGAAAAGGTCGATGCGGAAACGTTGGCGCGCTTCCTCGATACCTATGTTCTGCCGGACCCCGATCTGGTCATTCGCACCAGTGGGGAGGCGCGGATCTCAAACTTCCTGCTCTGGCAATCGGCCTATTCGGAATACGAGTTCATCGACACGCTCTGGCCCGACTTCACACGGGACGAGTTTGCCAAGGTGTTGTCAGGGTTTGCCGCACGGGATCGCCGTTTCGGGGCCGTGCCCGGTTAAGCTTCTGAAATCAAAGATAATGACTGACTGCGCGGCGCCGCTGGCCGGAGGCTGCATTGGGGGGACATTCTGCCCGCTCGCCTTGACCGCCCCGCTGAGGTATTGGAGACAGACGAAGTCCAACAAGACGGTGAAAACCGCATGACATCCGAGCCTGCGACGTCTGGCAAATGGGGGGACCTGTCCCAGCGTTTACTCTCCGGTGGTTTGGCTGCCGCACTTGGCCTGTGGCTGATGTGGATCGGCGGTGTGCCGTTCAAGTTCCTTGTCTCGGCAATCGTTGGCATCATGGTCTGGGAAGTGGCCCGCATGGTGGGTGCCGCGCGTCTTGCGGTGCCCCTTGGCGCCCTGTCCGCCGTCATCATGGTGGCGCTTGCGGTCCTTCCCACCGGGCTTGTCTTGCCGCTGGTGTTTCTGCCCGCATTGATCGGTGTGGCGCGGTTGGAGGTCTATCGCGTGCGTTTCGCCGTCTTCTCCACTGCGATCCTGATTGCCGGTCTCGGCCTTTTTGTGCTGCGCGAAGAGTTTGGGTTTCTTTGGATGCTGTGGCTGGCGCTCGTGGTCATCGTCTCAGACGTTTTGGGATATTTCGCGGGTCGCGTGATCGGGGGCCCCAAGTTCTGGCCGAAGGTCAGCCCGAAGAAGACATGGTCAGGAACCTTGGCCGGATGGCTGGGGGCGGCGCTCATCGGCTTGATTTACATGCTGAACGGTACTGCCGGCGTTGAAATCATCGGGATTTCCGTTGCCATCGCGATTGCCGGTCAGATGGGGGATGTGGCGGAAAGCGCCTTGAAGCGCACTGTCGGGATAAAGGACAGTTCGTCGATCCTGCCCGGGCATGGCGGCATGTTCGACCGGTTCGATTCCATGCTGGGTGCCTCGCTTTTCCTGCTGATCGTGGGGCAGATCATCGACTTTCCACCGGTGCCGCTGTGACGCGCCGGGTCAGCATCTTTGGAGCGACCGGCTCTATCGGGCAGAACACGCTCGATCTGATCGGGCGCGAGCGGGCGGCCTTCGATGTCGTGGCGCTGACCGGTGGGCGCAACATCAAGGCACTGGCAGAGGCGGCGCGGACCTTTGAAGCCGAGGTCGCCGTGACGGCCTTTGAGGAGTGCTTTGCAGACTTGAAAGACGCGCTGGCAGGCTCCAGCGTGGAGGTCGCCGCAGGAGAGAGCGCGCTGATCGAAGCGGCGGAACGGCCTGCCGAATGGGTCATGTCGGCCATTGTGGGCGCGGCCGGGTTGCCGCCCGGGCTGAAAGCGCTGGAACAGGGTGCGACGCTGGCGCTGGCTAATAAGGAAAGCCTTGTCACGGCAGGTCCTTTGTTGATGGAGACCGCACGACAGAACAACGCCCGTGTGCTGCCGGTTGACAGTGAGCATTCGGCGGTGTTTCAGGCCTTGCAGGGGGAAGATATCGCAAGCGTCGAGCGGGTGATCATCACCGCGTCCGGCGGGGCGTTCCGGGATTGGCCGCTGGACAGGCTCGCCGCCGCCACCTGTGCGGAGGCATCTTCGCACCCGAACTGGGACATGGGTCAGCGCATCACCATCGACAGCGCCAGCATGTTCAACAAGGCGTTGGAGCTGATTGAAACAAAAGAGTATTTCGGGATATCGCCGGATCGGATTGAGACCATCATTCACCCCGAAAGCCTGATCCACGCGTTGGTCGGGCACAGTGATGGCGGGTTGATCGCCCATGTCGGACCACCCGATATGCGCCACGCCATCGGCTATGCGCTGCATTATCCAAAGCGGAAAGCCCTTCCGGTGGAGCGGCTTGATCTGGCAAAGATCGGTCAGTTCACCTTCCGCGCCCCGGACCCGGTGCGCTATCCCGCGCTTGGCCTCGCGCGCCATGTGATGGAAACCGGTGGCCTCAGCGGTGCGGCATTCAACGCGGCCAAGGAAAGCGCACTTGATGGGTTTATTGAAGGGCGGATCGGATTTACGGTGATGGCGGATGTTGTCGCCAAGGTGATCGAACTTATGTCGGGAGATAGCCTTGCAAATGCCGCGATTACCCTTGAATCCGTGCGTGAGGCAGACCAGTTGGCCCGGGTAAGGGCACAAGAAATTATCGTCAAAGCGTGAGGCGCGCGTGGATATTGCAGGGCTGATACCGGTTTTCGGCAACATCATCTGGACCATCGCATTCTTTGTGCTGGCCTTGTCCGTGATCGTGGCGATCCACGAATACGGCCATTACATCGTCGGGCGTTGGACCGGCATCAAGGCAGAGGTGTTCTCGATCGGGTTCGGGCCTGTCCTGGCGAGCCGGGTCGATAAATACGGCACCAAATGGCAAATCGCGGCGCTGCCTTTCGGTGGGTTCGTGAAATTTCTGGGCGATGCGGGCGCGGCCTCTGACAAGGATGACGAGGTGATGGAGGCGCTCTCGGACGATGAACGGCGTCACACAATGCATGGCGCCCCGCTTTGGGCGCGCACGCTGACCGTTGCGGCGGGCCCGGTGTTCAACTTCATCCTGTCCTTCCTGATTTTCGTGGCGCTCATTATGTATCGTGGCGTCGCTGCGGACCCGATCACGGTGGATGAGTTGCGCAGCCTGCCCGATGCGCCCGTGGCGGGGCTTCAGGCGGGCGATGTGATCCTGGAAGTCGAAGGTGAGCCGGTTCCGGCCACGGAAGAGTTCACCACCTTTGCCCGCAACCTGACAGCCAAGCACGAACTGACCTATCTCGTTGAGCGGGAGGGTCAGGAACTGGAAGTGCCGGGCCCGTGGCTTTATCCGATCTATGTGTCGACCGTCACCCCGAACTGGGCAGCCGATGAAGCCGGGCTGGTCGAAGGCGACGTGATCACCGCTGTCGACGGCGCCGAGATCTTTGACTTTGAACAATTGCGCGACGTTGTCGGGGCATCTGACGGGCGTGAACTGACGCTGGACATCTGGCGCGATGGCAACACCCGGCAGGTGAGCCTTACCCCGGCGCGGCGCGATCTGCCGCTCTCCGATGGCGGGTTCGAGACCCGGTGGCTGATCGGGCTGTCCGGTGGTCTGGCGTTTGAGCCGGCCTCCACCATGCCGTCGGTCGGCGAAGCGGCGTATTACGGGATCGATCAGATCCGGTTCATCATCACGTCTTCGATTTCTGGTCTTTACCACATGATCGTGGGTGAGATTTCCACCTGCAACCTGTCGGGCCCCATCGGCATCGCAGAGACCAGCGGGCAGGCGGCGAGCCAGGGCGCTTTCAACTTCATCTATTTTATCGCGCTTCTGTCGACAGCGGTCGGGCTGATCAACCTCTTCCCCATCCCGGTGCTCGATGGCGGGCATCTGGTGTTTTACGCCTTTGAGGCCATCACCGGTCGTCCGCCCAGCGATCGGGCGCTGAAATACCTGATGGTCGGCGGGTTGACGCTTATGCTGTCGCTGATGGTCTTTTCGGTTGGCAACGATCTGATCTGCCCCTGACAATTGACCACAAGATTCGCGTGCGGTTCCACGCTAGAACCTGTGCTGCGCCCAATTTCAGACACAATCCTTGGCTATGCTGATCGCACCATCAGTTAGGATTTTGGACAGATGACAGTCTTGAGGAAAGGATATGACGGACTTCAGTTGCTGGTGCAGCTGAACCTTGATCGCGTCTTTGTCGGCTTGGCTCTGGGCGGCGCACTTTACCTAGCGGCCTACCTCGCCTCCCTCTGATCTGAGGTCTCGACAAAATCTGTCCCTGGCGCCCGCTCTGGCGGGCGTTTGGCGTTTTGACACCTTATGAGAATCCCAGTAACCAATTTTTAATTGAAAAAAATTGGGACGGGCAGATGAAGCGGTGGGGTTCTTTGAGTTTCCGGGGCGGTTTGTTTGTCCTGATGTCGGTACTTGTCATGTCGATGGCCGAGGCGCAGACCCGTGTCGGTGCGATTTCGGTCGACGGAAATGTGCGCATCCCCGACGCGACCGTCATCCGCCTGATGGAATTTGAGCCCGGACAAGCGGTCAGCAATGACGACATCAACGATGCCGTGCAGCGCATCATGGCCTCGGGCCTGTTCGAGACGGTGGATATCCGACCCGGCGGTGGCGGGCTTGCCGTCACGGTTGTTGAACGCCCCACGGTCAACCGCATCAATATCGAAGGCAACCGGCGGATCGATGACGAACAAATCCTGCCGCTGATCACGCTCAGCCCGCGTCGGGTTTACTCGGCGCAGCAGGCAGAAGCCGATGCCAATACAATCGCCGAGTTCTACGCCGCACAAGCGCGCCTCTCGGCCACGGCGACGCCACGGATCATCCGGCGGTCTGACAACCGCGTGGATGTGGTCTTTGAGATCAGCGAAGCGCGGGTTGTCGAGAACGAGCGTGTCAGCTTTGTCGGCAACCGGGTGTTTTCCGACCGTCGCTTGCGACGCGTCGTCGACACCAAGCAAGCCAGCATTTTCCGTCAGATCATCGGGCGCGACACGTTCGTGCCGGAACGGATCGCCTTTGACCGCCAGCTTCTGACCGATTTCTATCGCTCGCGCGGTTACGTCGATTTTCAGGTTCTGGACGTGACCACCCGCGTCTCCCGCGAGCGGGATGCGACCTTTGTCACGTTCAATCTGCGCGAAGGTCAGAGCTTCAACGTGGGCGACGTCTCGGTTTCGAGTGACTTCCCGACGATGAACCTGGCAGAGTACCGGAGCGCACTGCGCCTGCGCAGCGGTCAGACCTGGTCGCCCAGTGTGATCGAAGAACAGATCACCCGTCTTGAGCGCCTGGCGACGCGGCAGGGGTTCGACTTTGCCCGTGTCGATCCGCAGGTGACGCGCAACGACCGGGACCTGACCCTTGATGTGAACTTCGCCATCGTGCGCGGACCGCGTGTTTTCGTGCAGCGCATCGATATCGAAGGCAACCAAACGACGCTGGACCGCGTGGTGCGCCGCCAGTTCGACACCGTGGAAGGCGACCCGTTCAACCCGCGTGAAATCCGAAACGCGGCAGAGCGTATCCGCGCCCTTGGCTTTTTCTCGAATGTCGATGTTGATACGCGGCAAGGCACGGCCAGCGATCAGGTGATTGT